>JAOEQC010000034.1 GCA_028388995.1 Ascidiaceihabitans sp. | reverse complement strand
TACACCCAGAATAAACAGCGCCAGAAGGCGTGCGAATAGCCGCCCCCACTTTGAACTGTGAATAAGGAGCATAGGCGTTTTCACGCACTGCAATGGCCGCGTCTTTTAGTGACATTTCATTTCCCAACAATTGTATCGAACCCAGCAGGTAAGGACACTTCGAGCAGTTCCAAATCGGCCGAGGAATTTGCATATCGCGTCTTCATGTCCGGTGGAATAACAAATGCGTCTCCCGCCTCAAGGGGATAAGGATCACGTCCTTCCCCCTCGAGTGTCATTGTTCCCTCCATTACGAAGGTGAACAAGATATCGGTGGTGTGTTTAGTCCAGTCTTTGGCACCCTCGCCCACACGGATCACATGGACGCCAGCAACGTCCCCTGTATGCTCAGCAATGGTTGTATCGCGGCTTTGTAGGCCTGGAACACGAAACGGCTTCCATGTTGCCTCATCCGCTTTGTGATGCACAAAACGCTGTCCGTTAAATTCACGTGTTGGATTGTTAGGGCCGTTAGGCAACTGCATATCATGATCGATCGTTGTGACATGTTCTGCGGGAACGCCAATTTCGATCACTTCGATATTGTCAGAGGCATATAAGACGCGGTGACGAATTTGCGGCGGCTGAATGACACAATTGCCAGCATAGAGGCGGAATGGTTCACCTTGATCCTCATAAACCAGATCTACCCAGCCACGGTAACAGAATATTAACTGAAACCCGACCGTATGGTAATGAACCATGTCCGGTACAGGACCACCATCTGGGATGCGAATATGACTGGCGATAATCGAACCACCCAAACGATCCGGGATCAGGTCACGATAATGCATACCCGCACGCCCAATCACCCAAGGGGCCTGATCCGCCAAACGGCGCACCACGAAAGAGTGAACTGTCTCAGGCATAACAAAGGGTTCGTCCAACTCTTCAATCGCGACCTGCGTCCCACCGGGGGAGGTCAGCGCGCGTTCGCCGTCCACAAAGCCCTCAACATCATCGGTACGGATCAGCAATTGTCCCGCGCCAACATCAAGGCCTGCATCAAGGCGCACAGACAAACCATGACCCGAAAACACAGCAACAGCAGGGTCATCGGCTGGATAAATCATATCCATCCGCATTCCCAACACCTTGTTGAAAAACCCAATATCGCCACGCAAATCATGCGTTGGCAAACAAACTTCTGCGCATATCTCTGTCATGGGATGCAGCCTGATACGGGGCGGCCCAATTGGCAACCCATCCAGCGGTGTTCTTTACAACTAGCAACACAATGCTAGCATTCATAAAAATGATAGTTTAATATTAAACTAAATTTAAAAATGCTGGAGGCTCTCATGTCCGATACCCCAAATCTACGCCAAGCCGCCCTTGATTATCACGAGTTTCCGCGCCCCGGAAAGCTGGAAATCCGTGCGACAAAACCTTTGGCGAACGGACGTGATCTGGCGCGGGCCTATTCACCGGGTGTGGCTGAGGCCTGTTTAGAAATTCAAGCAAACCCAGCGGATGCAGCCCGTTACACATCACGCGCCAATCTGGTTGCGGTTGTCACCAATGGGTCTGCAGTATTGGGGTTGGGTAACATCGGTGCGCTTGCGTCCAAACCCGTGATGGAAGGCAAGGCGGTTCTGTTCAAGAAGTTCGCAGCCATCGATTGTTTCGACATTGAAGTGAACGAAACCGACCCTGAAAAGCTAGCGGATATCGTTTGCGCCCTTGAGCCAACATTTGGCGCAATCAACCTTGAAGACATCAAAGCGCCAGAGTGTTTCATCGTTGAGAAAATCTGCCGCGAGCGGATGAATATTCCCGTCTTCCACGACGACCAGCACGGTACCGCAATTGTTGTTGGCGCTGCAGTCAAGAACGCACTCTATGTCGCAGACAAGAAATTCGAAGATATTAAGATTGTTTCAACAGGCGGCGGCGCAGCAGGCATTGCCTGCCTCAATATGCTGATAAAAATGGGCGTGAAACGCGAAAACATCTGGTTGTGTGACATTCACGGCTTAGTCTATGAAGGCCGCGAAATCGACATGAACCCAGCCAAGGCCGCCTTTGCGCAACCAAGCGACCTACGCACGCTGGATGATGTGATCGCGGGCGCTGATATGTTCCTTGGGCTGTCTGGCCCAGGTGTATTGAAGCAAGATCAAGTACGTCAAATGGCCCAACGACAGCCGATCGTGTTTGCGCTGGCCAACCCGACCCCTGAAATCCTGCCTAATCTTGTACGCGAAGTTGCCCCTGATGCCATTATCGCAACTGGCCGCAGTGATTTTCCAAATCAGGTAAACAACGTGCTGTGTTTCCCCTTCATCTTCCGCGGTGCGCTGGATGTGGGTGCGACAAAGATCAACGACGAAATGCAGCTGGCTTGTATTAATGGCATCGCCGAACTCGCCCGCGCTACAACTTCAGCCGAAGCCGCCGCCGCCTATCAAGGCGAGCAAATGACATTTGGCGCTGATTACCTGATCCCAAAACCATTCGATCCACGCCTTGTCGGTATCGTCAGCTCCGCAGTGGCCAAGGCTGCAATGGAAACGGGTGTTGCGACACGCCCGATTGAGGATTTGGAAGCCTACAAAACTAAACTAGACGGCTCTGTCTTTAAATCCGCATTGGTCATGCGTCCTGTGTTCGAAGCAGCCCGCGCCACGCCGCGCCGTATCGTATTTGCAGAGGGCGAAGATGAACGCGTGTTGCGTGCCGCCCAAGCGATGATTGAAGAGACAACCGAACGCCCAATACTAATTGGTCGCCCAGAAGTGATCGAAACCCGCATCAAACGCGCCGGTCTGAACATTGTACTTGGTGAAAACGCTGATCTTGTGAACCCGCAAAATGATCCAAGGTACCGTGAATATTGGGGCTCTTATCACGAACTGATGGCGCGGCGCGGCATCACGCCTGATCTGGCACGTGCAATCATGCGCACCAACTCCACCGCAATTGGTGCGGTCATGGTTCACCGTGAAGAAGCAGACAGCCTGATTTGCGGCACCTTCGGCGAATTCCGTTGGCACATGAAATACGTAACACAAGTGTTGGGGCGTGGTGCTCTACACCCAGTTGGTGCTTTGTCCATGATGATCCTTGAGGATGGTCCACTGTTCATCGCTGACACCCATGTTCACACAGAACCAACGCCACAACAGCTTGCTGAAATCACAATCGGGGCTGCACGCCATGTGCGCCGCTTCGGGATTGAACCAAAGATCGCGCTTTGTGCGCAATCACAGTTCGGCAATCAGCCAGGTGGTACAGGCGAACGTGTGCGCGCTGCGCTTGATATCTTGGACGCCTCACAAACTGACTTTGCCTATGAAGGCGAAATGAACATCGACGCGGCCCTTGATCCGGAGCTGCGCGCGCGCATTCTGCCCCAAGGTCGTTTGGATGGTGCCGCGAACGTACTAATCTTTGCCCACGCAGACGCAGCATCTGGTGTACGCAACATCCTGAAGATGAAAGGTGGTGGCCTAGAGGTTGGACCAATCTTGATGGGCATGGGCAACCGTGCACACATCGTATCACCGTCCATCACAGCGCGTGGACTTTTGAACATGGCTGCAATTGCAGGCACGCCTGTCGCACAATACGGCTAAAACTTTGGGAGGGATCATTTGGTTCCTCCCGAACACTAATTTTCTATTTGCAAATTCACACAATTAACTTTGCAAATCCGACATCAATATTCAGCTTTGCCACAAGACACCGCAAATTTGCAAAGTTTTGTGGCCATTTGGCCCGAGATTTTACAGCTGACAGCCCTGCAACGGTAAGGCACAAACTTAGTTTCTTGCCCATTGCGACCTGACCTCCTAACCATTGCGTACGTTCTTGGAGGAGAAAACGATGGGCTATTACGCAGAATACGACGCATGGAAATCAGATCCCGAAAGCTATTGGCTGAACGCAGCCCAAGCAATCGACTGGGACGTTGCCCCAACACGCGCCCTCTTCGAACGCGGCAACAACATTTACGAATGGTTTTCTGAGGCTCGTGTAAACACGTGTTACAACGCCGTTGACCGTCACGTTGAAAATGGGCGTGGCGATCAGGTTGCTATTATCCACGACAGCCCGATTACCAATTCCCAATCCAAGATCACATACGCCGAACTGCAGACCCGCGTTGCCTCACTGGCTGGTGCGCTAGCGGCCAAAGGTGTCGCCAAAGGCGATCGCATCATTATCTATATGCCGATGGTCGCAGAGGCGCTTGAAGCAATGTTGGCCTGTGCACGCCTTGGCGCTGTTCACTCTGTTGTGTTTGGTGGGTTTGCTGCCAACGAATTGGCCGTGCGTATCAACGACTGCACACCCAAAGCTATCATTGCCGCCTCTTGTGGTTTGGAACCAAACCGCGTGGTCGAATACAAACCACTGCTGGACGGCGCGATTGAACTGGCAGATCACAAACCTGATTTCACCGTTATCTTGCAGCGTGAACAGAAGGTTTGCGAGCTAGATGCAAATGATGTCGATTGGCACGATTTTCAAAAAGACACAAAGCCAGCCAATTGCGTCATGGTTGAGGGCAGCCACCCTGCCTATATTCTATATACATCCGGCACGACGGGCGCACCAAAGGGCGTTGTGCGTCCAACTGCGGGCCACTTGGTTGCGCTGAACTGGACCATGAAGAACATCTATAACGTCGATCCGGGCGATGTGTTTTGGGCGGCCTCCGATGTGGGCTGGGTCGTAGGCCACAGTTATATTTGCTATGCACCACTGATCCACGGCAACACCACGGTTGTGTTTGAAGGCAAACCGATCGGCACCCCAGATGCGGGCACCTTCTGGCGGGTGATTTCTGAACACAACGTGAGCAGCTTTTTCACCGCCCCAACAGCCATTCGCGCCGTTAAACGCGAAGACCCTAAAGGTGAGTTCGCCAAGAAATACGACCTAAGCTGCTTGCGTGCTTTGTATTTGGCAGGTGAACGTGCGGACCCTGATACAATCGAGTGGGCAAAAGATATCCTGCAAAAGCCTGTTTATGATCACTGGTGGCAGACCGAAACTGGCTACACCATCGCTGGCAACCCCGCAGGGCTTGAGGCGCTTCCGGTTAAGATTGGCTCCCCAACGGTTCCAATGCCGGGTTATGACGTGCAAATCTTAGGCGATGATGGTCATCCACTTGAACCAAACACCCTTGGTGCGATTGCAATCAAACTGCCCCTACCCCCCGGAACATTGCCAACACTTTGGAACGCGGAAGAGCGTTTCCAGAAAAGCTATCTAACCTCATTTCCTGGTTTCTATGAAACAGGCGACGCAGGTATGATTGATGAAGATGGATATCTATACATCATGGCGCGCACCGATGACGTGATCAACGTTGCAGGCCACCGCCTGTCCACGGGCGGTATGGAAGAAGTTTTAGCCGCGCATCCAGATGTTGCAGAATGTGCCGTGATTGGCGTGACCGATCAATTGAAAGGCCAACTTCCGGTCGGGTTTGTTTGCCTGACAACTGGTGTTGATCGTGACCACAGTGAAATCACCGCAGAATGCGTGAAGTTGGTGCGTGAACGTATCGGCCCAGTCGCCGCGTTCAAATTGGCATTGGTTGTGGATCGCTTGCCTAAAACACGGTCTGGCAAAATCTTGCGAGGCACGATGGTAAAGATCGCCGATAGTGAGACGTTCAAGATGCCAGCAACAATCGACGATCCTGTCATTCTGGACGAGATCAAAGTTGCATTGCAGACAATCGGCTACGCCAAATAAGCCTGCATATTTGTGCAAAACATAGTGAATGGACGTTGACCCTTGGTTCGGCGTCCATTTTCATTAGCAGCTTCAGGTGAACTGTTCTGAGATCAGCCGTTCTTCTAAACCATGCCCCGGGTCAAACAGGATACTGTGAACGACCGACGGCTCAGACTGGATTACCACTGAGGTCACGTTGTCAAAGGACCGTGAATCCGCTTCGGCCATAACGGGGCGCTTGTCCGGTTCAAGCACATCAAAACGCACACGCGCAATTTTGGGCAACAAGGCACCACGCCAACGGCGCGGACGAAAGGCGGCCACTGCAGTTAGGGCCAACACATCAGACCCGATCGGCAATACGGGGCCGTGCGCGGAATAATTATAGGCAGTCGATCCAGCGGGTGTCGCCACCAATGCACCGTCACAGACCAATGTCTCCATCCGCAGCTTATCATCCACCGTAATACGCAGCTTGGCAGCTTGCGCCCCAGCGCGCAGCAATGAGACCTCGTTGATCGCCAATGCTTCATGAATGGTTCCATCCACACCCGTCGCGGTCATGGACAATGGGTTAATGTCCGCTTGCTCCGCCGCTTCAAGGCGTTCAACCAAACCATCCTCATTGTATTCGTTCATCAAGAAACCAATGGTCCCTCGGTTCATGCCGTAAACGGGCACCCCCAGATGTTGGCAGCCGTGCAGCGTTTGCAGCATGAAACCATCCCCACCCAAGGCGACGATAATATCGGCTTCTTCCAGCGCTACGTTGTTGTACCGCGTAGTCAGTGCCGCAAAGGCGGCCTGAGCCACTGGTGTGCTTGAGGCCGCAAAACCAATCTTCAATACGTTCTTGTTGGTCATGGGTGTGTTTCCTATCGCGGCCATCTTGTGCCGAAACAATCATATTATTCCCGCCTTCACCAGCTTTGCCGCACATTCTTTATAATGCGACGTTTTACAACCTTTTCCATAGGGCCGGTTTCCGATACGAAACCCAAGAATCTTTACTATCCCCTTTGGAGCATACCCATGACTGTATCTGACCAAAACACTGCATTCTTCACGCAATCCCTCGCGGACCGCGATCCTGAGCTGTTTGGCTCAATCACATCTGAGCTGGGTCGTCAGCGCAATGAGATCGAATTGATCGCGTCTGAAAACATCGTGTCAGCGGCTGTGATGGAAGCCCAAGGGTCCGTCATGACCAACAAATACGCCGAAGGCTATCCAGGCCGCCGCTATTATGGCGGTTGCCAATACGTTGACGTTGCAGAGAACCTAGCGATCTCGCGCGCCTGCGAATTGTTCGCCTGTGATTTCGCCAACGTACAACCAAACTCTGGCTCCCAAGCGAACCAAGGTGTGTTTCAAGCATTGCTAAAGCCGGGCGATACCATCCTTGGCATGTCACTGGACGCGGGTGGTCACCTGACCCACGGTGCGAAACCAAACCAATCTGGTAAATGGTTCAACGCAGTTCAGTACGGCGTGAAACGCGAAGACAACCTATTGGACTACGATGAGGTTGAAGCCCTCGCGAAAGAGCACAAACCACAAATGATCATCGCAGGTGGATCCGCCATCCCACGTCAGATCGATTTCAAACGCATGCGCGAAATCGCGGACATGGTTGGCGCGTATCTTCACGTAGACATGGCCCACTTTGCTGGACTTGTTGCGGCTGGCGAGCACCCTTCCCCGTTCCCACATGCACACGTGGCGACGACAACAACACACAAAACTCTACGTGGCCCACGCGGCGGCATGATCCTGACGAACGACGAGGCATTGGCGAAGAAATTCAACTCTGCTATCTTCCCAGGCATCCAAGGCGGCCCACTGATGCACGTGATCGCAGCCAAGGCTGTGGCATTTGGCGAAGCGCTGCGCCCAGAGTTCAAAGCCTACATCAAACAGGTTATCCTGAATGCCCAAGCGCTTGCAGATCAGCTGCACAAAGGTGGCTTGGACACCGTGACCCACGGTACAGACACGCACCTATTGCTGGTCGACCTGCGTCCAAAAGGCGTTAAGGGCAACGCAACTGAAAAAGCACTGGGCCGCGCCTTTATCACCTGCAACAAAAACGGTGTGCCGTTTGATGACGAAAAACCAATGGTCACATCCGGTATCCGCCTAGGTTCACCAGCGGGCACGACACGTGGATTTGGCGAAGCTGAATTCCGTCAGATCGGTGATTGGATCAACGAAGTTGTTGATGGATTGGCCGCAAACGGCGAAGATGGCAACGGCGCGGTTGAGGCCAAAGTACGCGGTGAAGTCGAAGCCATGTGCGCCAAGTTCCCGATGTATCCAAACCTATAAGGTTTTAGAGAATAGTGATTTTAAAGGGCGGGCTTTTGGGTCCGCCTTTTTTGTTTCGCTGTACAGAAACCGTGCGGCAGATTGCGCGTATGCCTGCTTTGAGCCCAAACTACCGATGCTACAGATTGAACAGACGTCCGCTATCGCCCGCCCGTCAGTGCGGTCCAGTAGTCAGGTATCAGCGCAATGGTTTCCGCCAATACCGGATCACCGGATGTAATCTGCGAACGGCGAACTGAAAAAGTGGCCATGATCCCATCCACCAAAATGAATGTGAGCTTGCAGCTGGCCCCTTGCTGGTCGGTCTTGGTCAAATCGGGGTGGTAGAAGCAATTGACCCGGCCAGGACCAAGAGGTGTATCGCGATAGCGTGCGGCCAATTCGGGTTCGTCGCGATCTGACTCACCAGGCGTTGTAGCGGTTCGTAGAGAAAATCGCATTGGCGGCTTGTCACGGCACCAGATGCTTTCCGCTTGATCAGGACGAAGCTCGCCGCACCACTGGTCGATTTTCTCTTGTGTCAGGCAAAAATCACCCAAGCTGCAATCTGGCTCAACCGCTGAAACACTGATGGAACAAAAATGGATCGGATCGCTACGCTTGTGAAGCAGCACTTCGTCCGGTTTGGTCAGTATGCTCAAAGGATTGGTCAAGCTTGCCGGGCAACCAAAAAGTCCGGCCCAGACCTCCGGACCGCAGTCATCGGTCAAGTACAGGCGTGGGCTTGCAGGAAAAGCCACCTGATGCTTGGCCAACAAGCCCCACCCCAAACGCCCAGCGAACCCAGCGCACGTCCCTGTCCAACCCGCAGCACTGCCGCTCCGCCAGCTGCGCCAATTGCCACGCCAATGAGGATAAATGGAATCAACATCAGCGGCCCGACCGCGAAGAAGGCGAAGTTCAGAGCCGAGCCGATGCCCTCACCATTTGAAACCGCCCCGCATAGCCGACATTCACGCTACTCACTACTCACAATCGGTTACCTCATAGGGCGGGGTTCACCCCACCAATGGCTTGTTGGGATAAATCCCGCCCTATGGAGCGGGACATCATCGAGCAGTGCATAAGGTCACTTTACCCTTCTCAAATGCCCTAATCCCCCCTTAACAAAAATTTTCCTGAACTCCTTCATTGACTCCGTCTATTTCACTCCCTACCTATCCTTCGTTATCACTCGAACCTACTGAGTGATAACAGTCCCCTCAGGGGGGTAAGGAATAGAATTTGAGCTTTAAGGAGCTATTACAAATGGCATTAACACCGCTTCACGACCGTGTGCTGGTTCGCCGCACTGAAGGCGAAGAAAAAACTGCTGGTGGATTGTACATCCCAGAAAGCGCGAAAGAAAAACCAAGCGAAGGCGAAGTTGTTTCTACAGGCCCCGGCGCCCGTAAAGACAACGGCGAATTGGTCGCTATGGACGTTAAAACAGGCGACAAAGTCCTGTTTGGCAAATGGAACGGTACAGAAATCACTGTCGACGGCGAAGACCTGTTGATGATGAAAGAATCCGACATCATGGGTATTCTTTCCTAAGCAATCGCTTTCGAAAACTGGTGCGGGATCATCCCCGCCCTACCCTAATTTATTGAATACTCTTAAGGAGATTATCACATGGCTGGTAAGGACGTAAAGTTCGGCACAGACGCTCGCAATCGTATGCTCACAGGCGTGAACATACTAGCGGACGCTGTCAAAGTAACATTGGGCCCAAAGGGTCGTAACGTTGTCTTGGACAAATCTTTCGGCGCACCGCGCATCACCAAAGATGGTGTATCCGTGGCGAAAGAAATCGAACTAGAAGACAAGTTCGAAAACATGGGCGCACAAATGGTAAAGGAAGTTGCTTCCCGTACCAATGACGAAGCTGGCGACGGTACAACAACCGCAACAATTTTGGCGCAAGCAATCGTAAAAGAGGGCATGAAGTCTGTAGCGGCTGGCATGAACCCAATGGATCTTAAGCGCGGCATCGACTTGGCAACTAAGACAGTTGTTGAAGCGATCAAAGCAGCGTCACGTGAAGTTAAAGACACAGACGAAGTTGCTCAAGTCGGCACTATCTCTGCAAACGGCGAAGCAGAAATCGGTCGTCAGATCGCAGATGCGATGCAAAAAGTTGGCAACGAAGGCGTTATCACTGTTGAAGAGAACAAAGGTCTTGAAACTGAGACTGATGTTGTTGAAGGCATGCAATTTGACCGCGGCTACCTTTCACCTTACTTTGTTACAAACGCTGACAAAATGACGGTTGAATTGGAAGACTGCATGATCTTGTTGCACGAGAAGAAGCTTTCTTCTTTGCAGTCATTGGTCCCATTGCTCGAGCAAATCATCCAATCGCAAAAGCCACTTATGATCATCTCAGAAGATGTTGAAGGCGAAGCATTGGCAACTTTGGTTGTGAACAAATTGCGCGGTGGCTTGAAAATCGCAGCTGTTAAAGCACCTGGTTTTGGCGATCGTCGCAAAGCCATGTTGCAAGACATCGCGATCCTAACTGGCGGTCAAGTGATCTCCGAAGAGTTGGGCATGAAGCTAGAATCCGCTACGATGGACATGCTGGGCACTGCCAAGCGCGTCAGCATCACCAAAGATGAAACAACAATCATCGATGGCAACGGCGACAAAGCTGAAATCGAAGCGCGCGTGACACAAATCCGTCAGCAAATCGAAGAAACAGATTCAGATTACGATCGTGAAAAACTGCAAGAGCGCGTAGCCAAATTGGCTGGTGGTGTTGCTGTTATCCGCGTTGGTGGCATGACTGAAACTGAAGTTAAAGAACGCAAAGACCGCGTTGACGATGCATTGAACGCGACACGTGCCGCTGTTCAAGAAGGTATCGTTGTTGGTGGTGGTGTTGCTCTGCTTCAAGCTGCTAAGAAATTGGCTGGTCTTACTGGTGCAAACAACGACCAAGACGTTGGTATCTCTATCGTTCGCAAAGCAATCGAAGCGCCTTTGCGTCAGATCGCTGAGAACGCTGGTGTTGACGGCGCTGTTGTTGCGGGCAAAATCCGCGAGAGCGACGACCTGACATTCGGCTTTAACGCACAAACTGAAGAATATGGTGACATGTTCGCATTCGGCGTTATCGATCCGGCCAAAGTTGTTCGTACAGCACTTCAAGACGCCGCATCTGTTGCTTCCTTGTTGATCACAACGGAAGCAATGGTTGCTGACCGTCCATCCAAAGACGGCGGCGCACCAGGCGGCATGCCTGACATGGGCGGCATGGGCGGCATGATGTAAGAACAACTTTCCCTTCGGGGGAATTGTTCTTAGCTGTGATTATCGAAAGGGGCTGCCTATTTGGCAGCCCCTTTTGCTTTTGGACGGACCAGTTACCGATCAACCATCGCCAAAGTGCTCAACCTTCGCTCTGCCTGCTTCACGTAGGTCTTTGGCCGTCGCAGCCATCAAATCAGCCAGTTGTTCGAACTTTTCAGCCATAGCTTCTTTATCTTCACTAAAGGCAAAACTATCCAAGTCAGCAGACAGTCGTTCACGTGCCATCCACGACATGTGACGCGTATATTCACTTGCAGCCACATCCTTGGGATCAACCAAATACAGCTGATCAAATCGTGAAAAATCAGGAAAAGAGATGTCTCTTGGGACATAACCGTTCACCATCGTGATCCGCTCACCTGCCTCACGTAGCCCTTTGGCGCGGTGCACCACCATATTACCCTGCTGCAAAACGGCATACCCAGGGCCCGGCATATCCGGAGCAACGATCTTGCTTGAGTCCAGTGGCTCTCCGGCGGCGCTCAACTGAGCAACTTCATGCTTTGTCCCGCGATAATATTCAAACTCCCCCCCAGCAACTAACTTTGGGTCCGTCACGAACATCACGAAATCGATGCGCAGCGTATCGACATGCCATTTGTCGACATTCTCTCCAACCTCAAGCGGGTTGTAATTCAGATGGCCCAATTGGTGGGGTAGGGTATGGGGCAGCAACGGGATGCCGCATATCTTTGACAGGCTTTCAGTTAGTTCTTCACACTGGCAAAGATCGCGCAAGAACCTTGACCGATACACACCGCCACGAACGTTTCGGGCAATCCGCGCATTGCTGGTGGTAAACGGTTCCAACTTACGTGCCGTTTCCAGCATCGCAGCAATCCCTTCATCGCTTAGAATGCGGAAAATGGAGGTGACAGCAAAATCTGTAGGACATTCCGCAATCTCCTCGTCAGAATAACCCAATTCGGCCAACGACAGAACATCCGTAGGATACTCAATCTGCAAATGACGTACCGGGTCAAATTGCGGCTCATCCTCCAACATAGTGAACCCGCTGGGTGAACTGTTGGGAAAAGCCAAAGGCGTTGCGAGGTATCCGGTCACAATAAAACTCCATTTCGAATGATCTATTCCACACTAAATGGATAACATGTCCGCGCAACGGTCTAATCCAAAAACGACATCGGCTAGGGTGTGAAAAGCATGTGTTTGGAAATGAAGAAATGATGTAAACATCGCGCGCCCCGTTTGGGATCGCAGCCAGTGTTGACCCATTGCATTGGCAACGGCCGATCTTCTGATGAACCATCCGAAGGGCTGGGTATTCACAAGCTCTTCAGACATCCCCAATAACCAAATGAGAGTTTTATCAGCCAAGCAACTTTTCGGGTTAAAAACATTTAATTATTGCCCATCTCTCTATTTTGAGACCATACCAAAAGCCTACATGCACCGCCAACAGAAAGCCCATACCCATGACCTCCAAAACCCGCATCATCGTTTCTAGCGACCACGCCGACATCCCAATGCGCCGCGCGATCGCCGCACATATCGAAGCCAAAGGTTTTGAGGTGGAAGACATCGGCCCAACCACCAATGAAAGCACCAACTACCCGACCCACGGCGAAGCGGCCGCTCGCAAAGTGGCCTCAGGCGATTGCCAGTTGGGCGTCATTCTATGCGGCACGGGCCAAGGCATCATGATGGCCGCGAACAAGGTCAAAGGCATCCGTTGTGGCGTTTGCTCCGACACATTCTCAGCTCGCATGATCCGCGAACATAACGATGCCAACATGCTGTCACTTGGCGCACGGGTCATCGGCATGGGCCTCGCGCTTGAGATCGTCGATGCGTTCCTAGACGCCGAATTTGAAGGCGGTCGCCACGGCACACGCGTCGACATGATCACAGCGATCGAAGGCTAATGTTAGAGTTCCCTGATCACGCGCGTGAAATGCGCAGAGGCGAAGAAGACGCCGTTGATGCTCTGCTTCGCGCGGCATTTGAAACAGGGGCTGAGGCCGATCTGGTGCATAATTTGCGCAAATCCGGCCAAATCGCAGGCGAAACGGTCCTTCCAATGGGGGACCGGATCGTGGGCTATTATGCGCTGTCCAAAATGGTCGCCCCGAAAAAGTGGTTGTGCCTTGCGCCTGTTGCGGTTGCCCCTGATGTTCAGGGACGCCGCTATGGCACACGGATGATGGGGATGCTGACCGAATGGGCGCGCCTAAGCAAATCCACCGTGGTCGTTTTGGGCGGTGTGCCGTTTTACGAACGCGCTGGATTTTCGGCCGCACGCGGGGCGAATTTGACCTCTCCCTATCCAATCAGCCACACGATGCTGGCTGGTGAGGGAACCAGTGCGCCAAGTGAAACACTGGTCTATCCGCAATCGTTTTCCAAACTGGACTAAGTTGGCGTTACCCGCCCAAAACCTGCCCGCTGTTGGTGACGGCTTCTGCCCCTTTGGGCCGAAGCCCGTACACGCCCTTTTCGACCTTTTCAAACCAACCATAGTGATCGTCACGCATCATGGTCGTTGCACGTTCAACCCCAGTTTCGCGCGCTACATCCGCGCCCTTGCTGGCCCCGACCTCAAACAAATACATCGCAATTTTTAGTGCATCTTGGCGATAGGCCGTGACCAGCCCCACACGCGTTTGGCCCCCATCATTGGGATCACCGACACGGCGGGCAAATTCTGCCAACATCTTCACTTCGCGTTTCTTGGATTTGCGCGGCGCATAAGGCCCGGGATCACAATGCACCTGCACCAATGCGTCCTTGAGGCGCACAGTGATCAGCCCCAAACCCAAACGGCGGCACAGCTTCGTCATGTTCTTAAGGGATTTGGCAAAGGGTTTACCCTTGCCCGTGGCCACAGCCATGTAAACTTCGTCCGATACAGCAAGGCGCGCGTTACACTGATGTACCAAGGTCAGCGAAAACCCCAGCTTCAGTTCAACAATCAGTGGTGGTTCACCACCGCGCACGGCCACCACATCGGCCGCGCCCACTTCGGATTTCACAACATATCCCTGCCCTTCAAGGAAGGATTTAACGGGGCCGTACAGATCAGTTTCGCGTGGTGTGTTCATGGACAAAACTTATCAGCAATTGCGCTAAGAACCCAAGCGTCTAAACTAAAGTTATGACACGAGATGAATTCAACGCCTTTTGCGTCAGCCTGCCCCAATCCACCCATGTGATCCAATGGGGCAATTCTGATGTGTGGAAAGTTGGTGGCAAACTTTATGCCCTAAGCGGCTGGCACGAAAACGATGCCGCATTTACGTTCAAGGTATCGGACATGGCGTTCCAAATTTTACCAGACATGGATGGCCTGCGTCCTGCCCCATACCTTGCGTCGCGTGGGCTGAAATGGATCCAACTTTACACCGAACCAGGGTTGTCTGATGCAGAGCTGCGCAATCACATCACCTATTCACACGACATGGTCGTCGCCAAGCTGACAAAGAAGAAGCGGGCGGAACTGGGTCTTGGATAATCCCAGCGCGTAGCGCGTGTGACACCATAGCAAGACTCAGATGGTGACAAGTGGATAAGTGCTGCCTATAAGGCAAAAAAATTCGCACATATATTCAGGAATGTCCCCATGACAACGCTCGTTTTTGGTCACAAATCACCAGACACAGACAGCACAGGCAGCCCAATCATCTGGGCATGGTACCTGAACGTGATCAAAGGCGTTGCTGCAAAGCCGGTCTTGTTGGGCGAACCAAACACCGAAGCGTTGTTTGTGCTCAAGCGCTGGAACCTGGACAAGCCAGAAATCGTATCAGGCGTTGCGGCTGACACGCCTGTGGTCATCGTTGACACCAACAACCCTGCTGAATTGCCAGCGGGTATCAATGACTGCGACATCACCGCGATCATCGATCACCACAAGTTGGTGGGCGGTCTTGAAACCAAAGGCCCAATCGACATCCGCATCGAACCATTGGCCTGCACAGCCACAATCATGTGGAAGATGATCGGCAAAGAGATGGCGCAAATGCCAACAGACGTAAAAGGCGCGATGTTGTCATGCATCTTGTCTGACACGCTGGAATTCCGTTCCCCAACCACAACGCAAGAAGACAAAGCGATTGCGCATGATTTGGCCAAAGACCTTGGTATCAACATTTCTTCATACGCCTCTGAAATGTTCGAAGCCAAATCTGACATCTCTGCCTTCTCAGACGCAGAATTGCTGCGCATGGACAGCAAAGAATTCAAAGTCGACGGCAAACAGTTCCGCGTGTCCGTATTGGAAACAACTGCACCGAAATTGGTTCTAGACCGCAAAGACAGCCTAATGGCCTCAATGGTTGATGTGGCTGCAGAAGATGGTGCCGATGAGGTTCTGCTGTTCGTGGTCGACATCCTGAACGAGGAAGCCACTTTGATGGTGCCAAATGACTTGGTCAAAACCGTTGCTGAAAAAAGCTTTGGCGCGACAGTTACGGGCGACACAGTTGTATTGCCTGGCATCATGAGCCGCAAAAAACAGATCATCCCAAACCTTAAAGTCTAAGGAAGGGGCACTGCCTTGGGCAACGCGCCTGACACCTAAAACCCATACAGGGCCGCCAATCTTTGGGCGGCCCTTTGCGTTTAGCCCTTTGCCGTTCTAGTTCCGGTCGCTAAACACCAAATAACGCATTTATACCGGAGCGATTACATGTCCCAGATCATCACAAACCTTAGCGAAATTTCTGCCCGCTATGACGCCTTGTTCGTTGATCTATGGGGCTGCGTTCACAACGGTGTGGCTGCTTTGCCCGACGCCGTGAAAGCGTTGCAGGACTATCGCAAACAAGGTGGCAAAGTTATTCTTGTCACCAACTCCCCGCGCCCACGCGCAGGTGTTTTGTTGCAACTTAAGACATTTGGCGTGCCAGATGATGCGTGGGACGAAATCGCCACCTCCGGCGACAGCGCCCGTTCTGCCATGTACCGTGGCGTGGTCGGGGACAAGGTTTGGTTTATCGGCGAAGCCCACGACCAAGCGTTCTTTGATCCCATCGATGTCCTTGAGGATCCGATGGAAATCACCCAAGTACCGCTGGAACAGGCAACAGGCATTGTTTGCATGGGCCCTCAAGACTCTATGGCCAACCCAGAAACCATGCGCCCACAATTCTTGATGGCCAAACAAATGGGCCTCAAACTGCTGTGCGCCAACCCTGACATCGTTGTGGATCGCGGCGACGTACGGGAATGGTGCGCCGGTGCGTTGGCTCAGCTGTATACAGAAATGGGTGGCGAAAGCCTGTATTTCGGCAAACCATATCCCCCCATCTATGACCTTGCCCGCCGCCGCTTGTTTGCCTTGGGCTTCGATGTCCCAGACTCTGCAATCCTCGCGATTGGCGACGGCGTCATCACCGACATCAAAGGGGCAATGGGCGAAGATATCGATTCCCTGTTCATCTCAGGTGGCCTAGCTGCTGCAGAAACCAAAACAGTGGCACAACCTGATCCCGAGTTGCTGGCCGCCTATTTGGAAGCAGAGCAATCAAACCCAACCTTCACAATTGGACACCTGCGCTAAGCTGTTTTTCCACTTGTCACCGCGCACCCCTCGCGTAATAAAGTTACAACGCAAGCCACACAGGATTGCGATAATTACCTTAGGTAACAACCATGCAAGACATCATTCGCGGCACTATCTTTATTGAAGACATCGAACTGGGCATGACGCGCAGCTTGCAGAAGGTCATCACAGATAGCGACATCGAGATGTTCGCCAAAGTTAGCACCGACCATAATCCCGTCCATATCGATGAAAAATACGCCCAAAACACCATGTTTAAAGGCCGTATCGCCCACGGAATGCTAAGCGCTGGTTTGATCTCCGCGGTTATCGGGGAACAATTACCAGGTCACGGCACGATCTATATGGCGCAAAACCTCAAGTTTCTGGCACCTGTTCGACCCGGCGACACCGTTCATGCGCAAGTCACCGTGACAGATATCCAGCCCGAAAAAAGTAGGGTAAAGTTGGATTGCGTTTGCACTGTGGATGGCAAAAACGTCATCATTGGCGATGCAACCGTTATGGCCCCGTCGCGCACACCTGCATGATTTAACTTACCTTGCCTTAGGGTTCTTGCGTCACGTCGCCCACCTCGCTAGGCAATGTTTATGCGTATTATTCGAGACTACCAATTCATAGATCCCCAAGATCGCGGCGCGACCGTCGCGATTGGGAAT
>JAOEQC010000033.1 GCA_028388995.1 Ascidiaceihabitans sp. | reverse complement strand
GGCGTGTTCATCGATGACGTTCTATCGTCTGTCGCCACAGCCCGGGCCGAGGTTGAGGCACGCGTAAAAAGTACCTTTGGGTACATTTCCGTCATTACACTTACTGCATTGGTTCTCGTTTTCGGCTCAGGCATGGTCATCAATTTCCGCGAACGCCGACTGGCGGATGCTAAACTCAAAAAACTAACCCAGCGTGTGTTTGATGCCCAAGAGGAAGAACGCGGGCGCGTGGCACGCGAACTGCACGATGGGATCAGTCAAATTCTTGTCGGTGTGCGATACGCTTTAGACAGCGCACGCCGCCGATTGGCCAAAGGGGCCCCTGACGCTGATAGCTCTCTTGAGCAAGGTATAGAAAATCTTGGCACAGCAATCACCGAAGTTCGCCGCATCAGCCGCGATCTCCGTCCCGGTGTGCTAGATGATCTCGGATTAGGCCCAGCATTAAAAACACTGGTTGAAGACTTTGAACAGCGCACCGGCATCGAAACCGATTTTGAAACAGTCGTCTTCCGCAACCGCCTTGATTCAAATGCCAAGACCGCGCTTTACCGGATTGCCCAAGAGGCCTTGACCAACATCGAACGCCACGCTAGCGCGACACGTGCCTCAGTGGACATGCGTGGGCACAAAAACGGGGCCACATTGAAAATAAGCGACAACGGATGCGGAATAAATGCAACCATGCGCAAACGCGGGGCTGGAATTGGGCTGCGCAACATGGAAGAGCGGGTCGAACAATTGGATGGCCACCTTATCATTCGATCTTCGCATGGCTCCAACGGTGGAACAGTTATCCTTGCAACTGTGCCCTTGACCCGCCTTTTGTCTCCAGAGATCAAGGCTCAACAAAAATCTGAAAGCGACACATGAACCTCCCCATCCGCGTAGTGATTGTAGATGACCACCCGATGGTTGCCCAAGGTATCCAATCCGTTCTGGAAAGCTATTCGGAACTAGAGATCGTGGGCACCCTAAACAATGGCCGCGCTGTTGTTGAACAACTAGAGGCACTGAACCCAGATGTAATCTTAATGGATCTGAACATGCCAGAGATGGGTGGACTAACTGCAACTGAGCTTGTTCTTGAGCGCAGGCCCGGAACACGTGTGCTGATCCTCTCAATGCACGACAGTCAGGAATATATCGCCTCGGCCCTTTCACACGGTGCAATGGGTTACATCCTAAAAGACGTACCGACCGATGAAATAAAACTCGCGATCGATGCTGTGATGAGCGGTGAAAGGTATCTATGTACAGGCGCGGCAGGATCTCTAAAGCCAAAAAACAACGGTGCCCGCGAAGCCCTAACTGGGCGTGAGCAGACCATTTTGTTGCAGGTAGCCCAAGGAAAATCTAACAAAGACGTCGCGGGAGAGTTGGAAATTTCTGTTCGAACTGTGGAAACTCACCGCAAAAACATAAAACGCAAATTGGGCATCTTATCAACCGCAGGATTGACACGTTACGCTATGGAACACGGTGTGCTGCAGGGGACTGGAACCGTCCGTTAGGCGGCAACAGTGATTTTAGGTGGCTGTTTTCGTCAAATTTACCTCCATAAATTTGCATAAATGTCGCCCAGTTCTTAAATTTTGAAATTTAATGTCTCAAAATTCAAATTTTGTGATACTTATTTCGCATAGAGCTGTTGACGGCCCTCCAATCGGCCAATAATGTGATCTGAGGCAAATGAGAGGCCCTTAAAGTATGACATACATCGTCGTCAGTTTAGGAACACAGCGCATGGTCCGGTAACGGAACGCCATTTAGGTACCCATGCGCCCCCGCCATAACGGGGGCTTTTTTTTGCGCCATATAAATTATAGATTTGAAGACGGAGCCCAACAGATGACACGCCAAATGACCGGAGCAGAAATGGTAGTTCAAGCCTTGATAGATCAAGGTGTGGACACAGTCTTTGGATACCCGGGTGGTGCCGTCCTCCCAATCTACGATGCGATTTTTCAGCAAAACCACATCAAGCACGTTCTGGTACGTCATGAACAAGGTGCTGTACACGCAGCCGAAGGGTACGCCCGTTCCACAGGTAAACCTGGCGTTTGCCTTGTAACGTCTGGCCCCGGCGCGACCAACGCTGTTACTGGTCTAACCGACGCCTTGCTCGACAGCATTCCAATCATCGTTTTGACGGGCCAAGTGCCAACATTCATGATCGGCTCCGACGCATTCCAAGAAGCGGACACCGTTGGCATCACACGCCCATGCACCAAACATAACTGGCTGGTGAAAGAGACTGATGCTTTGTCCGGCGTTTTGCACGAGGCATTTCACGTTGCCACCAGTGGTCGCCCAGGTCCTGTTTTGATCGACATCCCAAAAGATGTTCAATTCGCAAGCGGCACATACAACGCGCCACAACCCTCAACATCTCACTACCAACCGACTGTGAAGGGTGACATCACCTCAGTCACTGAGCTGGTTGAAGCTATGGAAAAAGCAGAGCGCCCACTATTTTATACAGGTGGCGGCGTTATCAACGCTGGTCCTGCAGCCAGCCAATTGTTGCGCGAACTTGTCAGCTCAACAAATTTCCCGATCACATCAACTTTGATGGGCCTTGGCGCATACCCAGCGTCTGGCGACAACTGGTTGGGTATGCTTGGCATGCACGGCTTGTACGAAGCAAACATGGCGATGCACGGTTGTGATCTGATGATCAACATTGGTGCCCGTTTCGATGACCGTATCACCGGTGTAATTAGCGAATTCAGTCCAAACTCAACAAAAGCGCATATCGATATTGATCCGTCCTCGATCAACAAAGTTATTCGCGTCGACATTCCTATCGTTGGTGATGTGGGCCACGTTCTCGAAGACTTGATGAAAGTTTGGAAATCTCGCGGTCGTAAAACCAACTCTGCAGCCGTTGGAAACTGGTGGAGCCAGATCAAAGAATGGCAAGCAATCGAATGCTTGAAATTCACACAACAAGGCAAAGTAATCAAACCACAGTACGCACTGTCGCGCCTTGAAGCTTTGACCAAGAACCACGACCGCTACATCACAACCGAAGTTGGCCAACACCAAATGTGGGCTGCGCAATACTTAGGCTTTGAAGATCCTAACCGTTGGATGACTTCAGGTGGCTTAGGCACAATGGGTTACGGCTTCCCTGCATCCATTGGCGTTCAGATGGGCCATCCAGAATCCTTGGTGATCAACGTCGCTGGTGAAGCGAGCTGGTTAATGAACATGCAAGAGCTGGGAACAGCAATGCAATACAACCTACCAGTCAAGCAATTCATCCTGAACAACGAACGTTTGGGAATGGTGCGCCAATGGCAGGAATTGCTGCACGGTGAACGATATTCATCCAGCTGGTCTGAATCTTTGCCTGACTTCGTAAAGTTAGCCGAGGCGTTTGGTGCCAAAGGTATCTTGTGTTCTGACCCTGATGATCTGGATGAAGCAATCATGGAGATGCTGAACCACGACGGTCCGGTCTTGTTTGACTGCTTGGTTGAAAAGCACGAGAACTGCTTCCCGATGATCCCATCGGGCAAAGCGCATAACGAAATGCTGCTTGGCGATGCTGACACCCAAGGCGCTATCGATGCCAAAGGATCAGTTCTGGTCTAATGCGCAAGGGGCACCACATCAGTTGCTGCAGCTGCCCACTTTAAATGGTTCAATCGCGAACCGATCTAATTTGACGAATGGAATTCGATATGTCTGACCTCAACCTGAAAAAAGGCACTTCCGCCAAGTCCGCATATAACCTGCGCCCAAATTTTTCTGACATCGTTGAGCGCCATACACTGGCTGTCATGGTAGAAAATGAACCCGGCGTTTTAGCGCGTGTTATCGGACTCTTTGCGGGACGTGGCTATAATATCGAAAGCCTTACAGTTGCTGAGGTTGATCACGAAGGTAAGCTTTCGCGCATCACAATCGTCACCACTGGCACGCCACAAGTGATTGAACAGATCAAAGCACAATTGGGCCGTATCGTTACTGTTCACGAAGTGCACGATCTGACGGTTGAGGGCCCTTCAGTTGAACGCGAGTTGGCAATTTTTAAGGTTGCCGGTGATGGCGAAAAACGCGTGGAAGCATTGCGTCTAGCCGACATTTTCCGCGCGAACGTTGTAGACAGCACACTAAAAAGCTTTGTGTTTGAAATTACGGGCGCGCCAGAAAAGATCGATGCATTTGCAGATCTTATGCGTCCACTGGGTTTGGTCGAAGTTGCGAGAACTGGTGTAGCCGCCCTATCACGAGGCGGCTGAACAAAAATTCAGCACGCTACCCTCCGACAATCCACAAACACCGGTTTGATCGCAGAGGATACTGCCATCCGTCCTGCACGCTTGATGACTGCTGCGAGGTCAAGTACTTGGTAGAAATCGACTAATGCATGGTTCGTCACAATACGGAAACCATCTTCTAGTTTTACATCGAACTCGATAATGTATCCGGCTGCCAAGCTTGCGCTATCCTCAAGTGCTTCAGCGCTATGCTTCAAAAAAGCCAACTTCCCCCCGGACCTTCACACCAAACGACTGCTTTTCGTTCTACTGGGTAGCTCCAGATGATGACACCAATCATAATTTTCTCAACCCTCCGCTGACCTCATTCAACAGAATTATCCGACGTGTGAACACATCAAGGCTCGCAACTTCAGCTTGTATTTTGTGTCCACATCAGCATCATTGTGATGCTAAAGAGCCTCAACTCTGACGCTGTTAAGATCACGCACCCGTAATTGCGCATTGTATGCGAACGCAGAAGCTTCCGAATGGAAGTCAAATCAACTTACGAGGAACGTAATGACCGCCCCACTCAAGAAACCATCTGAATTGCGCCGCATGTTTGGCGAGAACCTTTGCAGCCTGGCAAAAGGGTATCCGTCGATTTCGGAACTCTCGCGCAGACTCGGCATCAACAGCACCCAATTCAACAGATATATCTCACGCGAAAGCTTTCCTCGCCCAGATGTTCTCGCACGCATTTATTCTTTTTTGAAATCGACTCCCGGGTTTTACTGGAACCAGTGGATCGCATACGTGCGGCTGCGGACCCCGTTTCCGGTGATTTCCTTACCGACTTTATAGGAACTGGAACACGCAACTTACCCGAAGACATATTCACCAACGGATTTTAAAGTTTTTCCCACCGCGGCTTTCTTGATGCTGACCAATTTGTATGCGGGCTGGTATTTGTCAAAAGGGACAAAGGCAGTACTTTTATTCGTGGTTATGAGCCAAGAGAAGCAATGGATGCACAAGGTTTAGCCATCAACCGCGTGAATTTTGTGATCTTATTTTACAACAGGAAGAAGGCACCGTCGCCTTCGTTTCGCGACATAACTCAATGATATCCTCATTCAACTACTTCCATCGTATCGCGTCCTTTGAGAACAATTTCTGGGCTGGCTATGCCACTCGGACAGTTCGAGAACCCATGATGGGCGATCGCGTGACACGCCTTATTTTGAATATTTAGGACATGACTTTGGGAAAGCGCGTGAAGCCACCGCTCACACAGGGTATTGCAGTGTTAGTGATCTCGATGCATTTTACAAACGCCTACTTCAGCCAGATGTTTCATTCAGGTAATCACCTAACCCACGTGTGTCGCGTGCGGGAAAGTCAGGTCGCTGTTGCACAAGCAGTGCGTCAACCATTTTCTTAGCTTGAAAGTAACAAAGCTAAGGAGAAGTAGATGGATAATGCCACAAATATAAACGTCGTGCGCCGCCCTATCCACGAGGCAAATGGCCTCCCGAACGCACATTATATTGATCCATCCGTCTTTGACGAAGAAAAGCATGCCGTTTTATTCTCACATTGGGCTGGCTTTGGGGTTGGTGCCCAAGTGCCAGAAATCGGTGATGTAGTTCCACAAACTTTTCTAGGCATACCCTTGCTTATGCTACGTGACAAAATAGGCAAGGTACGTGTATTCCAAAACACTTGTCGCCACCGCGGCATGATTTTGGTCGAAGAGCCCCGTAAAATTGAGGGCGCAATACGTTGCCCCTATCACAGCTGGTGCTACTCAACTGAAGGCCGCTTGATCAGCACGCCACATGTTGGTGGTCCGGGTCAAAACACCCATGACGGAATTGATCGCACGCTACTGGGCTTAATCGAAATACGCAGCTACGTCTGGATGGACATCGTTTGGATTAACATTTCTGGCGATGCGCCAGAATTTTTAGATGCCAATGAAGAACTAGTTGCTCAATGGGCAGACTTTGATAAACCCCTGTTTCATGGCGGCGAAAACAGTACGTTCCAGCTCGCCCTTGATTGTAATTGGAAGCTGGCGGTTGAGAACTATTGCGAGAGCTATCATCTGCCGTGGATTCACCCCGGCCTGAACAGCTATTCGCGGCTTGAAGACCACTACCACATCGAAGTGCCTGAAAAATATTCAGGTCAAGGCACATGGGTATATCGTCAACTTAAAGACGATGCTGGCAACACTTTCCCAGATTTTGCGGACATCGATGAAAAATGGGACACTGCAGCTGAATACATTTCCGTCTTTCCGAATGTTTTGATGGGTGTTCACCGTGACCACACATTCGCAATTATCTTGACACCTGAGGGGCCTGAAAAAACAATTGAGAACATCCACCTCTATTACGCAGAACCTAAAACGGACGCCAATCTGCGTGCGAAAAATACCGAACAGTGGAAGCTGATCTTCAACGAAGACATATTCGTAGTTGAAGGTATGCAACGTGGTCGTCACGCTCCGCAATTCGACGGGGGCCGCTTTTCACCAGCAATGGACGGTCCAACGCATCTGTTCCACGACTGGGTCGCCTCAAAGCTTCAAATCCATAGAAATACAAAGATGGCCACTAAGTGAATACGCTGGACCACCAGCTATTAGAGGCACACAGCGCAAACGATACAGCCGCGTTAGTGACATTGTACGCCCAAGCGGCAGACCAGACGGACAATATTAACGCCGCCTGCTTCTACCTCACGCATGCCTATGTGTTTGCATTAGAACGCGGCGATGAAGTTGCTGACGTGCTTCGCGAGCGCCTTGCAGCCCATGGGCGGGAACCCTTGCAAGATTAGAACAAAGGTGGGCGTTTTTCTAGCCACAAGGTTGTCTCATGCCAAGTCTGCGCCATCCGAAGCAGCTTGGCATCTGAACCACGTTTGCCGATCAATTGCAGGCCCATAGGCATATCGTTTGGTCCACCAAATCCAATAGGTACATTAACGACGGGCAAACCTAATAGCCCCGGTGCAAGGACTACCTCCATCCAGCGATGATAGGTGTCCATCTGTTGTCCATTAATCGAAACTGGATTCACAAGGTTAACATCGAAAGGCCACACTTGTGCGGACGGTAGAACCAGAACGTCATAGACCTCAAACAACTCACTGGCGCGCAAGAACCAATCCGAGCGGATCATGCTTGCCTTGTGCACATCCAGCGCAGACATCGCCATCCCCCGCTCAATCTCATAAATGGCAGCAGGTTTCAGTTTTTCGCGTTTAGCAGGATCATCGTATAGACCTACCATCCCTGCCCCAACAGCAAAGCTGCGCAATGTGATCCAGCTGTCCCAGATTGCAGCCGCTGAAAACGGGGCGGAAACCTCAGAAACGTTCCAACCTAAATCACCCATCTGCGCCAATGCCGTTTGGGCCATAGTTTCGATGCCCTCTTCATACTGCAACGCACCTCCCCAATCACCAAGCCAGCCAATGCGTGCGCTAGAAACCGGTTCCTTAAGAGAAGGTAGAGTAGCACCTTGGTCAAAGCCCATTGGTTGACGCGGATCATGACCAGACATGGTGTCCAACAACGCAGCTAAATCCTTGGGGGTCCGGGCCATCGGACCGTTGGTCGCCAAATGATGCAAAAAAGTGTCCCCTTTAGGTTCTGATGGCACCAAACCAAATGTCGGGCGCATCCCATAAACATTGTTCCACGCCGCAGGATTGCGCAATGACCCCATCATGTCAGACCCATCTGCAATGCTGATCATACCAGAAGCCAACGCAGCCGCCGCACCACCAGAGGAACCGCCAGCAGAAAGTGTTTGATCATAGGGATTCTTTGTCGCGCCAAAAACGGGGTTGAATGTGTGACTGCCCAAACCAAACTCTGGCGTATTCGTTTTGCCAATAACAATCGCACCGGCCGCTTTGAGGCGTTCAACTACGATGTCGTCCTTTTGCGCAACTTCACCCGCAAACAATGGTGATCCCATTGTTGTGACGAAACCTTCTGCATTCGCCAAATCTTTGATTGCAATCGGAATACCATGCAGCCAACCTTTTCGCTGCGAAGACTGCACGGTTTGCGCCTTAGACATCAGTGCATCGCGATCACCGATTGACACGATGGCGCTCACTGCAACGTTCACCTCATCAATTCGATCAAGAGTTGATTGCATCAGCTCTGGAATGGATAAATCACCTGCTTCAATTGAAGCGGACAAAGAGAGGGCGGAAGCGTAATTTAAATCTGTCATCCTCACACCAAACCCGCCGCAATCCAAAGTGACAAGGGCAAACTGCCCAGACTAGATGTCAATTAGGCCATCCTAAGGGGACCAAGATCGCTGATCTGGAATGTGAAGACGCATGACGTCACCAATTTCCAACAACCCTTCGCGCTCAACAGATGCCGTTACACCACGTTTCCCAACAGCAGCAGGCTTAAATTTTGCGCCAAACCCTTCATGTTCCATCTCAATCTCTCGACCTGGTAAAACGCAGGGTCGGTTGACCATATCAACTATCAATGTAGCACCTGTTGTGTCTGATTGCAGGCGTGAAGATGGCGGTAGATGCGTGAAATCAGCTATTCCCTCAAGGATCAAAGAAGCTCCCAGCAATGTTGGATCGATATCCTCAAGGCCCATCTTTTTAGCGATATGCGCGATTTCCTCAGCAGACATTACGCTAAGTTGGCGCACGTTTTTTATTGTGGTGCCTTGCTTATGTTGCGATCTAACCCGCACACACGACGGACGCGTGACGCCAAAATGCGCCTCACCTGCGAACCCGCCAAACACTGCCATTACTTCATTCAACGGCTCAGAACGCATAGTGTCGCCATCGGCCACAACCCGGCCCAGCCACGTTATGCGGGCCGTATATTCAGTTGGCATAAGTGCTGGCATGGAGAACTCCTAAAGCGATCTGTTGGGCCAAGCATAGCAAAAAAGAAAGGGCCCCGCATATAGCAGGGCCCATGATTTTTTGCACATTCCAGATCAATAACTGTGATCAGGAAGGTGTTGGCTCGGTATCGTCATCATCCGTTGATGGTGCCTCCTTCGCCTTAGCCTTTGTTTTTGCCTTGGGGATCGCTGTGACACTTGGTGCCGCTTTGTTTGCCACATCGTCATCGCCATCTTCAGGCTCGTTTGGCAACTCGCCCGCAATTACGCGTTTGATTTCTTCACCAGTCAAAGTTTCATACTCAAGCAGACCTTGGGCCATGCGCTCAAATTCAACTTCTTTTCCTTGGATGATTTTCAAAGCCCAATCATATCCGTCTTGGATAAACTTCTGAACTTCTTCTTCGATCATCTCTTTGGTATTGGCAGAGACAGAAAAACCACCGGTGCGACCAGAATAGCCTTCAGCAGCTTCCGAATAGTCGATGTTACCGACCTTGTCTGACATCCCCCAACGCAGAACCATTGCACGAGCCAATGAAGAGGCCTGCATGATATCGCCAGCTGGACCATTGGAAACAGAATCTGGACCATATTTGTGGATTTCTGCCGCCTTACCCGCCATGGTCATCGCCAAACGCTGGTGGCATTCGTCTTTGAACATGTTGAGGCGATCCATTTCTGGAAGGCTCATTACCATACCCAAGGCACCACCGCGTGGAATGATCGTGGCCTTATAAACAGGATCACATTTCGGCAATGTCATCCCAACCAATGCGTGACCAGCTTCGTGATAGGCAGTCATCTCTTTTTGATCTGTCGTCATGACCATGCTGCGGCGCTCGGCCCCCATCATGATCTTATCTTTGGCAGATTCAAAATCAACCATTGCAACAAAGCGACGACCAACACGGGCAGCGGTTAACGCCGCCTCATTTACAAGGTTCGCCAGATCAGCACCAGAGAAGCCCGGCGTACCGCGTGCAATGATGCGCAAATCAACGTCAGGACCAAGCGGCGATTTACGTGCGTGAACACCCAAAATCTTCTCTCGCCCTTTGATGTCTGGGTTACCAACGGTCACCTGGCGATCAAAACGACCCGGACGAAGAAGCGCTGGGTCCAAAACATCTTTACGGTTTGTCGCCGCGATGATGATGACGCCCTCATTGGCTTCAAAACCGTCCATCTCAACCAGCAATTGGTTCAATGTTTGCTCACGCTCATCGTTGCCACCACCGTGGCCAGCGCCACGCGCACGACCAACTGCGTCAATCTCATCGATAAACACGATGCACGGTGCATTCTTTTTGGCTTGTTCAAACATGTCGCGCACACGCGATGCACCCACGCCAACGAACATCTCAACAAAGTCAGAACCAGAGATGGTGAAGAATGGGACGCCAGCTTCGCCTGCAATGGCACGGGCCAAAAGCGTTTTACCAGTACCTGGAGGGCCCTCTAGTAAAGCACCTTTTGGAATTTTGCCGCCAAGACGAGAGAATTTCTGCGGATTGCGCAAAAATTCAACAATTTCTTCCAGCTCTTCCTTGGCTTCATCGATGCCAGCCACATCATCAAAGGTCACGCGACCTTCTTTTTCAGTGAGCATCTTAGCCTTGGATTTCCCAAAGCCCATCGCGCCGCCTTTGCCGCCACCTTGCATACGATTCATAAAGAAGATCCAAACACCGATCAGCAATAGAACGGGTAGGATCGTCATAATGAACGCTGAAAAGCCTGACTGCTGTTGTTGCTCCGCACGTACTGGCACCTTGTTTTGCAGCAATATTTCAGTCACTTTTGCATCGCTTGGGATGATCGTGATAAAGTCCTCTGTTCCTTTACGGAACAGAACCTTCTCACCATCTAGCGTGACATTGCTGACAGCGCCGTTCTCAACATCCGTTACAAATTCTGAATAGCTTAGCTCACGGCTCTGCATATTGCTGTTTGAACCACCAAAGAGGTTAAACAATGCGAGGACCAAGAGGAACAAAACTACCCAAAAAGCGATACTACGTGCATTTCCCAAGGAAACTTCTCCTAAAATTCGACAGCACCAACCAAATCGGCGCTCTTTTGAATAAGATAGTGATCAATTGCGCAGGTTCAATGCGATAATAGTGTCGCAATGAAGGTATCTGCGCCTCTTTCTAGTTTGGCTGCCCATTCCGGGCCATTTTCAATCAATGGAGACGCAATTAACTCACCGCCAGACCAAACAGCGGGTAGCGACAATATGGCCTCTCTTGGGAGCCCAAATTCGCGCCACGCTTCACTGCTGCGCAACCCCAATTCACCCAAAGGGGCGACGCACAATTCTTTACGATCAGAAGGGCCAATGACACGCCACCGGCCATCCCAGAGGCAGTCCATTGGACCAATCATTTCACGCACAGCATTCAACTCGCGGCACACATAAACGCGCCCTTGCTTACAGACGATTTGGCAGCCGTCCAAAGTGCTAGAAATACCATTATTCATAGCAGTTTGCACTTGTGAAACACCACCACGGCGTGGAGAATAGTTTGCCCCATTTACCCACCTGATCGCCCGAACCAGAAGGCGACGGGCAATCTCAACGGGCAAGGCATTGTAACGTTCAAGGTCAATTCGCACAGTTCCAAGGGTAACTTCACATGCGTCTTTCGCCGCCAATGATGTGTGCCACTCAAGTGCCACACGCGCATCGGACAGGTTGCAAGCAACCACAGCCAAGGTCTGTGCGTTTAACCCAAGAGGAGCTAGTGCTTTTAGCGCATCGCGCATCCGAATTCGTTCAAAATCACGATTTTCATTGCTTGGATCTTCGGCCCAAGTCATGTTTTCTTGACGCAACAAATCGCGTAAGTCCTCACGCGCTACTCCTAAAAGTGGTCTTAGCAATGTCACACCATGGCGTTGACTCGCAAACGCCATGGCAGCCAAACCATCAACCCCTGCTCCGCGCGCCATACGCATCAGCAGTGTTTCGGCCTGATCATCGGCGGTGTGACCCAAAGCCACGACATCAATGTCGTGGGTTTTAGCCCACTTAGCGATCAAATCATACCGCGCGTCACGTGCGGTGCTCTGTAGGTTGCCTGCACCATTCCAGCCCGTCCAATGCACGACGGTATGTGGAACATCCAGTTTAGCACATTGGGCAGAAACCAACCTAAGCTCAGCATCCGTGCCGTCGCGCAGTCCATGATCAACCGAAATTGCATGCAACGCGATGCCGGTTTGCTTGGCATAGCGCGCCATCAAAACAAGCAATGCTATCGAGTCACCACCCCCTGAGACCGCGACACCAAACCCCTTAAGGTCATGAGACGACATTTGATGTGCAATCAATTCAGCAAATTGGGTTTTCGACATGTGGCTAAATCCAGCTATGGATCACGAACATCCAATATTTCGCATTTGCGAATTGGCCTCCAATGCAGCATCTGAACTTGGAAAGCGTGCGGACACTTCGCCAAGAGTCACACAGGCTTCGCTGGTCTGACCTAAACGGCCAAGGGCGCTTCCCAATTTGAACAAAGCAGACGGTGCATTCGTTCCTGTTGGATCTGCACTAAACCCCTCGAGATAGGCGCGCGCCGCAGAACGTGTATTACCAAGACCCTCTAGCGCATCGCCACGCATAAGGTTAGCATCCACACTTAGCGGGCCACCTGGATAGGTCTGATTAAAGGCCGCAAACTGGACTGCAGCGCTTTGAAAGTCACCGGATGCTAGAGCCCCCGACGCCCGCTCAAAGTCTGCAGACTCTTGGGCCGCAAACTGGCTTCCTGTTTCAGGTTCAACTGGCACTGCAATTGGGGAGGTCACTTGCTCTTCGCCGCCCAAAGTTGATGTTTCGCCGATCGCGCTAGTGTCTCCACCCTCAAGCTCAACAAGACGGAACTCGAGATCTCCAATACGGTTGGTGCCATCGGCAACAACCCGACCAATCCGGAATTCCAATTGTTCAATTTTGCCAGTCAGACGTTGCAGCTCACTTTCGACCCCCTCGACATTATCCAACAAAGAACCGCCAGTCGTGCCACCACCGGCCGCGCCCGTTGTAGACAACTCACGCTTAAGCTTTTGTATCTCTACATTCAAAACCGTCAGTTCCTGACGGACATCGGCCAGGGTTTGATCGTCTTGTGCTGCGGCCGCAAAGGGCCAGAACACACAACAGATTACGACGCGAAAGACATATTTCATAGGTTTTTACCCTGTCAGGCCACCAGCCAACAATGTGACTGCGCGACGGTTTTTTGCGTAACACGCTTCCTCGCTGCATATCTCGATTGGGCGTTCCTTGCCATAGCTTACGATTTGCATGCGCGATGATGGAACACCTTTGGAAACCAAATAGCTGCGCGCAACATCCGCACGACGGTTGCCTAATGCAATGTTATATTCACGTGTGCCCTGCTCGTCTGCGTGACCTTCGATAATGGCAGTGTAATCCGCATTGGTCAGTAACCAAGTTGCCTGACTGTCCAAAGTGGCGCGACCAACTGCAGTCAATGATGATTGGTCAACTTCAAACATCACACGATCGCCAACAGCTTGCTGGAAGTACGCGTTAGACGTTGGATCAGATACACTGCCCATAATCACACCAGAGTTCTCCGCAGCATTTGGGTCAAATGCACCGTCACCAGCACCTCCACCCAATTTGCCTGCGTTTGTACAAGCGGCCATAGATAGCGCGCCCATCATTAGAATTACTTTGGTTGTCAATTTCATCTGCTTCGCCTCGTTTTTTAGGTCTAACTATTATTTAGGTTCTTCTATCATGGTTATAGCAACCTGTCATCGCACGCCACATTTCAAATTGTTTTGGATCACTTCTGTAATGGCGACCAAGATGGGTCGGACCCACCTTCAGGGGTACGCACAGGACGCAAATTACGCCCAGTAATGTCCACAGAATACAATGTTGATCGGCCACCAGCCCCTTGGGTCTCGCGGTGGAACATGATCACACGACCATTTGGCGACCATGTTGGCCCCTCATCTAAAAATGACGCAGTCAAAAGACGCTCTTCACTTCCATCAACCCGCATAACGCCAATGTGGAAGCGCCCTTTGGATTGCTTTGTAAAGGCAATCAGATCTCCACGCGGAGACCAAACAGGCGTACCATAGCGACCTTGCCCGAATGAAATACGTTTTGCGTCTCCACCGTTAGCGGACATGATGTACAACTGCTGCGCTCCAGAGCGATCGCTCTCAAACACGATACGGTTGCCATCCGGGCTATAACTTGGCGCTGTTTCTATAGATGGCGCCGACGTCAGGCGCGTTGAGCGGCCTGATGCGATGTCCATTGTATAGATATCTGTGTTGCTGCCTGTGGCTTGGGAATACACAACCGTTTGGCCGTTTGGTGAAAAACGCGGAGCAAAGCTGATCGAGCCTTCGCCGCTTTCCAACACGCGGCGCTGGACGCTGCCTACATCCAGAACATAAATACGTGGGAAACCTGTTTCATATGAAGTGTAAAGGACCCGGTCACCTGTAGGGCTAAAACGCGGGGCCAAGACCAATGAACGACTATCGGTCAAATATTTCACGCCAGCACCATCAGAATCCATGACAGCCAAACGCTTTTGACGCTTATTTTTGGGTCCCGTTTCTGAAACGAAAACAACGCGACTGTCGAAATAGCCACCTTCACCGGTAATCCGACTATAAACAGCATCAGATACCTTGTGTGCCATGCGACGCCAGCCTTCTGTCGTTCCTTGGAACTGCAGGCCATTGCCCAATTCGGCACCCGAAAAGGTATCATAAAGGCGGAACTTAACCGTCAGGTTATTGCCAGAGACATTCACTGCACCAGTGACCAAAGCCTGCGCATTAATCGCTTTCCAATCAGGATACTGAATGGCTGACCCAAAGTCGGTTACGTTACTGATATAGGCCTTGGCCGGAATTTCACGAAACAATCCGGTGTTTTGCAAGTCAGCGGCCACGACACGGGCCAACTGGGCTCCCATCTCGGCGCTGCTGCCGTTTTCGGCCACAAAATTCGGGGTCGCAAACGGCAACGGTTCAATAACACCTTCGGTGATTTCGATGCGCAACGGGCCTTGTTGTGCCAACGAGAGCGTCGCCGTCATCATCAAAGCCATCAGGGCTGTAAAAATTCGAACCATCATTTGATGCGCATCCTTTCGGGATTGAATGTCATTTCAATGTCTTTCCATTGATCGTATTTGTCGCTGGGTAATTGGAAACCACGGGCTCCGCAGCGGATAATCGCTCGTCTGGCGGTCTCAAACGCTTGATTTACCGAGGCGCTGGTTCCGCCTTCACTACCCACTTGGCGGATCGAAGACACAACTGGTTTGCCGTCTTGCGTCAGGGACACCGCCACAACAACTGTAGTTTCGAGGGCCAAGCTAGATAGCGAACCAACGTTCCAGCAGTCCTGCACGGCGACGCGCAATGCGTCCTTTTCGCCCGCAGACAATGGTGGGCCGCTTGACGCACGCGGCGTTTCCGTAACTTGCCCCAAAGCCTCAGCCAATGCGTCGTCTACTGCGGAGGAACCCGATTGTTCTTGGGCCACCGGCTCTGCAGCAGGCTCTGACGTTTCAGCAGCCTGGACCGCGGGACGTGTAGGACGACGCGGCGGTGGACGAAGTGACGTTTCTGGTGCCGCTGCAGGTTGCTCTGCCTCGGTCACGATCTCTGTTGCTGCCTCTTCGGGTGCAGTAGCCTCTTGCGGCTCAACAACGGTTTCGCCAGTTTCAGCCTGTTGGAACGCATCCTGCTCAACAGGATAAGGCCGGGCTTCTGGGTCAGGTGCAGTTACCGCTTCAGGTGCAACGCGAACAGATGCTTGTGGAACTGGTGTTTCACTTGTTTCAGGAGCTTCAACAGCCACTTCTGGTTCTGGCATTGGCAGCACGGGCGCTGCATCAGACACTTGGGCATCTGGCAACGGGGTTAATTCACTGACATCAGGCGCATCATCAGCAGAGGGCGCAGGCGCAGAATCCGGTGTCTCTTGTTCTGGTGTCGTCTCAGGTGCTGGAACTTCCACAGCCTCGTTATCCGCAACGGGCTGTGCGGGTTGGGCCACTTCACTTTGAGAGGTTGGTGAATCCTGGGCTGCCATCAATGCGGCAAAGGCTTCACCAGAGATGACAGAGACCTCCGTTGCTTCGATAGGTAGCTGTTCGGTGCGGGAAATCCCACCGAAAACCATCCAACCGATCAAAGTCGCGTGCCCTGCCGCCGATATGACCTGCCCCGTGTTCACAGCTTGCGCCCCTCGACCTTACTGATCCGACCCGTCAAGCGCGGGGCCACCGATATCTGTCACCAGACCGATGTTGGAAAAACCACCAGCGTTCAACGCGCCCATCACTTGCATGACTTGCAAGTAAGGTACCGCACCATCAGCACGAAGGAATACACGGTCGCTCTCGCGTTCCGCCGCAATGCCACGCAAACGTGTGATCAATTGATCGCGCGGTGTTTCCGTGGTTTGAATTTGTATGGAACCCTCGGCGGTGATCGTCACTGTCAGTGGCTCTTCCTGATCCACCGGCAATGCGCCCGCAGCCGTCTTGGGCAGTTCAACGGGCACACCGACTGTTAGTAATGGGGCTGCGACCATGAAGATAATCAGCAATACCAACATAACATCAACAAAAGGCGTTACGTTAATTTCCGCCATTGGCCGTGCGCTGCCGCGACGGCGACGGCGACGGCCGCCCCCGTCGTCTTTTTGTACTGTTCCCGCACCCATGGCTTAACTGTCCAACTGACGGCTAAGGATGGTTGCGAATTCATCAGAGAATGCTTCGTAGCCAGAAATGATGCGATCACTGTCCAAGCTTAGCTTATTGTAAAACACAACAGCTGGGATCGCGGCCAGTAGGCCCAAACCTGTGGCCATCAAAGCCTCAGCAATACCCGGTGCCACTACGGCAAGGTTGGTATTTTGTTGTTCTGCAATTTCGATAAAGGCGTTCATGATCCCAATCACAGTTCCGAACAAACCAATAAACGGAGCAGTCGACCCCACGGTCGCCAAAACTGTCAGACCCTTTTGCAGACCCTCCGCTTCCTTATTGATCGCAACGTCCATGCTGCGGTCGATGCGTGCGCTTGCACCCGCAATTAAACCACCATCCTCGCGGTGCGAGCGACGCCATTCGGTCATGCCAGCGACAAATACCTTTTCGGAATGTCCGTTGGGGGCTGGCCCAATTTGATCAAACAAAGCGTCCAGCGGTTCGCCCGACCAAAATTTTTGATCGAATGCCAGCGCTTTAGTCCGAGCATTGCGATAGCTGATCATTTTTTGAACAATAATCGACCATGCCCAAAAAGAGGCAACGATCAGCATGATCATAACTATTTTTACAGTGAGTGTCGCGCGTGCAAATAATGCCCACATCGAGAAATCGATCTCATGCGCTAGGGCTAAGGTTTCTGCTTCCATATGCCTGCTCTTTTATTGCGGTCAGTTTTTTGACCATCATTGAGTACGTTTGTAGCGCAATAACAGGGGGAAAGCCATCACTATGGCGTCAGGACACGTTTAGGACTGCTTTAATGCGCGGATTTCCGCGGGAAGACGAGTTGGTTTCCCCTCAATTGTCATGCAAGCAGCAGTCACTTTTGCACGGAAAATTGGTTTACCATCCAATTCAACAGTTTGGTCAAACACCCAACGGACAGCGCCGGGCGCATAGTGGGTGGTGACGACTTGAACGCGATCGCCCAATCGTGCAGACCCAAGGTAATCCGCTTCAACCCGCGTAACCGCAAATACGATCCCCACATCGCGCATTGCGCGCTGATCGATGCCCAACTCTTCAACGATCTCAGAGCGCGCACGTTCAATATAACGCAGATAGTTGGCATAATAGACGATACCTGCCATATCGGTGTCTTCATAATAGACCGTGACTGGGAAGCTGTGCGGGATCATTGCATTACACCGATACGTGCCGACATACGCAGGGCATGTGTTGGGTCCTGGGACGATACAGGCAAGGTGGGATCATAACTCGCGGCAATAATTTGGCCAATTTCTGGGCGCAAAACAGTTGTATGACCGACCAATGCCAATGGTGATTGGGTTTTGAACGCCGTGTCAGACCACAACAGTATCGATTGCGTCGCTTGGCTTAGCGCCAATGTATCTGCGGGCAGTGCGGACAGGCTGTCATCCATGCGCAGAAAAACGAAGCAGGCTTTAATCGCGCCTGCATCATCGAAGCGAAACGCACGGTACTGGTTTGCACCTGCCTCTTTCAAGCGGCCCACCAATGGCTCCAGATCAGGGACCATATCGCCAAGGCGCGGAACCTCTAGCAATTCATCCCAATCACGGAAGAAGAACCACATAAAGTTGCTACCGAGTTCCGCATCGCCATCTGTCATTTCGTGACCTGCCAATCGACACACTGCATCAATGGCACCTTTGATGACGCCCAAGGTTTCATCTTCGACGCCAAACACCACCGGTGCAATCCCACGCCCCCAACGGGCAAATGCAAATGATCCATCCGCGCGGGTAAACAGCTGCTCTACGTCCGCAACATCCATTTTGAGTGTCCTTCGTCATAAATCTTTAGGCTATTAGCCAAATAGGTCCGACACCTTGGTCGGAGGTGCCATCCCCAAATGGGTCCAAGCCTTCTGCGCCAACATCCGACCGCGCGGTGTGCGCTGGATTAGACCTTGTTGAAGCAAATACGGTTCGATTACTTCTTCCAAGGAATCACGGCTTTCGCTGAGTGCAGCACTTAGCGTTTCAATTCCAACAGGACCACCCTGATAGTTTTCAGCGATCAAGCGCAGATAGCGCCGGTCAGCACTATCTAAACCCAAGCGATCAACACCCAGACGGGTCAGAGCGCTATCTGCTAGTTCTTGCGTGACGCGGCCATCACCTTCAACAATTGCGAAATCCACAACGCGGCGCAACAGACGCCCAGCGATACGTGGGGTTCCACGCGCACGCCGTGCGATCTCCCGCGCGCCACCTTCATCGGCGGGGGCACCCAATTTACGAGCGTTGCGTTCAACGATGATAAACAGTTCATCCTCGGTGTAAAATTCTAGACGGGTCGGAATACCAAAACGGTCGCGCAGCGGCGTGGTCAGCAGACCCATGCGGGTTGTCGCCCCAACAAGCGTGAAAGGCTGTAATTCAATCCGAACAGTACGGGCCGCTGGCCCCTCACCGATCACCAAATCCAGTTCGAAATCTTCAAGTGCTGGATATAGCACTTCTTCTACCGCAGGATTGAGGCGGTGAATTTCGTCAATGAACAGAACATCCCGCGCCTCAAGATTAGTAAGGATTGCCGCCA
>JAOEQC010000032.1 GCA_028388995.1 Ascidiaceihabitans sp. | reverse complement strand
GGAGTATCGATTACCAGCCCACCCAGCAGCCAAGGTACCAAAAATGTTAGCCGCACCGATCAATGAAATGGCGGTCGCACCCAATGCAGATGTCGTTGTAATACCCATGTTATGCAGCACACCACCGGCTATGATCGGACCACATATTTCAGTCACAAATGCTGGGAAATGCGCAGTGATAAATCCCAACTGATAGCCACAAGAAAAGAACCCTATAAAGATAAACGTGTATGATGGGTCCTTTAACGCTTTGATCAAAATCTTGCCAAGGCTTTCTTCTAACTCCGCTTTACTTACCATCACCGGTGCACGCATCAGTGGTAGTACCAATATCAAGGAAACGATGGCGGCAGCGAAAACCATGAAAACCGATTGCCATGTCATCAGTGTCATCAAATACTCAGCCAAAGGCGCACCAAACACCTGTCCAACACTGCCAGCTGCAGTAGCAATGGCCAAAGACATCGATCGGTTTTCATCCGAAGACGCACGGCCAACAATCGCCAAGATCACACCAAAACCCGTACCTGCGATCCCAAACCCAACAAGCCACGCATAGGCCTGATGCTCACCCGGCGTCACACCATTAGCGGACATTACCATGCCCAGTGCGTATACAAGCGCACCGATAATGATGGCTTTGCGATCACCAACCTTTTCCGCAATCGCTCCAAATATCGGTTGTCCAATACCCCACGCCAAATTCTGAATCGCAATCGCCAAGGAAAACTCGCTGCGCAGCCAATTAAATTCTTCAGCGATTGGAATTTGGAAAACGCCAAAGGAAGCACGTACTGCGAAACTGACCATGATGATCAAACAGCCCGCCAATAAGACGGGGTTCATTATGGATGTATGTTTTTGCATCTGAGACTTTCGCTTTTTATTGCTACGTTACGCCTAAAGCCCCACGGGTCAATTCAGCATTTATTATGAGCCCATCACCAACAGTGATCTTTCATTAAATCCGTACGCAAGGTATGCTGGCCACATGACCACTTTAACCCAGATTTATGCGGATTTGATTGCTGAGGGGACCCTAAGTCCCGATCCAGCACAAGAAGCCGTTTTACCAGAATTCGAACGTATCCGTGCTGAAGTATCTCAGCCTGCCAAAGCAGGTTGGTTTCGCAAAGCTCCCAAACCACCGATGGGTCTGTACCTTTGGGGCGGGGTTGGGCGCGGCAAATCAATGCTGATGGATTTATTTGCACAGAACCTTGGTGATGTGCCGGTGCGACGTGTCCACTTTCATGCCTTCATGCAGGAAATTCAGGCCGCAATGCATACCGCCCGCGCCACTGGTGTCGACGATCCAATTACACCTGTCGCGGCCGAAGTCATATCGCAGGTAAAGGTCCTAGCATTCGATGAAATGCAGATCACAGACATCACGGATGCTATGATCGTTGGCCGCCTGTTTGAGGCATTGTTTGATGCTGGGGTTGTTATCATCACTACCTCTAACCGCCTGCCCGAGGATCTATACAAACACGGATTAAATCGCGAAGCGTTCCTACCCTTCATCGATCTGATCAAAGACAAGATGAACCTTTGGGAATTGGTCAGCCCGACAGATTACCGACAAGATCGTCTTTCAGGGTCCCAAGTCTATTTTACGCCGTCCAATGCGAAAGCTCACGCTGCCATGGACAGTGTGTGGAAAGATCTGACTGGTGGCCCGTCAGAACCACTGACACTGCGAGTCAAAGGTCGTGATGTCATCCTACCCCAGTTTCGCAATGGAATCGCCCGTACAGGATTTTTTGAACTGTGTGGCAAACCGTTGGGACCGGCGGACTACTTGGCCGTTGCAGAAGCCGTCAAAGTTCTTTTGATCGATGATATCCCATGTCTGTCGCGAGATAACTTTAACGAAGCCAAACGCTTTGTCACGCTCATCGATGCCCTTTATGAGGCACGCGTCCGTCTGATCTGCTCAGCCGCTGCATCACCTGAAATGTTGTATCTAGAAGGTGAGGGCACGTTTGAATTTGAACGAACGGCATCACGGCTGCGCGAAATGCAAAGCGACGGATGGGGCAAACAGCCTGACAGCTAGGTTATTTGTTGAACTGAAAAACCAGCTCTTGAAGCAGCACATCAGCATTGAAACGACCTGATGACATCGTCAATGCGACCGGCGCTCTAAAGTCACCACGCGTCACTGCGGTATTCAGCAATGCATCGATATACGCATCGGACTGGCCTTCAGCCAACGCCTGTACCAAAAGGCCATGCAAGCGATCACCAACAGAAGCGTTATAGCCAAATTTGGCCAAACTTCGCGCGACAACGCCCGAATATCGCGAGTAGCGCCGTTCAAACGAATGGGTTGGCGCAAGAGCTTACTCACATTTTCGACGCGTTGAATCCCACCAACAGACAACAAAGACGTCTCAGAACGCGTAACCACCGCCTCAGAATTAGAATAATCGGCTGACGGTACGCTGGCCAAATCTGCCGTTTTCGTCAATTCAGTCGGCTCGTTTTCAACCAATTGGTTGGGCGCTACATTCGGTTGGACAAGAATTAGGCCAATTGTAACGATTAGGAACGCAGCGACGATCATCATCAGCTTCATATTTGAAGAATAACCTTGTTGTTCAGGGCCAACAGACTCGTCAAACAAGGACGCATTGTCTGTGCCCCGTTTCACATCGCTTCCCCCAAGTACCGTATATGTAGATTAATCCACCTACTGATGAATCTGTCTGGTGGGTAGGAAAGACTAGCCGTTCTCACGCAATATCGCGCCAGCAAGGTACAACGACCCACAAATCAAGATACGCGCGTCAGATTGTTTTTTTAAAATCGCTTGAACCGCGGCCATAACGCTGTCGGCCTCATCCGCATCCATACCAACATCTGTCGCTGCTTGTGCAGTCACAGGAGCAGGCAAAGTATTTACTTCGTCAGGAATCGAAACAGCAGTCAGACTGGCTGTATAAGGGACTAATGGTTCCAAATAGCCGCCAATATCTTTAGTGTTTAGCATCCCACAAATCAGGTGGGTTGGGCGTTTTGGCAATCGCGTCAACGTTTCTGCCAAAGTTCCAGCACATGCAGCGTTGTGACCACCGTCCAGCCAGAATTCCGCATCAGGTGCCGCATCAATCAATAGGCCATGGGACAACTTTTGCATGCGTGCAGCCCACGTCACATTTGTAGGAACCGCTTCGCATGCATCTGCCCCAAAACCAAAGTGGCGCAACGCAGTGATTGCTGTCCCAGCATTCTGAAATTGATGTGCGCCCATCAATGCAGGGGGCGGTAAATCCAATAGACCCGTTTCATCCTGATAAATCAAACGACCGCGTTCTTCCCATGCATCCCAATGTTGGCCTTGAACAAGCATTGGCGCACCCAAGCGTTCGGCGCGGGCCTCGATAATTTCCATCGCGTCGACAGGTTGGCGGGTTATGATCGCAGGCACGCCATGCTTCAAAATACCGGCCTTTTCACCCGCGATCTCAGCAACCGTATTACCCAAAAACTGCGGATGATCGAACGACACGGGGGTGATGATTGTAAGGCCAGGTTTGGCAAAAACATTGGTCGCATCGACGCGCCCCCCCAAGCCAACCTCAAGCAAGGTGTAGTCCGCAGGCGTGCGTGCGAACGCAAGGATTGCTGCGCAGGTAGTAATCTCAAAATACGTGATCGTTTCGCCGTTATTAGCCGCGTAACACTCGTCCAGAATATCCGTCAGCTCATCTTCAGTGATCAATGAACCTGCAACACGGATACGTTCGTGAAACCGCGCAAGGTGCGGGGACGTATAGGCGTGAACGCGTTGTCCCGAACCCTCCAGTCCGGCACGGATCATCGCTTGGGTCGATCCTTTGCCATTGGTTCCGGCGATATGAATCACAGGTGGCAAATCATCTTGGGGATTCCCCAAAGCCTCAAGCAAACGCCAAACACGATCCAAAGTCAGATCAATTATCTTTGGGTGCAAAGCCATCATACGCGCAAGAATTGCGTCAGATGTTGTCCCGCTCATTTTTTGGCGTCAGCTGTTTCTGGTTCTGGTGCAGGTAAATCACCTTTGATCTCTGGGCTCATACCCATCAGCATCCGAACAATCGTGATCAACTCACCACGCATCTCAGTGCGGGATGTCACGCGATCCAACATACCGTGATCCAATAGATATTCCGCACGTTGGAACCCCTCTGGCAATTTTTCACGGATTGTTTGCTCGATCACACGTGGACCAGCAAAGCAGATCAACGCATTTGGCTCAGCAATATGCACATCACCCAACATTGCGTAACTAGCAGTAACGCCGCCTGTTGTTGGGTGCGTAAGGACGACAATATAAGGAAGCCCTGCTTCCTTGAGCATCTGGATTGCTACGGTAGAACGTGGCATTTGCATTAGGGACAAAATACCTTCCTGCATCCGCGCACCGCCTGCCGCTGAAAACAAGATCAACGGGCATTTAGCTTTAACTGCAGCTTCAGCAGCCGCGATAATAGCGTTGCCAACGTACATGCCCATAGAACCACCCATAAAGGAGAAGTCCTGCCCAGCAGCAACAATAGGCGTACGCCCAATTTCACCGGTAGCGACAAGCATCGCATCTTTTTCACCAGTACCCTTTTGGGCCGCTTTCATGCGGTCAGGATACTTTTTCTGGTCGCGGAAAGTCAGTGGATCATCAATCGGAGTTGGCACATCTATTTCAGTAAAAATGCCGCCATCAAACAAAGAAATAAATCTATCTCTCGGCGTTATCGCCATGTGATGCCCACAGCTGGTGCAGACATTCAGGTTGTCCGAAACTTCACGGTGAAACAGCATCGTGCCGCACTCTTTGCACTTCATCCAAAGGTTATCAGGCGTTTCGCGACGTGAGAAAATCGAGTTAATCCGCGGCCGGACGTAGTTGGAAATCCAGTTCATACCTTTGGTCCCTTTGGAGTCTGTTGTCCTCCAGATAATCTGACAGCGCGATAAATGCAATCAACGCCTTATTATAAGTCGCGCAACCAGCCACATTGCGAAAGTTGTGGCAAAATCCACAGGCAGCCAAGCGCGCATCATTTCGACATCCGTCATATCAAAAGGCAGCACATAAAGTGCCGCGGCACCAAATTCACCCGGGACTGCGATAATTAATAGAGCTGTGATGTTGTTTACAAAATGCACAGCAATCGCCGGACCCAAATTTCCTGCGCGCGCGGTGAGATCAGCCATCGCAACCCCAAAGAACGTTGCCCATGCAACAACGATCCATGCGTTCTCGCCTGCGCTTTGAGGGTCAAAGTGCGCCAAACCAAACAGAACAGATGGCAGCGCCATCCAAATCCAAGGCGACGTAAACCGCGCACCCAATTGTTGCTGCAAATAACCGCGAAAAAGAATTTCTTCAGCACTGGTCTGGATAAGGATACTGAACAATGCGACAGGCAAAACCAGCAACCACGGCAGAAATAACCGATTTGAAACCAAAGGTTCACCAAAGCCCCAAGGTGGTAAAACACCAAGCGCAATCAAAAGAATACAAATACCAAGAGAAACCAAAATAAAATGGCTTATAGTATTTCGAAGAGGCCCAAACACAATATCAGGACGGCAACTGTGCACAAAAAATACGGCGGTAAAGACACCACCAGTAACGGCTCCAAAGTTGAACAAAAGGGAAAGAATATTGGCGACATCTATGTCCATATTTAGAAGGGACAACCCTCCAAAAATGAACGGATAGATCAACGAGCTCGCGCCGATAAAGACACTGATGATTAGAACTACACCTACAAAAAGTCGCCAAATTTGGGATCTTTCCGCCGCTGGCGCAACAAAAGCCCTATGTGCAGTGTAATCGAACGTCCACATGGCCAATCATCCTTAGCTTTAGCTTTAAATTTAGTCGAGCCGCACAAGGAGGGTCAACAGTTGATCTGACGCTTGCAGCGAAGCTGCCCCTTGGGTATGCCAGTGCAAACATCTTTTTAGGGGAGAGAACCTATGTCTGCAGGTAAATTCGACAAATCCAAACTGCCAAGCCGTCACGTTACAGAAGGACCAGCGCGCGCACCGCACCGTTCTTACTATTACGCGATGAATATGACCGAAGAAGAAATTCACCAGCCTCTGGTCGGCGTAGCGACCTGCTGGAACGAAGCGGCACCTTGCAACATCTCCCTAAACCGTCAGGCGCAGTCTGTTAAAGTTGGCGTTTCTGGAGCCCAAGGCACGCCACGCGAGTTTACCACAATCACCGTGACAGACGGCATCGCGATGGGCCACGAGGGCATGCGCTCTTCTTTAGCATCGCGCGAAGCGATTGCTGATACCGTTGAACTTACAATGCGCGGCCATTGCTATGATGCTTTGGTTGGCCTTGCCGGTTGTGATAAGTCCTTACCGGGCATGATGATGGCGATGCTGCGTTTGAACGTTCCATCCGTCTTCCTGTATGGTGGCTCCATCCTTCCAGGTAAAGCGCCTAAAGGCGCTGACGTACCTGCAGAATTCGCAGACCGTGACCTGACTGTTCAAGACATGTTCGAAGCGGTTGGTAACTTCCAAAATGGCACAATGACCGAAGCCGCACTTGAAGTACTTGAGCGCGTAGCATGCCCATCTGCTGGCGCATGTGGCGGTCAGTTCACAGCCAATACGATGGCCTGTGTATCAGAAGCTATAGGCCTTGCATTGCCAAACTCGTCTGGCGCGCCTGCACCGTACACTTCTCGCGATGAATATGCCCAAGCATCTGGCGCTGCGGTCATGAACTTGATTGAAAAGAACATCCGCGCACGTGACATCGTCACACGCAAAGCACTCGAAAACGCGGCGCGTATTGTTGCCTGTACTGGTGGATCAACCAACGCTGGCTTGCACTTGCCAGCAATGGCGCACGAAGCTGGTATCGACTTCTTTCTTGATGATGTTTGCGAAATCTTCCGTGACACACCTTACTTCGTCGATCTGAAGCCTGGCGGACAGTACGTTGCAAAAGACATGTACGAAGCTGGCGGCGTGCCAGTTGTAATGAATGAGCTGCGCAAAGCAGGCCTAGTTCACGAAGATTGCATGACAGTCACTGGCAATTCCATGGGTGAAGAGCTGGACAAAATCACGCGCCAAGCCGATGGCAAAGTCATCTACTCAGTCGAAACACCACTAACCAAAACTGGCGGCGTTGTCGGCCTTAAAGGCAACCTCGCCCCTGAAGGCGCGATTGTTAAAGTAGCGGGTATGGAAGCGCAGCATCAGTTGTTCACTGGCCCAGCACGCGTATTCGAATGTGAGCAAGAGGCGTTTGCAGCAGTCCAAAATCGCACATATGAAGAGGGCGATGTCTTCGTTATTCGTAATGAAGGTCCAGCTGGTGGCCCTGGCATGCGCGAAATGTTGGCAACAACTGCAGCACTGTCGGGTCAAGGCATGGGCAAGAAAGTCGCGCTTATCACTGATGGTCGTTTCAGTGGCGCGACACGCGGTTTCTGCGTTGGCCACGTTGGCCCAGAAGCGGCGCACGGTGGTCCGATTGCATTGCTTAAAGACGGTGATGTCATCACACTGAACGCGATTGAAGGTACACTCGATGTAGCGTTGACCGACGACGAGCTTGCCGAACGGAAAGCAAACTGGAAAGGTCCACGCGACACCATCTACGGCGCAGGTGCTCTTTGGAAATACGCGCAGTTGGTGGGTGGAGCATATAAAGGCGCAGTCACTCACCCTGGTGCTAAGGATGAGCGTCATGAATACTGGGACCTGTAAAAAGTCCTTTCTTGGGCTGACAACGTGTGTAGCGTTGTCAGCCCGCGCAAAAGGGCAGTCGTTCAACCTTTTTGCAAAGGCGAAAACGTGCTGCCAGAAACGACACCTATAGTTCCATTGCTCAACGCACAGATAGCTTCAGGTGCCGGCACCCTTGTGCCACCATCAGGATATTGCATCGAACCATCCAGCCTGGCGCAAAAATTCGCTGCCATAGCTCGGTGTGATTTGTTGGAAGCCGAAAATAGTGCACTAGATAAACCGATCGGTTTGCTAACAGTTAGCATCGCAAAGAGCAGAGCCAACGCTGTTAGCATGAGCGACATACTCAGCGCGAGCAACGCAACCATGATCGAAACGATGACCAGTAGCGGACCAGAAGTTGTACGCGCGACAACTGCAACTCCACCACTCGACCTATTCTAACCTAAACGAAAAGCGGGTTGAAAAAGCTTGGATCGATTTGATCTTTGAAGGTCCAGAAATGAACGAAGTCACTTTGCGCGAACTAACGTTCACGCGCCGTCCATGCGCAGCGATGTAGGAAAAAATATGAGTACTTTAATCCTAACGCCTACAAAGATGCGTCGCGGCGTATGGGAGGGTATCATTACAAACGCTCACCCAGGGCAGCCACAGCTTAGCGTCACTCACTCGACCAAAGAAGAGGACCTGTGGCTCTTGCAGGTTACAATTCCAGAAGAAGCCATTGCTGATGGCGAAGCATTGGGTGATGATATGCGTGTTGAGATCGAGTTGCCGCGTGCTGAACTCGATATGTTAAAACGTGCATTCCGCCGTCACTGCGTGGAAACGTCTTAACACTCACAACTCTTTAGATGACAGCTAGGATGGTCAACGCTCCGGCGCCCAGCCATCCGTTGATGCAGCATTTCAAATTCCAAAAAACCACCCACATATTTCGAGGCTGGTGGTTCAATTTTGTTCAGTGTATGGATCAGTCTTTTGGTGCCAAAGCACTCAGACCCTTCAAGATATCGATGGCATAAGCCAACTGATAATCGTCTTCACGCAATTCAGCTGATGCTTCAGCTTTTTCACGATCAGCTTCAATCTGGCGGATTTCATCTTCTGATAAACTGTCGTTATTCAAGCTGCCGCGCAAATCAGCCTCAGTGCGACCACCGCGGCTTGTCTCTTCGACCTCATCACTATCTGACTTACGACGTGGCTGTTCCACAATGATGTCAGGGGAAACGCCCAGCGCTTGGATCGAACGACCTGACGGCGTGTAGTAGCGCGCAGTCGTCAAACGCATCGCACCTTCGCCGCGCAATGGCATGATGGTCTGTACAGACCCCTTACCAAAGCTCTTTGTCCCAATGACAATCGCACGACGGTGGTCTTGCAACGCACCTGCGACAATTTCGGATGCTGACGCAGAACCGCCATTGATTAGAACCACAATCGGTTTGCCCTCAGCCAGATCACCCGGCACCGCATTGAAACGATCGCCCTCTTCTGGGTCGCGGCCACGAGTTGACACGATTTCACCCTCTTCCAAGAAAGCATCAGACACGCGGATCGCCTGGGTCAACAAACCGCCTGGATTATTACGTAGATCGATTACAAAACCATTCACGTTATCCATACCGCCAAGAGCAGCAACTTCTTCTGCCAACTTTTCAGTCAGGTTCGGAGTGGTTTTATCGTTAAAGGTTGTGACCCGCAAAACAACTGTGTCGCCTTCGGTTTTGGCCCGCACCGCCTGCAACTCAATCGTGTCACGGATGATGGATACATCAAACGGTTCACCTTCGCCTTCACGCACAACCGTGATTATAATCTCAGCGCCAACTGGACCACGCATCTTTCCAACGGCATCATCAAGGGTTAGGCCCAACACGGACTCGCCATCAACGTGTGTGATAAAATCACCCGCCAAAATCCCTGCTTCATCTGCAGGCGTGCCATCCATCGGGGAGACGACTTTTACAAAGCCCTCTTCCTGCGTCACTTCGATACCTAAACCACCAAATTCACCACGCGTTTGCACACGCATTGCAGAGGCATCATCAGGAGAAAGATAGCTAGAGTGTGGATCAAGCGAGGTGAGCATTCCATCAATGGCTGCCTCGATCAGATCGCTTATATCCACCTCTTCAACATATTGGGAGCGAATCCGTTCAAAGATGTCCCCAAACAGATCAAGCTGCTCGTACACGTTGCCTTGTTTTTCGGTTTCTTGGGCAAGAAGTGGTCCAGCAATCTGCGTTGTCGCGACTATCCCTGCCACTGTGCCGCCCAATGCGGCCATAACGAACTTTTTCACGTCTTATCCATCCTTATCGGTGCGGAACCACAATACGGGGTCCTGTGGAACATTTTGTTGTCTTACTTCTATATAGAGCGTTTCTGAACGTCCATTGCTAGCACCATCACCAACAGTTGAGAGTACCGTGTTGGAATCTTCATTGCCTGCACTCGTATTTAGCCCCCCCCATCAGCCCCAAAGGCGTACCTTCGCTGATGACCTGCCCCATTTTACCAAAGGTAATATCCAAACCAGCAAAGACAAATAAGGTGTCTGTTTGTGGCTCTAGGATCATGACGTTTCCGTATTCCAGCAACGGCCCGACATACCGGATCGTTGCGACGGTTGGTGCATTAACCAGAGCTCCCGGGCGCGTGGCCAAAATAATACCCGGATGTTTAATGCCTGCCGCATCCGCTTCATTCATTCCGCGCAATATCAACCCTTTCACCGGTAGTTGCAAACCACCAATGCGATCATCAAGCGATGGCAAATCAACCGCAGTCTCGTTCTCAGTGACCTGTGACAGCCCGCTGGCGAAACCATCCAAGGTCTCCGAGGACGATATCAAGATAGCAGTACGCACAGGGTCTTCGGTAAAGCGGCGCGGAAGCTCAGTGCGTTCAGCAATTGCAGTACTCAGCGAAACACGAGCCCTTTGAATCTCCGAAAGCCCCAGCTGAAACTGATCTGCGACCTGTTGCTGAAGAAGGCGCAGGGTTTGCACTTCTTCAACTTCCTGACGCAATTGTGCTGTCCGCGCATTTAATATAGGGGTCATTTCAGACAGCATCATCCCAGCACGTGCCGTACCTGTTGGCCCCTGTGGATGTAAAAAGATCGTAGGTGACGGCCCAACGCCCAGTGATTGCAAAACGCCAATGAATGCAGCAGTTTCACTATCGCGCACCTCGAGTTTGCGGCTTAGTTGTTCTTCACGCACCGCTGCGCGACGAAGCCCATCACGTGTAGCGGTCAGGCCAGACTCATATGCAAGGATCGTTCCAGTCAGTGCCTTGACACGGTCTCTGGCACTGTCTGCTTTATCCAGTTTGATCGACGCCTCAACCAACTCATGCAACGCCGCACGTGCATTAGCACCAGCGTCTTGGGCAAAGCCAACATGCGGGATCAAGAGCGCAAGAATGATCGTTGAAATTTTCATCCGATTAGATTTTTACCAGTCATCTCAGACGGCGTTTCGATACCCATAAGATACAGAAGCGTGGGTGCTAAATCCGCAAGGCGACCTCCACTAAGCTTCGCACCCTCAGGCCCACCAACCAGCGCGACGGGCACAGGGTTAACGGTATGCGCAGTGTGGGGGCCGCCTGTTCCTGGATCGATCATCGTTTCACAATTACCGTGATCCGCCGTTAAAATCATCGTACCGCCTACTTGCTCAAGCGCTTCAATGACCTTGGCCAAACCAGCATCCACCGCTTCACACGCTGCAATCCCTGCATCGATATCGCCAGTATGCCCAACCATATCAGGGTTCGCATAGTTGGTTACGATCAAATCATAACCCTTATGAATCGCTGCAACAAATCGCTCTGTCACCTCGGGGCAAGACATCTCGGGCTGCAGGTCATATGTCGCCACCTTCGGCGACATTGGCATGAAACGATCTTCGTTCTCTGCAGGTGTCTCAACACCACCATTTAGGAAAAACGTGACATGTGGATACTTCTCTGTTTCTGCCAAACGAAACTGTGTTTTACCTTTGGACGCAACCCATGCACCTAATGTGTTCACGATGTCTGCTTTGGGATAAACAGTGTCTAAATAGGTACTATGCGCTTCTGAATAAGGTGTCATACCCAACAGGCCAGCCCACTTTGGACGGGACCCAGTGTCAAAGGCATCAAAGTCAGATTGACCAATCGCAGCCATAATTTCACGGGCACGGTCTGCGCGGAAGTTTAAACAGAACAACCCGTCGCCATCTTTGGCACCCGCATAATTACCTAGAACAGTGGCAGGAATAAATTCATCCGTTTCGCCACGTGCATAGCTCTCAGAAATCGCGGCCTTCGCATCCGCTGCTTTTAGGCCTTTACCATGAACGATAGCATCAAAACCTGTCTGCACACGCTCCCAACGATTGTCGCGATCCATAGCAAAATAGCGGCCCGTCAGCGTCGCGATTTCAACGCCCTCTGGTAACGCAGCCAATAGCGTATCCAAATAACCATCAACAGATTGCGGCGCCACATCGCGCCCATCGCCAAGGGTGTGGATCACAACAGGCAAACCCGCATCACGACAAGCTTTGGCCGCAGCAATCATATGCACAACATGACCATGAACACCGCCATCAGATAGCAAACCCATTAGGTGCGCCATACCGCCCATCGCCTTGGTATCCGCAATAAACTTACCCAGTATCACATTGTTGAAAAAGCTACCGTCTTCGATCGCCAAATCAATCTGGCCCAGATCCATTGCAACAACACGGCCCGCACCAATATTCGTATGACCCACTTCAGAATTGCCCATCTGCCCTTTTGGCAAGCCAACATCCGGGCCATAAGTGATCAACGTATCATTCGGACAGGTCGCCATAATACGATCCATTGTCGGCGTGTTCGCCAAAGCAGGTGCGTTGCCAACCGTATCGGCGCGCAAACCCCATCCATCAAGAATACAAAGAACGACAGGTTTGACAGGTTGCATAGCGAATTAGCCTCTTAGGTGTTTTGCGGTCTTTTACTCTGTCTCGACCTCAGGGTGAAGCCGTTAGAATTCACTGGCTTAATGTTGCTTAAACCTCGCGCAAAAGGCGGTAATTCACCTTCAAGACCTGGCCCTGCAGTTGAACACGTAATCCACTTGCAAAAAAGGCACCTATTGCTCCATAATCAATGCACCAGATTTGCCAGCCCAAGGACCTGTATCAATGCAAGCACCCGAAATTCAAATCGTCGAAAAATTCCGTATTGCCTGCGATGGCGGCGAAGGCGCATTGGGCCATCCACGTGTTTGGCTGCAAATTCCTACGGATCTTGGCTGGGTAGAATGCCCATATTGCGACTGCAAATACATCCAAACAGAATTTGAAGGCAAAGTCTGATCATTTCAGACTCATAAACCACTCGCGTTCAGACCGTCAGCCACACAAGACGCTATCTTTTTCGCTTCTTCTTCCTGAACGGAAAGATATTTTTGGACGTTGTGGCCAGCCCAAAGCCGCAAAAGTTCCCGTTTGTCTGTCCGACCCGATCCTGTCGCTATTCCCGATTTAGAGTCGAAATATGAATAAGTGGCCGTTCCAGTCGTTCCATCCTCACAACTAAACTTGGCGCAGCCCAAACCAAGTACATTGCGCCACCACCAACCCTCGCATGTTATACCAGAACTTGATCTTGCGAATATTGGCCAAGTGCAGCGACCTAAACTATGCCCACTATAAAACTCGCCTATTTTCTCCAAGCAGCCAAAAAATGGGACACAGAAATTTTCATCAAAAGAGCATACAAGTCTATCCTCTTCCAACGGTTTATGCTCGACATCTCCAAAGGCAGGCTGAAGCCCCAGAAAGATAGTAAGACAAACCAGAAAATTACGTACCACGGAAAAACCTCATCTAGACAACCTAAAATCAATCCAAGGGAGAATTTAGATTAGCGTAAAGCGATGATTGCGGTGAAGAGCTGAATACGAGATATATGTACAAATAATTCAATCGGGCGGGACGATCCATGAGCGACACAAAATTCGGTAAGGGCTGCCATCTTCATTTGATTGACGGTTCAGCTTTCATTTTTCGCGCCTATCACGCCCTCCCCCCTTTAACTCGCAAATCCGATGGGATGCCTATCGGTGCCGTTGCAGGTTTTTGCAACATGTTGCACCGCTATATTGAGGGCAACACTGGTACAGATGCCCCAACACACGTCGCCGTTATTTTCGACAAGGGCAGCCATACTTTCCGTAACGATATGTACGACCAATACAAAGCCAACCGCGAGGCGATGCCAGAAGACCTGCGCCCGCAGATGCCCCTGACCCGCACGGCGACCGAGGCGTTCAACATCGCCTGCAAAGAGATCGAAGGCTTCGAGGCAGATGACATCATCGCCACCCTTTCCGTTCAGGCCCGTGAAGCTGGCGGCTGTTGCACCATCATCAGCTCTGACAAAGACATGATGCAATTGGTTGGTGACGGCGTCGAAATGTTTGACGCGATGAAGAACAAGCGCATTGATCGCGATGGTGTGCACGAGAAATTTGGCGTCTATCCCGAACGCGTGGTCGATGTGCAGGCCCTTGCTGGCGACAGCGTGGACAACGTGCCCGGTGCACCCGGTATCGGCATTAAAACCGCCGCCCTGTTGATCAACGAATACGGCGATCTGGACGCATTGCTCGAACGCGCTGGCGAAATCAAACAGCCCAAGCGCCGCCAGACCTTGATCGACAACGTTGATCAAATTCGCCTCTCTCGAAATCTGGTAAAACTCGATGACGCAATGGACTTGGAATTCACAATTGAGGACCTTGAGGTCCGCGACCCAAACCCTGAGGTCTTGTTGCCGTTCTTAGCCGAGATGGAGTTCCGCACCCTTACGAAACGCGCTGCTGCACAGTTTGGAACCCAGGCACCTGAAATCAAGGACGCTGCCCCAACAGTCTCTGATGTCACTGTATTAGAGACTGTTTCTTTCGATCATGCGAAATACGAACAAGTCGAAAATACTACGCAACTACAAACATGGATCGATCGAATTTACGCGCGTGGCCATGTTGCTGTGGATACCGAAACCACGGGTCTGAATGAGATGATTGTCGACCTAGTTGGCATCTCTCTTTGCGTTGAGGCAGGCCAAGCATGTTACATTCCTCTGGCCCATAAAGTTTCTGGTGGCGACGATTTGTTCTCTGACGATGCGTTGGCTCCAGGCCAAATGCCGTTTGAAGACGCATTGCGCATGTTGACCCCAATGTTGATCGATCCATCGATCATCAAAATCGGTCAAAACATGAAGTACGACATGAAGATATTTGCCCAGCTTGGCATCACAGTGACCCCAATTGATGACACCATGTTGATGTCCTACGCGATGCACGGCGGCTTGCACAATCACGGTATGGATGCTCTGTCTGAGCGATATTTGAACCACACTCCATTGCCGATAAAACCCTTATTAGGGACAGGTAAAAGTGCAAAGACCTTTGACTCTGTGCCACTCGAAGATGCAGTGCCTTATGCGGCTGAAGACGCCGATGTAACCCTGCGCTTATGGAAGCTGTTCAAACCGGCATTGCACCAAACCCAAGTCACCCAAGTCTATGAAACCCTTGAACGCCCGTTGGTACCAGTGCTTGCAGCGATGGAACGCTCCGGCATCAAAGTTGATCGTGACACGCTATCCCGCATGTCCAACGCTTTCGCTCAAAAAATGGCAGGGCTTGAGGACGGTATTTACGAACTTGTAGGGCGCAAATTCAATGTCGGCTCTCCCAAGCAGCTTGGCGAAATCCTTTTTAATGAGATGGGCCTAGAGGGTGGCAAAAAGGGCAAGACTGGCGCCTATGCAACCGGCGCAGATGTCCTTGAAGACCTCGCAACTGAACATGAATTGCCGCGGATGATTTTGGATTGGCGCCAACTGTCCAAACTGAAATCAACATACACCGATGCATTGCAGGATCACATCAACGCCGACACTGGCCGCGTACATACGTCATACCTAATCGCAGGCGCATCAACGGGTCGTCTGGCCTCCTCCGATCCAAACCTACAAAACATTCCTATTCGATCTGAAGAAGGACGCCGCATTCGCGAGGCGTTTATCGCTGAAACGGGCAAAACACTTGTCGCCCTCGATTATTCCCAGATCGAATTACGCATCCTTGCCCATATTGCTGACATCCCTGCCCTTAAGCAGGCCTTTACCGATGGGCACGACATCCACGCAATGACCGCGTCTGAAATGTTCGATGTCCCATTGGACGAAATGACCCCCGAAATCCGTCGTCAAGCCAAAGGGATCAACTTTGGCGTCATCTACGGCATTTCCGCCTTTGGTCTTGCACGTAACCTACGTATCCCACGTGCCGAAGCTCAAGGGTTCATCACCCGCTATTTTGAACGCTTTCCCGGTATCCGTACCTACATGGATGACACCAAGGCATTCGCGAAAGAACACGGGTATGTACAAACCCTATTCGGGCGCAAAATCCACACGCCAAACATAACTGCCAAGGGTCCTCACGCTGGCTTTGCTGCGCGCGCTGCAATCAACGCACCGATCCAAGGGACAGCCGCCGATGTGATCCGCCGCGCGATGGTTCAGATGCCAGATGCAATCGCACATCTACCAGCCAAAATGTTATTGCAGGTGCACGATGAACTCTTGTTTGAGGTCGAAGACGACGCCGTTGATGAATTGATCAAAGTGGCCAAAGACATCATGGAAAACGCAGCTGACCCAGTAGTGAGGCTAGATGTGAAACTCACAGTCGAAGCGGGCCAAGGGGCCAACTGGGCAGAAGCCCACTAAACCAATCAGCCGTCCGCAACCCGTGGACGGCCCGCCGCTTCTACCGTGATGGTTGCCTCCACAAACACCTCACGCGCCTCAGCCGCTGCCTTGCGAATATCGCGTTCAACCCGCAACTGGATGTCATCGGCACCAGCCGCCTTTGCATCCGCCATCGCCAGCTCGCCTAACACCATTTCCATCCGTGCCAACGCGCTATCAGCGTCACCAAAATCCTCTAGACCGGCATCCAAATGCAAGCGGTACAGGCCTTCGCTTGGAGACGTCACAGAGCCGCTGCGCCGCATCGTAACGCGGCCCACCACTGCACCAATAGCGTTGGCCACACCCGCGTGTTCGGGCAGGATCATTTCGCTACCCACCAACTCGCCCACGGCCGGATAATAGCTGGCCGCCGACGCTCCAAGGCCGATAACAGGCAGGTTCAAACCAACATCTATACGCATCAATCCGCGATGTTTCTGCAACCCCCGCTGTGTCAAAACGTGGCGCGCAAGAACATCCTCAGCGATTCCAAAACTTGGATCTTCTTCAGCAAAAGCAGTCTCGAACAAAGCTAAACCAGTCTGATAGGTCAACCGATCCACAATCATCTGCGCGACGACGTTAGGCTCATTGGACAATAGATTGCCTGACCCAGTGCGCCTACGTCCAAACAACAACAACGCCTTCTGGGCCGCATCGCGATCCCACACATCGACACGAAACAACATATGGCTCGCATCAGATGGCGTTAGGCCAGCAATCTGAACAAGCCCACGTTCCACCAGGCGCTTCAACGCGCCCTGTTCAATGCGGCTTTTCATAATGGCACCAAGGGACTGTACCGTATCGCCAACCCGTTCCAACAGATCAGCATCCCGCGCACTTAAACCCTCAACGCTTTGCCCCTGAACACGGCGCACAAATCGCCCGTCATATTCGCCCGGTGTCGTGCTGCGCAATTGACTGTCCAAGGCACTATGCACAATCTCTGGCGCGTCCATTGCCAACAATGAAATCGGCAACAAACGACGAGGTCCAAGGGTCACACCGCCTTGCAACCCCTCACTGATGAAATGCACTTCGCTGTCGCCACCCAAACCATGGGTACGCATAGCCACCGCCTCAACCATTGTACGGTGGGGGCCAACACGGGCACCCCCTGCATCAATCGCAGGGCGACCGTTACGTAACACGGCAATGTCCGTCGTCGTACCGCCAATGTCTGATACCAGCGCGTGGTCCGCACCCGTCATCCACCGTGCACCAACGATTGATGCGGCAGGGCCACTTAGAATCGTCTCAATCGGGCGCTCACGGGCCTGTGCGCTTGAAATCAACGCACCATCCCCGCGGACAACCATCATCGGCGCTGTAATACCAATGTCCTTTAACACGTCTTCTGCGCGCCCAATCAAACGTTCAATCATCCCTATCAAACGCGCATTCAAAACGGCAGTCAGTGCTCGTTTCGGGCCGTTCAACTTGGCGGACAACTGATGGGATGCAGATACCGGCTTTCCCGTAATTTGCGTCACCATCGCCAGCGTACGTAATTCATGTGCGGGATTGCGGGTTGCGAATTGACTGGCCACGGCAAAGCCACTGACCTCATTCTTGTTCTCGTCAAGAAACGCAATCAACGCGTCTTCATCCAATGGGTTGGCTTCACCACCCGCATGATTATGGCCACCCGCCAAAACAATGCATGGATCGCCTTTCAACGCGTCCCTCAAGCCGTGCCCATCCAAATCCTTTTTACGGAATCCAATATATATCAGCGCGACTCGGCCACCCTGCCCCTCAACCAATGCGTTGGTTGCAAGCGTGGTAGACAATGACGCCATCGATACATCTGACGCAGCAATCCCAGATTGCTCCAGTACGGCGCGCACCGCTCCACCGACACCAATAGCCAGGTCATGGCGCGTGGTCAGTGCCTTGGCGCTGGCAATCACGACTTCCTCGTCACGGATTAAAACCGCGTCAGTATATGTGCCGCCCGTATCGACGCCCAACAGTATTGCCATCGTCTGCCTCCTGACTATTCAAAACCTAAATATCGCAAGTTTGCGTCATGTCTTGCCAAGTTGCGTCACCGCCCAACGGGCAGCGTCAGCAACGGTCGGATCAGGATCATTCGCCAGTGCCTTAGCTACCGGTTTCAACATAATATCCCCACTGTTGCCAATCGCATACAGGACATTGCGAATAAACCGATCACGCCCTATGCGCTTAATCGGCGACCCCGAAAACTTTGCACGAAACGCTGAATCATCCAAACCCACCAAATCCGCCAATGCGGGGGCGGCCAAATCATCCTTCGCAGCGTATCTAATGTCACTCGCAGCCACAGCAAATTTGTTCCACGGGCACGCTGCCAAACAGTCATCGCAGCCATAAATATGATTGCCCATCAAGCCGCGCAAAGGCTCTTCAATCGGACCTTTATGCTCAATGGTAAGATAAGAAATACAGCGCCGCGCATCCAACCGATAAGGGGCAGGAAACGCATTGGTCGGACATGCATCCAGACAGGATGCACACGATCCACAGCGATCAACTTCTGGCGTATCAGGGGCCAACTCAACCGTGGTAAAAATAGACCCTAAAAAGGCCCAGTTGCCCCAATCACGACTTACCAAATTGGTATGCTTACCTTGCCATCCCAAACCTGCGGCGGTGCCTAAAGCCTTCTCTGGAACAGGTGCCGTATCCACAAACACTTTCAGCTCACCACCAGCTTCCTCGATAAACCAACGAGCCAATCGTTTCAGGCGTTTCTTCACCAAATCATGGTAATCTTTGTTTTGCGCATAAACCGATATCGCGCCGCGATCAGCCATCGATAATACGTCGCGTGGATCATGTGCTGGCGCATAACTCTCTGCCAACATCAAAACCGATTTTGCCTCTGGCCACAAAGCCGCAGGATTGCCCCGCCAGTGCATACGATCTGCCATCCACCCCATCTGACCATGATACCCAGCTTCAACAAAAGCCGCCAAACGTTCAGGGACCTCGGGCACCGCATCCGGACGACACACCCGTGCCATCACAAACCCTTCTTCCAAGGCCCGCTCAATCAAACGCGCCTTTAGAGTCATAGCTTCATCTTACCAAATAAACTCTCGGGGGTCTGGGGGCAGACAGCCCCCAGCACAGCATCAAAAATCAAGGTCATTGTAGTGAAGCGGCGGTGGAAAGCCCGAAACCTGATCTGCCAAAATTGAACGAAACGCTGGGCGCGACTTGATCTTCGCATACCAGTTTTTCACTGCAGCGGAACGGTTCCAATCCACATCCGAAATATAATCCAACGATGAAAAATGCGCAGCGGCTGCAAAGTCTGCAAGCGTCATATGATCACCCGCCAACCAACGGCGATTGTCCAACAACCATGTCATATAATCGAGGTGGTATTTGATCGCCTTCGCACCAGCTTTCACGTTCTTACTGTCTGGATAGCCCTGCCCAGTAATCTTTTTATTCACACGCTCGTATAACAAATTCGATGTAACCTCATGATGAAACTTATCGTCAAACCAACTTACCAAACGGCGCACTTCCAGACGCGCAACAGGATCACTCGGCAACAATGAAGGCTCCGGCCGTGTCTCTTCGATATATTCGCAAATTGGCGCGCTC
>JAOEQC010000031.1 GCA_028388995.1 Ascidiaceihabitans sp. | reverse complement strand
AATGGCCGCATCCAGTTCTCCCGCAGCGGCTGCATTGAGGAACGCATCTAAAACCCCAGCTACATCTGCAAGTGTCTTGACCAGTACTGCGTTGTTGGTGCCATCAGCTGCGATCACACGCGCCCCATAACGACACTGCACATACCAACCGCCATCTTGTTCAAAGAACCATGGACGAATGCGACGATGCGTTTTGACAAGCACACGCTCGCCCATGTCATTGGTCATCCACTTGTCGCGCTCAACCCGGTGATCTTCCTTTTTGAGTGCAGCGGCATGCACCAGCTTTTGCTCTTTAAGTCCTGCTACGAGCTTATCACGTCGCGCTATGATGGGATCGCGCTTCATACTGCGATCAACTGTTTTAAATGTAAGCTTTGCCAAATGTGTCATCTGCGCTCCTTGCTGTTTGGTTACAGTTAAAGCGTATGTTCACTTTGATGCTTGGACTACCGGAAAGACAGTCAAGTATCTGATTTTAATAACTAATGTATAATTATAGATGACCCCCGAATACATGCCATTAAGAAACTAGCAGTACTAACCACTCGTAATATAATGCTGGGGCTGGTAAACTCGGACACGTATATTAGGGAGCCATCAGATGAACCCATGGGATCAACGCTTTGAAGCAGATGAGTACGTTTTTGGTACTGAACCGGCAAAAGCACTGCTGAAACTAGAGCAGTATCTTGCTCCCAATGGCACAACGCTTGTCGTAGCTGACGGTGAAGGTAGAAACTCTGTGTATCTTGCCAGCAAAGGCTTTAAGGTCACCGCGACTGACTATTCAAAAATTGGCGTAGACAAAGCGAAGCGTTTGGCTACGGAACGCAATGTTTCCGTGAATTATATGATTGAAGATATCTTTGAGAGAGATTGGCCTTCTCAGCAATACGACAATGTGGTTGCCGTATTCATCCAATTTGTTCCACCTACACAGATGACTAAAGTGCTGACTGGCCTGGCGACATCTGTCAAACCCAACGGAACTTTACTTGTTCATGGCTACACGCCCACTCAGGTAGAATTTGGCACTGGTGGCCCACCCAATCCTGAGCACATGTATACAGAAGCTATGCTGCGTGACATTTATCAGCACTTAGACATTCAAGTATGTGAAGAGTACATAGATACGCTGAATGAGGGACATGGACACAGCGGAAAGTCAGCTTTGATTGACTTGGTTGGGATCAAAACAGCTTAATTGATTAAGCGCACAGCACCGACCTCACGCCCATAAAAAAGCGCCTAACGGTTTGCTCCGCTGACGCTGTATATCTTACTGTCTGTTTTACCATCTTCGTTTGAGCGTTTGTTGATGTTTTGTGTTTGAACCTCTTTGTCTTATCATCTTTGTTTTGTGAAGTTTGTTTGAACAATTGCTCGTGAACAAGGATGTGCCAAGACCTGCGCCATTGGCATTTACCCTTTTAAAACTGCTCAGGTGTTTGCTGCGCGAAGGGGCTTAGCCACGCTTCATCATCTGCAAATCACCGCTTGCCTCATGCCGTGCCTGTTGGTCGTCTAATGCCTTTTGTGCCTGCCTAAGCCAAAGTGGGCTGGCTGCCCTTGATAATCGTTGTGCCTGTTGTTGAGTATAGTGCTCGCTCAAGATTTTCTGCCCAACTGGCGTTAACTGCTCGGTTTGCCAACTCAGTTTGTCAGAGATGGTATCGCTGCCCATGCGCCAGTACTCGTGCGTTACGTAACCGGCCACTGCGGCGCGATCCTGCACTGGCATGATCCAGTTCTTAGCCAGTGGCGCTGTTTGGACATGGTGCTGCGCCCACACTGCGTTTAGCACACAGCACATATGGTTAGTGTCTTGCAGTGGGCTCTTCATCACAAAGTGAACGTGGAAGTTCTCGTGGTCTGAGCCTTCGTGTGCAAAACACCAGCGTGGCACACGTATGTTCTGACGCTCAGCGGCCTTGCCAAAGAACACCCGGTCTATTTTGTTACAGTAGCTGCGCAGGAGTTTATCAGCGCCGCTACGTCCAATAGTTCTGCCATTTGCAAACTTGAGCGTGCCAAACACATTCCAGTCTTGTGCCAGTAGGTGATCAATCAAAGCCTGTCGTTCTTGTTTGCGCTTTTCATATGTCATCGTGGTTCTCCGCATGTATTTATCAACGAGACAAGAAAACTCTGCAGAAACGGCTGGGGAGTAATGATTGCCTGCATAAACACCCAAAGCTGCCGCAATCGAGATAAATACCAGTGCAAGCAGTGCATTGGAGGAAACATATGAGCATAAGACTATTAGAACACTTACGGGACGAATTGATCCAAACCGGCATTGTTCAGAACACACCAGAGTTTTGTCGCAGTTGGCTGGGCCGCAGTGAAGGATATATCCGTGTGTTGCGTTATCACCAAATTGAACCAAGCGTGGAAACACTGACAATCTGTTCCAACAAGCTGGGGTATTATGCCGCGCGTTTAAACGGGTCAGACGCTGAGGATCACGAAGCGTGGGCGGCAAAGCTTATCAACCTCAAATCTCTATGTGACAGTGCCATTGCAAAGCAAGCTGAAGCAGTGTGGCGTGCACCTGAACGGATGGCGCTATGAGCAAGCATCCGAAATGGGTTCTGCAGCCTCAAAAATCTGCGCTGCGGTTTTTTGTAGGTCAGTTCTTATCATTCCGAGGTGGTCTTTTGCAGGCCCCAAGCATGCAGGGCGGGGGGTACGGCAATGGATGATCGTGAAGAGCTACGTCGCCTGATCGATGTGATTGAGAAAGCCTCAGGTAGTGGCAGTCTTGAGCAGGCCGTTGATGACATCAAAACATTCGCCAACACTGCAAGCTTTCTAGCCAACAAGCTTGATACGCGGCTCAAGGGTGGTGAGTTAGAGGCGAAGAACAACCCAAAGTCACGTATGGGCAAGGCCATCTCAACAGTGCCCACACCAACAGCACCAAGTTCGCCGACTGAGCCGTCTTCTGCACATACATCCGGAATGCCAACGGCGACGAGTATTGCAACGTCACAGGCTGACTTCGAGAGGCTTAAACCACAAGGATCACAGCCACCCGTTGGGGCAAATTAATCGTACTGGTGTCTGTTGCCGTCTGTGCTGCGGTTTATGGGGCCGACCTGTCATGGTCCGCTAAGTGTGGCAGCTAACGCGGGTTGGTGGATTACACAGGGTTTTGGCGTGCAACTGCACGGTATGCGGTTTAACGAACACGTTTGATTTTGAGGTTATACTTTATGTCGACAGGCATAGTTTAGATGGAATTATTCAAGTTCGGAACTTTGAATTCCTGTAGATACGCCACCTAAACCTATTAAGCGGCTGATTTTATTTTAATTTAATATTAAGTGAAATATCTACCCACAACGCTACCCAGAACAAAACATCAGATCAAAATAGAGTTAATCAGGGGTTACTGTGCCTGATCGCTACAGTTGAGTTACAGGACGCAGTACCTGGGACCCCGGATCTAGGGCCCCGCGCCTTTAGTGTTGGGGGTGCAAATTTGTTGGGGATTAGTTTTGTTCGGATGCCTATGTCATCTCTATTCAAGCACCAATTTCAAATTAAACCGTGATGCTGCTCTGGCTGAGTGGCATCAATTATTGAGCGCATAGATTTTGATTGCCCCATCAATCTGATGTTTGAAATTAATAATCTGGCAGCACCACCAGAGACCATCATACCGATGGATCAAAGGTCAATCATGCACTAAATTTCAAATTGGATCACTCATTTGGTACTGATCAAGATCACCCTCAAATCGGGCAAGGTGCTGCGTCATCAGTGTTTTAACTTCAAAAAATTGCTTGCGGCCGAAGTTTTGGGCTATTTGCAAGTGCTCAGAGTGACTAACTTCATCCACCATTTTTATCAACAAGTTGTTGTTTGCCAGTGCGCGCAGTTTAAGAGAAATTGGATTATAAACAGAGGTTAGCAACCTGTTTCCCGAAAATAAAATGAAAGATTCGTGAAATCGATGATCCAATTTGGCATATTTGTCTTCGTCATCTGCATTAAAAGCGGAGTCCATCTCTTCGCATATGCTATGCAATGCTACAGAAAAGGTCTTTTCCGAAGCCTTCAATGATGACTGAAGGCCCTGCAATTCAAGGCAAGATCGAATTTCAAATATCTCTTTAATGTCTTCTTGGGAGGGAGAAAATACGAAAGTACCGCTTTGGGGTTTTGTAACTAACAGCCCTTGAAATTCGAGGTGGGAAAATGCTTCCCGTACTGGTGTTCGGCTGACGCCCAAATCGGTTGCTATCTGGTTTTCGGATAACATTTGACCAAGCTTAAGCCGTCCATCCCTGATGTCTTCACCTAAAGCCTCGGCTACTTGCTCAGACAGTGATTTTCGATTCAAAACTCGTTTCATAAAACTCCATTGGTCTCCATGCAGTGACTTAAATTGTTTTTCATTCTTCAGCTTAAATATGCTTTAACCATTTGACACATTGTATGCAAGACTGGTGGTTCATTGCGTGCGAGTTAATTGACACACTGTATGTAAGTTGCTATTTGGTAAAATCCTAACCCCAAAGTTTTTTGGGAGGCAAGTCTGGGAGGACAAAATGAAATTACCAATTAAAATAATGCGTGGTGGGTTTTTGGCTGCTGTCGCCGCTTTGACCCTAGCAGGTGCGGCTGTCGCAGAATATCCGGAAAGACCAGTGACGTTGATCGTTCCGTGGGGAGCAGGGGGTGGTACCGATGCTACAGGCCGGATTATTGGCAATTTATTGCAGGAAGAGTTGGGTCAACCAGTTAATGTTGTAAATCGAACAGGCGGTAGCGGTGTTGTTGGCCACTCTGCAATCGCAACTGCTGAGCCGGACGGGTATACCATCGGAGTTGTAACAGTTGAAATTGGTATGATGCATTGGGCCGGTTTGACTGATCTTACTTGGGAGGACTACACCCCGATTGCCTTGTACAATAGCGATGCTTCCGGTGTGAATGTGCGCGCAGATTCGGAATGGAATACGCTGGAAGATGTTTTCGCTGCGGTTGCGGCGAATCCTGGTGCCCACAAAGGCTCCGGTGCGGGACAAGGCTCGATCTGGCATCTGGCCCTAGCTGGCATGTTAAGCGGGCAGGGATTGGCACCCAATTCTGTGCCTTGGGTGCCCTCTAAAGGTGGCGCACCAGCATTGCAGGAATTGGTCGCCGGTGGCGTTGATATTGTGACGTCTTCAGTTGTCGAAGCATCGGGCCTGATTTCGGCTGGGCGTGTCAAGACACTAGGCGTTATGTCCTCCCAGCGCCTTGCTGCATTTCCGGACGTGCCTACCTTGGTCGAAGCCAATGGGCCAGATTGGCAGATGTCTGCGTGGCGCGGCATTGCAGGCCCAGCAGGTCTGCCAGATGATGTGGCTACAAAGCTAAGTTCTGCTATGGAAAAGGTATATAACTCGGTAGAATTTATTGACGCGATGAATGACCGAGGTTTTGGCCTTAACTATCTCCCCAGCGCTAAATTTAGCGAGTGGATGCAGCAAAGTGATGCTGCGATGGGCATTGTGATGAATGCAGTTGGGCTTGCTAAATAACTGATCCTAAATTCAGTCGAGAGGAGTGCAGGTTAATTGCGCATCTCTCGACTGTAACCACAACTCTAAGAAGGTCAGTCTCAATGAAGTTTAATGACGCGATTATCGGCGTATTTTTAATTATTTTTGCCATCATAGAAATTCTATATGCGAGAACATTTCCTACATTATTCGGGCAGCAATTTGGTCCATCAGAATTCCCCATTCTTATTGGTATCGGCTTAGCCTTTTGCGGCGCGGTTCTTATCATGCGAGGACTGAGGCTCAGGTATAAGAATGCCATAGTTGGTGGTGCGCTGGTTTCAGTCGGGGAATGGATCGAATCCAATGCTGCAATTACCAACTTTGCATTGGTTCTTCTTAGCATCTTGTTTTTCATATTGGCCGTGGATGACGTCGGCTTTGTAATCACATCCTTCCTGATTTTGGCTTTGTTATTCAAGCGGTTTGGAAACAGCTTTGCGACATCGATGATTGGTGCTGCGATCATGACTGGCGCGACAAAGTATTTGTTCGGATTTTGGCTTTTAGTGCCACTTCCGGTCGGCCAATTTGGATTATAGGAGAAGACGTGGTGGATCCCTTTTTTGTGGCCTTAGAGCTTGTATTTCAACCGTATGTGTTGCTCGTTATAGTTTGTTCCGGTGCGTTTGGATTGTTGGTGGGGTCCATTCCTGGATTGACTGCAACAATGGCAACTGCTCTTCTTGTGCCTGTTACATTTTTTATGGATCCAATCCCCGCTATTGCGGCAATTGTAACAACCGTCGCCACAGCAATTTTTGCTGGAGATATTCCAGGCGCACTACTTCGCATCCCTGGCACTCCGGCTTCTGCCGCTTATTGCGACGAAGCCTTTGCCATGACGCGCAAAGGTCAGGCGTCAAAGGCGCTTGGTGTCGGGTTGGTCTGTTCGGTAATAGGTGGGCTTCTTGGGTCTGCCGTCTTAATGGCTGCGACGTCAACCTTGGCAGATTTTGCATTCAAGTTTTCATCCTTTGAATATTTCTGGTTGGCCTGTCTAGGGCTGTCTTGCGCCGTGATCGTATCCACTGGGTCGGTGATCAAAGGATTTGCATCGCTGTTGATTGGCTTGTTTATTTCAACGATTGGCATTGACCTGATGTCTGGCCATCCTCGCTTTACCTTCGGCAGTATTGAGCTTTTGGGCGGGGTTAGCTTCATCCCCGCAATGATTGGCATGTTTGCGATTTCAGAAATCTTACGGTTCGTCGCAACCGCCGACCACGTGCGGCCTCAGATCCCACACCAGAGAGTCACAAGCGTATTTGAAGGCGTGGGAAGTGTACTGTCTAAATACCGTTGGAATCTTTTACGAGGTAGCTCTCTCGGCGCTTTGATAGGTGTTTTACCGGGGGCCGGCGCCGATATCGCGGCCTGGGTGGCTTATGCCGTGTCCAAACGCACGTCAAAGGAAAAGGAAAAATTTGGTGACGGGCATGCCGAAGGCTTGGTCGACGCCAGTGCTGCCAATAATGCAGGCCTTTCTGGTGCGTGGGTGCCTGCACTGGTGTTTGGCATTCCGGGTGACTCGGTCACTGCAATTGCGATCGGCGTTCTCTACATGAAAGGTATGAACCCTGGTCCGATGATATTTTTGGAAAACCCACAAATTCTGAATGCGGTCTTTATCATTTTCTTTGTTGCCAACTTGGTTCTGCTGCCACTTGGGTATTTGGCCATCCGTCTTTCAACTCAAATGTTGAAGATCCCAGCGCGGATGTTGATGCCAGCAATTCTACTTTTCTGTCTTGTTGGGTCATTTGCCATCACAAATTCAGTGTATGGGGTTATCGTTATGTTGGTCATGGGTGTGCTTGCATTTGCGATGGAGGAAAACGGATTTCCTATTGCACCTACTATTTTGGGGATCGTACTGGGCGGAATGCTGGAGGAAATGTTTTTGTCATCAATGATAAAATCAGACGGAAATTTTCTCGAATTTTTCTCCCGCCCAATAGCCGCCTCGCTCGGGGTTCTGACTATTGCAGTTTGGGTTTACCCAATTATGACATCCATCAAAGGGAATATTACCGGCCAAAATAGGCTATAGCGTGAATGGTATGAAAGAGAATGGCGTTTTTCATAAGAAGAACCCGCCAAACGCGCCAATTGGACACCCGATGACAATCCGATTTTCACACTTCCAAACGTCTTGGTCACGCCACATGCCGCCTACTATTCCGAGGAATCCATTCGCGCGGCAAGGGTCACGGCTGCCACACAGGTGGCCAAAGTGCTGACGGGTCAGAAACCGGATTACACCGTCAATGCCGAGGCATTGGCCGTAACGACAACTTAACAGGAGAAAAAAATGCCCGAAGCTTGCAACGATCTGAGAGTCTTCAATGAATTTGAACGCAACCCAGAACTGCTTAAAAAATTCGACAAGGTGCTTTCAGCCCTTTCAGCCGCTGCAATATTTGCAGATGTTCAATATCGCACTGGCGTCATGGACAGCGCTATCAAACCCGCGTTTCGATCCAAGGTGACTGGGCAGGCCATAACCGTACAACTGTCAAAGGGAGATTTGGTCGATCCGTTAAAGGCGCTCGAAATGGGTCAAGAGGGCGACGTGATTGTAGTCGATGCGGGCGGAGATCTGAACACTTCCGTTTGCGGTGGATTGATGGGCGGGTTGGCCCAGAACCGTGGTATTCGCGGCATGATTGTTGACGGCGCTGGCCGAGACACCGACGAGTTAGAAGAGATCAACTGGCCTATCTGGACACGTGCCATCACGCCGCGTGGTACTCACACAATGTTCTCTGAGCGCAGAGAAGAGTTATCGATCAACGTGCCTATCGCTTGTGGTGGTGTCGTCGTGAATCCTGGTGATTTCATCGTAGCCGATCTAATGGGCGTTGTTGTGGTACCGCTTGAGAGCGCTGAAGAGGTTGTAAGACTTGCTCAAGAGCAGGCAGACCGGGAAGTTGCAACAAGAGCATGGGTTGCCCAAGGTAAGACAGTTGAGGATCTGCTGAATGAATTCGGCCGTATCTGAACCAGCGCTTATTGGCATCGATTGGGGCACCTCGTCTTTGCGTGCTTTTTTGATTAGCGCGCAGGGCGAGGTGTTAGACAGTGTCACTACAGGGGAGGGGATCATGCAAATCCCTGACCGCAACTTTGATGCAGTCTTTGACCGGCTTGTTGGATCGTTCCCATCCAATGCCGGTCTGCCCATCGTTGTGTCCGGCATGATTACTAGCCGCAAAGGTTGGGTCGAAACACCCTATGTCACAATGCCGACAGGCCCTGAACATTTAGCTCAGTCGCTGGTGCGTCATCAATCGCAAAGTGGTGCGTTGATCCATTTCGTGACAGGTGCCACCACAGAACACATCGGCGGTCCAGACGTCATGCGCGGGGAAGAGACTCAGATTATTGGGTCAGCCGCGCTTGGACTGTCTGACGGCGTTTTTGTGATGCCCGGTACGCACAGTAAGTGGGTGCATGTTGCTGGTGGCAAAATACAGGATTTCGCGACTTACATGACGGGCGAGGTTTTTGCCTCTCTCAAAGATCACACAATCCTTGGCACGCTGATGGAAGTGAGTGACTTTGACCTCCCCGCTTTCCAAAAGGGTGTTAGCGCAGCCCAAGATCGGCGGGCAAACCTGCTGCATGACCTGTTTCATGTGCGCACTTTGCCATTGATGGGCAAGCTGAAGGAAACCGAGACGGCTGATTTTCTTTCTGGTCTGCTGATCGGTACGGAAATTGTTGCTGCCCTAAAGAAAAATGAGGCCAAAAGGGTCACAATAGTTGGGCGAAATGACCTCGCTGATCGGTATGAGATTGCGTTGCAAGCGGTTGGGATCAGTTGCCAACGCGCACCGGATGATATCGCTGCCAAAGGACATTTTCTCATTGCGCAAGCAGCGGGGTTGTTGACTTGATCGATCTTAGGAGTGCTTTGGTTGCGAACCCTCTGATTGCCATCCTTCGTGGCCTGGAGCCGCAAAATGCAGTATCTGTCGCGGAAGTGCTGGTTGATGCGGGTTTTCAAATCATTGAGGTACCACTGAACTCTCCGCAGCCCTTTGACTCCATATCGAAGATCACGAAAGGCCATGGGGCCAATGCAATCGTTGGGGCAGGTACGGTCCTCACGGTTCCGGATGTTCACGCGGTTGCTGACGCAGGTGGGCAGATCATCGTGTCACCCAATATGAACCCAGACGTTGGACGGGCCGCCATTGATCGCGGTTTATACTGGTGCCCTGGCGTGATTACTCCGACTGAGGCTTTTGCGGCCCTTGAAATCGGGGCCGCAGTTTTGAAGATATTCCCGGCTGAAATGGTACCCCCTTCGGCAGTTGCGGCAGTGCGCGCCGTTCTACCCGTGGATACTTTCGTTGCGGTGGTCGGGGGTATTTCTCCAGACAATATGGAGCCCTATTGGAATGCAGGCACAAATGGGTTTGGGTTAGGCTCGGCTCTTTTCAAACCGAGCTATAGCGTGGAAGAAGTCGCAAAGCGCGCGCAGGCGTTTATTAAAGCGATAAAGGAATTTGCATGAAGAAAGTACTTGTCACAGGCGGAACTGGCGGGATTGGGGTAGGTGTCGCGCATTGCCTTGCAGAGGTCGGATGTTCCGTTATCGCTGTATCAGCGTCACAGGCTGAACTGGACGCTTTTAAACCTCAAGATAGCATTGAACTACGCTTGATGGATGTCACAGATCAGGCCTCTGTTGATGCGGTTTTCGCTACAATGGATAGATTAGATGGGTTGGTTAATTGTGCTGGCATCCTGCGGCGTGGTGACGAATATGATATCGACGTGTTTCAGCGGGTCATTGACGTGAACTTAGTGGGAACCATGCGTTGTTGTCTGGCCGCTCACCCGTTGTTGGCAAACAGCAAGGGCAGCATTGTCAATATGGCGTCAATGCTCAGCACGTTCGGTGGCCCCCTTGTACCTGCATATTCTGCGTCAAAAGGCGGTGTTTCGCAGCTGACAAAGGCGTTGGCAGGCCAATGGGCCGAAAGCGGAATCCGCGTGAATGCCATCGCCCCCGGTTGGATTGAAACCGAAATGACACAAGGGCTGCGTGACAATCCTGAACGGGCCGAGGGTATCATGGCGCGCACCCCGATGAAGCGTTGGGGCAAAACATCCGAAGTCGGCGCATTGGTGCGTTGGCTGCTCAGCGATGAGGCCAGTTTTGTGACTGGTTCAGTTTATCCCGTCGATGGCGGCTATTTAGCAATGTGAGGACAACGAAATGAGCGAAGACCAATCAAGAATGCCTTACCAACTGCCGTTCCCCAAGGACGCGCAAGAAGAGATCGTGATCCCCAATGCCGCGACTGAGGACGACAGGATGTGGGTGAAGCAGGCCGAAAATGTCTGGTTCCGGCCTCTTTGTCTGAACCGCTCGCAAGGGTATTGGATGAACTTATTGAAGGTGCGCAAGGCAGGTGTGCTATCGCGCCATCGCCATCCACAGCCCGTCCATGGCTTTGTTCTGAAAGGGCGTTGGCATTATCTGGAACATGACTGGGTCGCGGAAGAGGGGGGATATGTTTATGAACCCCCTGGCGAGACCCATACGCTGGTCGTACCGGATGACGTCGAAGAGATGATCACCTATTTTCAAGTGAACGGCGTGATGTGTTACGTCGATCCATGGGGTAAGATTGAAGGCTATGAAGACGTCTTTACCAAGATTGATCTGTGCCGCGCGCATTTCGAAGAGGTTGGGCTTGGCGGGGATTATGTCGACCAATTCATCCGGTGACAAATAACGACCAGTACCTGGAGCGGCTTAAGCTTAGGGCTAGGTGCTGGCCAGTTTGGTGACGGCCATGCCGCGCCAATGGCACTTTCCTATCGCGTGGCTCATCAATCGCTCTTCAGGAGGTAATCTGACAATTGATTGATATCTTCGACGCCAAGCTGGCTCATGTTGGCCGTGATGTCAGATTTCAGGATATGCACAAGATGATCGATCCCGCGTGCGCCAAATGCTGCCACAGCATATTGAAAAGCGCGCCCAACCATCACGTAATCCGCGCCTTTGGCTAGCGCGCGCATTACATCCAGCCCCCAGGCAACGCCAGAATCGTAGATGAGAGGGAGATCAGACCCGACGGCTTCACGGATTTTTGGTAACTGTTCGATAACGGCAGGTCCTGCCTCGAATTGGCGTCCTGAGTGGTTAGAAACCCAAATGCAATCTACACCTTCAGAAGCCATTCGTTTGGCATCTGTTGGCCGCAACACACCTTTAACAATAAGTTTGCCATCCCACTCCTGACGTAGATCACGCAGGTATTGCCAGTCTGGAATCCCTCGGATCAATGCGCCTGCATGGGTAAAGCTTTCTCTGCCCTTTGTAGGGACATAATCATCAAAAAATCGCATGCGCGGGACAGTGCCTTCCCGCAATTGTGCCAGACACCAAGCGGGGCGCAATGCCATCGCAGCCAATGTATGCAGATCAGTTTTTGGCGGAACTGTGAGGTTGGCGCGCCGCTGACGCTCACGCCTGCTTTCTTCGGGTACATCCACCGTGATGATCAGCGTGTGAAATCCAGCAGCTTTGATCCTTGGTAACATCTTGCGGCGCAAATCAGCTGAGTTCACTGGATAGTGCTGAAACCATCCGTTGTTGCCGATATGGGGGGCCACATCTTCGGGCGATGCGACCGCGACACTGGACAGTGAAAATGGGATGTTATGCGCAACGGCCGCCTGCGCCAGCATACGTTCCGCACCAGCCCACATGAGACCGGACATACCAACAGGTGCAATTCCAAAAGGTAGATCGTATGTTTGACCCATCAGTGTAGTCTGAAGGTTCGCTCTCGTGCGGCCACACAACACGCTGGGCATGAACCCGATGGCGTCAAGCGCTTCACGGTTAACCTTTAGCCCCAACTCTCTGCCAGTCGCACTATCGAGATATTCGAAAGCGAACTTAGGAATGCGCTTGCGAGCTGCATGCCGCAAATCTTCTATCGAAGGGTGGGACAGGTCCAGTTCCATATCAGATCCTTTAGTAAGTTGCGCGACCACCGGAGAGATCGAATACGGCACCAGTAGTAAATGAATTTTCGGGTGATACTGTCCAAACAATCATCTTTGCAGCCTCATCTACTTCGAGGAAACGGCCACGTGGGATTTTTGATAACATGTAGTCGATATGTTCTTTACTCATCTGGTCAAAAATCCGAGTTCGAGCAGCTGCTGGTGTTGCACAGTTAACTGCAATATCCAGCCCTGCCAGCTCTTTTCCTAAAGATTTTGTCATCCCTATTACAGCTGCTTTAGAAGCGGAATAGGCCGAGGCGTTAGGGTTACCCTCTTTACCTGCAATTGAGGCAATGTTTAGGATACGCCCATAGCCCGTCTTCTTCATTCCTTCTACGCAAACCCGGTTGACGTAAAACGCGCCGTGCAAATTAATGTCTATGACCCTGTGCCAAGCTTCTAAGTCGTAAGTGTCAAGAGGTTCGTTAGGACCGGCTATACCAGCGCTGTTGACAAGTATGGTGGGGATGCCAACTTGTTCGCATGTTACTGCATAGGCGGATTGGACAGACCTTAAATCAGTTATATCACACTCTATCGCTAAGGCATTCTTCCCAAGGTCTGCCATCGCAGAGACGTTAGTTTTGTCAATATCCCAACTGATAACTTGAGTGCCTGAGCCTATCAGCTCCCGTGCGACTGCCATGCCAATGCCCTGCGCAGCGCCAGTGATTACAGCAATCTGGTTTTTCATTTCTGGGTTGTCCTTATTTTATTTGAGTTTTGAAATCCGCATGAACTAAGCTGGTGCCCAGTTTATAGCCGCCTATTCTCAATTTCGATAAAGCAGTTCGGGAAGAAAGAGGCTAAGTTTTGGAAAGAAGGTTAGGAGAAGTAATACTATTACCAGAGGTACCAAAAATGGCATTGTCGCTTTGACGCATTTTTCAAATGGGACATTTGAAACTTTGGATAAAACAAACAGCACCATGCCTACTGGTGGGGTCAGCAGCCCAATCATCAAGTTGAGGATAACGATGATACCCAAATGTACTGGATCGATGCCAATCTGAACTGAGATAGGCAAAAGAACGGGAACTAGGATTGATATAGCTGCGATGGTTTCCATGAACAACCCAATGATCAGCACTACAAACATGATCATCATAAGAATAACATGCTTGTTGTCTGAAATACTCAGCAGGACTTCGGCGAACTGCGCTGCGGCCTGATTGGCTGTCAAAATCCATGCAAATATTGTTGATGCCCCGACTATAAGCATAATCGATGCTGTAGTTTCAATTGTCTCAAGTGAAACTACAGCAAGCTTTTTCAGGGTTAAAGTGCGGTACACCAAAAGGCCCAAGAGTAAAGCATAAGTTGCTGCGCAGACCGCAGCTTCGGTCGGGGTGAATGCCCCTGTTACTATCCCGCCTACGATAATGATGGGTGTCATAAGTGGGAGAATTGCCCTTAAAAATGTACTTTTTACCCTTTTAAGGCAAAATTTGGCATCTTTTGGGTAGCCCCGTTTGCGTGCGATAAACCAGACCATTATCATTAGCGACACAGCCATCATCAACCCTGGAATTATACCTGCTACGAACAGTTCACCAATGGACGTGGAAGCCATCACACCAAAAATAACCAATGGCAGTGAGGGAGGAATGATTGGTCCGATGGTAGAGGATGCCGCTGTTACACCGACAGAGAATTCGTCATCATATCCAGCTTCCCTCATCGCTCGAATTTCGATGGCACCAAGACCACCTGCATCAGCAACGGCCGCACCGGACATTCCTGCAAATATGATTGAAGCTCCAATATTAACATGTCCCAATCCACCGTTCAACCAACCTACAAGGGATCGAGCAAAAGCAAAAATACGGCTAGTGATGCCTGCAGAGTTCATTAGGCCTCCAGCCATAATGAAGAACGGGACAGCCAATAGCGTAAAACTATTCATGCCATTGACAACATTGTGCACTAAAACAACTGGTGGCAGACCCGCAAGTATAATGTAACCCAGTGATGAAAGGCCAAGAGCTACAGCAATCGGCACACGCAGCAGCATCAACGTGAATAGCGAAAGAAATAAAGCAATAACGGTCAACGTTGTAACTCCTTATATGCCCAAATAATTTGTTTCACCTGTATTACGAGTAAGGCACATAGCGCCACGGTGAGGACGGCGTAGAAATAATACTTTGGATAAGGTAGCGAGACCATTTTCTGAAAACTGGTCTGCTTAGCCAAAAGAACCATGGACCAAGCAAGTACGCCAAAGAAGAACGTTGTTAGTGACAGTGCAATAAACTTTAGTTTTCCGATATAATCTCCAACTAAGTTGTCGATGAATTCAAGACGGATATGGCTATCAAGAACTTGACATTTCAGTGCACCAGTAAAAGTCAAAATGATAAGTAAATAGCGAGCAGCTTCTTCAGTCCAAGAAAGTGAATCGTTCAAAACATAGCGGGTGAAGAATTGAAGAAAAACAGTTGTAAACAGGGCTGTAAAGATCAAAAGTAATGGGATGTCCCAAAGGGTAAACTTTAGTTCACTTAGCTGTTCATCCACATCAGGGTCAACCTCAGCCACGAGGTCCTCGAAAGACTTATCAACGCTGCTCACTTACTTGCTCCTTGATGGAAGGATGCACTCGCACCATTTTGGCGCGAGCGCTTATGGCTATTATTTGATTGACTGCAAGCGTTCAAAAATTACTGGAGCCCAGGGCATATCAGCACTCGATAAAGCAGGGGAAACCGCATCGATAAACGGGCCTCTGTCGACAACGTTCACGGTGACGCCTTGTTCAGTGAACCACGCAGCCAATTCATTTTCTGATTTGACAATCTCTGCAGACGCCCATTTACCTGCGTCAATTAGGGCAGCATCCAAAGCTTTAAGATCCTCAGCGCCCAGTTTTCCTACTGTGCCTGGTCCGACTATAGTGACAAGTGAGTTTGTGATGTGACCTGTTAGATTTATGTTCGACTGAACTTCATAGAATTTTTTAAATTGGATTGTTGGAAGTGGGTTTTCCTGCGCATCGACAACACCCTGTTGCAGTGCCAAATACACTTCAGAGAAGGCCATCGGAGTAGGGTTTGCTCCGGTTATTTCGGGAAACATCTGATATGCAGGTGCATTGGGTGTCCGGATTTTCAAATCCACCATATCAGCTGGTGTTAGTATAGGCTTGTTGGCTGTGACATGCCGAGCACCGTAATAAGTCAAGTTTACAACATGATTACCTGTAATGCCAGTGTAGGCTTGGGCGAGTTCGGAAAAAAGATCACTTTCAGAGTAAGCTGCCCAATGATCAAAGTCCCGCATTGTAAAGGGGAAATCTGAGATGGCGATTGGCGGGTAAGATTGGCCCATAAAGGCAACGCCGGTATAAATGATGTCGACAGTTCCTAGGGATAGTCCTTCGTTCAATGCGACTTCTTTGCCTAACTGGGAAGCTGGAAACACTTCGATTTTATAGCGCCCATTAGTTGCTGCTTCAAAGTCGGTTGCTGCCATGAGCGCTGCTTGGTGATAGGGTGTAGCACTTTCGTAGACGTGGCCCCATTTTAGCACCTCTTGTGCAATAGCGGATGAAGCAATGGTGCTGATCGCACCAGTCAGCAAAGCCGCAAAAACGTTTTGGGTCGTTTTGAGTTTATTCATGTTTTATCTCCCGATTGATATTGTTTTGGTTTTCTAGATGGCTTAATGTATTTAACATACTGTATGTAAGTTAGGCATGAATAGTGCATTTGAGCAAGGGGGATATAAAATTTTTTGTGGTCTGGGTCTTGGGGTGCGGAAAAGTCAGATAAACAAGATGCTTATGATAGCAATTGCGACCAGTCAGGCCTCATTGAGGATGTATCGGGGCTGAAGCTTAGTGATGATGCCCTTGCTCGTCTGCGTAAAATCAACCTGACGAAATTGCCAATTGTTTGTGAGATTTAAAAAATGAAAAATAAAATGAAACGGGTTGCCTGTGTCGGCGAGGCCATGATTGAACTGTCCATGATGGACGGTAATGCGCAAATGAACGTGGCTGGTGATACACTTAACACCGCAATCTATTTGCATCGGACAGCGCCACAAGTGACGGTGGATTATATTACCTGCCTGGGAAACGATACATTTTCAGACAGTATTTTTGCCTTTATCGCAGATCACGGTGTTGGAAATTCGAAGATCAAGCGAATAGTTGATGGCACGCCTGGGCTTTATGCCATTACCACGTCACCGGAGGGCGAGCGTAGCTTCACGTATTGGCGCAGCAACTCGGCAGCAAGGTGCTTATTTTCGAACGGTGATTTCACTATGTTGGAAACCTATGACGCAGTCTATCTATCTGGAATCTCGCTTGCAATTTTGCCTCATATAGTCCGACTTTCTTTGCTTGAGTGGTTGAATAAACATTTAATTTGTCTGATTTTTGATAGCAATTACAGGCCGCATCTTTGGGAAAGTCTAGAATCTGCTCAACAAATGACATCAGCCTTTTGGGCTAGAGCAGATATTCTGTTACCGTCAATTGACGATGAAATGAAGTTGTTTGATGAAACAGAAGATCAAGTGGCCTTTCGCTTTTCAGGTATGGCTAAGTCTGGCGCTTTAAAACGCGGGATACTTGGACCATTATCTTTGGGTATTGACGTCCATGGAAGCTATCTGCCGTCTTCGAAAGTGTTGGATACCACAGCAGCTGGCGATAGTTTTAATGGTGGTTATTTGGGAGCTCTTTTTGGTGGAGAAAGTCAAGAGCAGGCTTTGAAAATAGGTCATGACCTTGCGACACAGGTGATACAATGCCGCGGTGCAATAATCCCAAAACCGGCACTGTCTGACTAAAAATACTCAAAGCGGGCAGCGCGACTTTATAGCGGCCTTGGATGACAAAATGTTCTCCATTTAGTCATTTCAAAACCGGTCTTTACATGATCCGACTTGCAGTAATGTTGTATGTTCGATTTCCGCTTTCTCTTCGTAATGTGGAGGACCTTCTTCATGAACGGTGCGTTGGCGTAAGTCATGAAACGGTCCGGTTTTGGAGGAACCGTTTCGGGGGCTTTGTCACATTAATCTAGCTTGAAACGAGCGATGCATATTCATAGTCTATTATGGTTATGTTAAACGAATATAAGATATAGTTCTTCGAACTTCGTTAGCTTAAATGCCATGTTTAACATAGCTATTTTGCTCTACCTACAAATGACAGTAAAAACACACTATTAAGCACACCAAAAATATTATCCTATAAGTTACTGTTATCGAATATTTAAATTACACCACCTGTATTGAAAATCCTCGTGTCGGTGGTTCGATTCCGCCCTCGGGCACCATTTAAGTCAACAATAACAATGACTTAACCTAGTGCTAAATTCTAAAAAATCGCTAAAATCAAAAACACACCTTAAACACACTTTTTGCCGTGTTGCTGACTATTTTTAGGGCTGAATCACGGTGTTGAACACAGTGTTGGCAAGTGCTGTGGTGCGAACACTGTGTTGGCGGAGCTTTGGGTTGGACATAGTATGTGATAATGAGTGTCAGCCTCTACTAGCTTTTAACTTGTAGCGGACGTTGGGGCGACCTGTGGACATCTGCGGAGGGCGCAGCAAGACAAATCCGTCGCACTCACAGACTGCGGGACTTTTCTGCCGTTCGGGATGTTGAATTGAATGTCCGCTCTTTGGTGTACCGCATTGGGTCCCCTGAGTTATCCTCATTGTGATTTTCCCAAATGCCCCCCTTTTCGCCCAAAGTGTGCTGCGCCCCGGTAATACTGCGACGCGGGTATTTGGTACGTTGCGCGAGTTGCTTAACCAATTATAGAGAGGTCAGAACATTGGTGCCGTTTGGGGTGAAAAGGACCGCGTCAATTAAGCCAAATGGAACACTTCTTCCATTTCCGCCCACCATTCGCCATCTGCTCGGGTTTCAAAAGGATCCTGCATTGGTCCGCAAACTGCCCACCATTCTTGGGTTATGGGGTCAGCCGCAATGGCTGCATTGTCAGCTTCGAAATCACTTCCAGTATATTCAAAATACCCAAACATAAGGAACTCGGTTTTTTTGAGATAAATAGAATAGTTTGTGAAGTGGGAGGCTTTTAAACGACTAAGCACACCCGGCCAAACGTCGGCGTGGAGGCGTTTGTATTCTTCTAGGTGCTCTGGCCTCAGACGAATAACACTGCCCATACGGATTGCTTCGGGGGCTGCCATGCGCGGCAAGATAGCGCCTTGATGTGTGACAACATGGGCCGCCAATGCATGGGCTTCGATCGCGGCCTCTGTTTGCGTCTTGTCGGCTGCGATTGCCGCAAGGTAAGCACCGTTGAAGCTATCACCGGCCCCTGTTGTATCGACAACGCTGTCGGCTTTGGCAAAGTTTGTGGTGGCGTCGGATAATGGGATAAGCAGTGGTCCAGCATCGCCACACTTCAACGCGCCAGTTTGCGCACCTGCCGCAACGATACGATTGACGATACCGGAGGTGCACTTGTCGCTGAACAGATCCACCTCGTCTTCGGATGACGGCAAGGCGATGTCTGTGATTTTCCAAAAGCGGTCTATCTCACGACGTGCGGTGGCTATAGAGTCCCACAATGTAGGTCGATAATTGGAGTCAAAAGCGACCTTGAGGCCTGACGCGCGGCGCGCGGCCAAAGCATTCCAAAGGTGGTCGCGTGCATCTGGCGTCAAGACCGCAAGGGTGATGCCCGACAGATAGGCCAGATCAGCCATCTCAATCGCGGCCAAATGGGGTGAGGTGTCGGTTGCAAACATGGCGCGAGCAGCTGAGGTGTCACGCCAATAATGGAAGCTCCGCTCACCGTTTTCGTCATTTTGGATGGCGTATATACCGATTTGGCGGTTTGGGTCGCGGCTGACGTGATCGGTGTGGATACCTTCGCGTGTCATTAATTCCAAAGCAGCATCAGACAGAGTATCTTCCCCGATAGCCGTAACATAGTGGACGGCGATATCACGATCTTGGACCGATCGAGCACAATAGATGGCCGTGTTCAGCGTATCTCCACCAAATGCAACTGCGAGGTCGGCTGCACCACGCGAGATCTCTGCCAAAGGTTCGCCAATGCACGCAATGTTGTAGGTCATGATAATAGCTCCAAGCCATAAAAGCGGGTGGCAGTGCCACCGTAGATGTCTGCTTTGTTGAGATCATTCAGATCAGCGAAAAGCGTGTCAGACACAGCGCGCCACTGCGCATAGTCCCCTGCAAGGTTTAGGACAGGCCAATCGCTGCCCCACATGGTTCTGTTGGAACCAAAGTGTTCCACAACATAGGTAACCACATCCAGTAGGGATTGAGCGTTCCAACCTGGACCTGCTTCATTTGCGAGACCAGAGATTTTACACATTGTATTGGGCAATGCTGCCAAGCGTGCCATGCTATCGCGCCATATATCACCGGCGTCAGCGCCACCCGCTATAACTGGTTTTGCGCAATGATTGATCACGATGGGCAGATGCGGCAGGTCGGCCGCAACACCTGCAAGAACGTCCAGATGGCGTGGCACGACAAGGGCATCCAGCCGCAGTCCGCGTTCTGCAATGGCCGCTAAATTGGCCATTACAGTTGGTCTTGAAATCCAGTTGGTGTCTTCAATGTCTTGTAACATCGGCCGCACGCCCTTGAAGGCGGATGATACCATCAAGTGATCCAACACGCTTGGGCAAGCTGGGTCTTCTAGATTAACCCAGCCAACCACGCCTTTTATAAAGGGGGTGTCTTTGGCCAAGCGAAGGAGAAATTCTGTTTCAGCTATCGTTGCGGCGGCTTGGACCACGACAGTTCCTGCAATTTCGTGTTTTGCCAACAGGGGTGACAGATCAGCCGGCAGGGTGTCGTGGCGGATATCAGCGACACCGTCCGTCATCCAATCGTAGTCACCGCGTGAAATTTGCCAGAAATGCTGGTGTGCATCGATTTTGGGAGATGTGGACATCAGGCTTTTCCTCGAGGACATGGTTGACTTAAAGTGTTTTGTATAATTAAAAACAACCAAACGTAAAGCGCTGAGTTTCACTTTGCGCCCTCGAGAGGATAGCCTGTGCAGTCAACGCCCATTCTTCAATTCGGCACGAGCCGTTTTTTGCAGGCGCATGCCGATCTATTTGTCTCGCAAGCGATGCAAGGCGGCCAAGAGGTTGGTCCGATCACCGTTGTACAAAGCTCTGGCGATCCAAGCCGCGCTGCGCGCTTGGCCGCATTGGTTGGATCTTATCCTGTTCGTGTCGAAGGTTTGATCAAAGGCATAAGGGTGCAGGAAACGCTGGATGTAACAAGCGTTGCACGGACGCTGTCAACATCCACTGATTGGGCTGAAGTTACACGTATTTTCGTGGAGGAGGCAGAGATCGTTTTGTCTAATACCGGGGATACCGGATTTGCGCCCAAAAAATGCGACAGCGATCCATCTTTCGACCAAGCCATGTCATACCCCGCCAAGCTGACGCATCTTCTGCGGCTTCGTTATGCAAAAAATTCAGCCCCTATTCAGATTATGCCCATGGAACTGATCGTTGATAATGGACAGGTCTTGAAGACCCGTGTCATGGCATTGGCACAGAATGGTGAGCCTGAATTTAAGGCTTATTTGGAACGTAATGTGACGTGGGTAAACTCGCTGGTGGACCGGATTGTGTCACAGCCGCTGGAACCGGCAGGTGCCGTTACCGAACCATACGCGCTTTGGGCGATTGAGGATCAACCCGGTCTTGTCCTGCCGTGTGACCATCCCTCAGTGCAGCTCGTGCCATCGTTATCTGACATCGAGGCGCTGAAACTTTTTGTCCTGAACCTTGGCCATACGTTTCTGGCGGATCGGTGGCTTCGCAATAAAGGCACTGATGATGTGCTTATACGTCATATTGTTAACGACGCTGCTGAACTTGCGCAGCTCAAGCTCGTTTTGCAAAATGAGGTCCGCCCCGCGTTCGTCGCAGCAAGCCTTGCGGATGGGTTCGACGCTTATGTCATCACCACCATTGAGCGCTTTGCCAACCCATTCCTCGACCACCGGATCGCTGATATTGCACAAAACCATACCCAAAAAGTTGGCCGCCGGATTGCGGCAATGCTGGACTGGGCCGTTGCAAAGGGCGATCTCTCAACAAAGCCGAACCTGTCAGAAATCGTTGCACAACATAAGGAACATGCCTGATGAATATCATCACAAAACCGGTCGGTCAGACGGATGTGTCTGTCACGTCCCTGTCCTTTGGTTGTGCCAGCATTGGTAACTTGGGCGGTGTTGTGCGCGACGCAGACGCCACGGCAGTCATGCAGCACGCGTGGGACGCGGGCATTCGCTATTTCGACACGGCCCCACACTACGGGCGCGGGCTGTCCGAGCAACGCATCGGTACATTTTTGCAGACTAAGCCGCGTGACGCTTATGTGCTGTCCACCAAAGTTGGCCGCGTTTTGTCGCCCGGTGCTGCGATGGACGAGGCTGATGGCTTTGCTCAGCCTTTGCCAAACGCCGTCCGCTACGACTATTCCGCCGATGGCATTCGTGAAAGCTTTGAAAGTAGTTGCGAGCGGCTTGGCACCAATCATGTTGAAATCGTCTTTGTCCATGACATTGGCGACTACACACACGGGGTCGCAGGGGCTGCGCATTTGGACGACCTTCTGGGATTGGGGATGGGCGCGCTGCGCGATCTCAAACAAGCGGGACGCATTGGCGCGATTGGGCTTGGGGTGAACGAAAGCCAAGTCTGCATCGACGTCATGCAACATGAAAGGTTGGATACAATTCTGCTGGCCGGACGCCTGACCTTACTTGATCGCGAGGCCGAGGCAGGTTTGCTTGATTTATGTGCATCCCAAGGCACGAGCCTTGTGTTGGGTGGTATCTTCAATTCTGGTATTCTGGCAACGGGACCAAAACCCGGTGCTTGGTTCGACTACGCGCCAGCATCACAAGATATCTTGGATCAGGTTACTGCATTGCAAGCGCGTGCTGAAGCCGTTGGCCTAACGCTGGCCGAAGCGTCGTTGCAATTTGCATTAAACCATCCGGCGGCGTGTTCGGTACTATTTGGCACTGGAAAGGTCTGCTCACTTAAACGCAATCTCGCAGCAGCGCGCAAAGACCTCTCTGCAGAGGCCCTTACTTTCGTAACAACTTAAGACCCGTGGCTGTTCGCCCTAAGCGAACTTACCAGGGTTTGTTTTGCCGTGGAAAGGTGGCGTTTTGCAGCGGCCTGAGCGCTGTTCAAATCGCGGCTACGTAAGGCATCGATATAATCCAAATGTTCCCTAATAGCGGTTTCGTTGCGGACGCGTTCATCCGACTTATTCCACTGAAAGTGATAGTGGAACACGAGTGAGATGATCTTTTGGAACTCCTTCACGAACCTGTTTGTGACCACGTTAATGATGGTTGTGTGGAAAGTTTCGTCCAACTGTGAAAAGTCATGAAAGTCCTGATCAATCCGGTCGAGCAGGTCGTTGTGATCGTGCTCAAGCTGATCAAGACGCAGC
>JAOEQC010000030.1 GCA_028388995.1 Ascidiaceihabitans sp. | reverse complement strand
GGCGTGTAAGGTGGTAGAAGAACGCAGCGCCCATCAGTCGGCCTCAAACATATCCGCAACCAGACGGTTCAAGGCCATAACACCCCATCCAGTTGCGCCAGTCGGTGCCAACGCAGTTTCTGATTTCACAGATGCGACACCAGCAATGTCTAAATGGATCCACGCGCAGTCGGTTTTCACAAAACGCTGCAAGAATTGAGCAGCCGTAACGGAACCTGCCGCGCGACCACCAATATTTTTCATGTCAGCAATCCGTGATTTTAACAAGTCATCATAGGCTTGGCCCAACGGCATGCGCCATGCTCCCTCGCTCTCCGCGGATGCGGCGCGTAAGAACGCATTACATAAAGGATCGTTGTTAGAAAAAACACCTGCATTTTCATGACCAAGGCCAACAATGATCGCACCCGTCAATGTTGCAAGATCAATCATTGCTGCAGGTTTGAAACGCTCTTGCGCATACCACATGACGTCACACAGCACCAAACGGCCCTCAGCGTCAGTGTTGATTACTTCTACGGTGTCACCCTTCATAGAAGTGACTACATCACCAGGGCGAACAGCATTTCCCGATGGCATATTCTCTACCAACCCAACCAATCCGACGACATTCGCTTTGGCACCGCGTAGTGCCAAAGTGCGCATTGTGCCTGCAACAACACCTGCACCACCCATGTCCATAGTCATATCTTCCATACCGCCAGCGGGTTTGATGCTGATACCACCCGTGTCAAAAACAACGCCTTTCCCGACAAGTGCCAAAGGTGCTTCGCCCTCAACCCCACCATTCCACTCCATCACAACCACTTTGGAAGGACTATCAGAACCTTGACCGACGCATAGCAATGCTCCCATGCCGAGAGTGGTAAGTTCATCTTCATCCAAAGCCTGCACTTTTAGACCGAGGTTTTCCATTTCAACCAAACGGTTGGAAAATTCAGTAGTCGTCAAAACATTCGCAGGTTCATTGACCAAATCACGTGTCATAAACGCACCCTCAGCAACCGCCATCAAAGGCGCAGTCGTCGCAATGATCTCTTCAATCTTGCCACACATTACGGTGACAGCGCCCATGGGTGTTTCGCCAGCTGTTTTATGTTCAACGAAGTTATAATCACGCATGGCCAAGCCGAACGCGATTTGTGCGCTGTATTTTGCATTCCCCGTCGCCATCAATAGGTCAGCATCTCCACGTATTTTGGCAAGTGACGCACCAGCTGCACGGGCTTGTTCTATTGTTGCACGGCGCGACAGGCGAACGATGTCAACTGCATCAGCTGCCATTCCGACTGGCAGGTTCAAAGTAAACACCTGCCCCTGTTTCATCTTTTGGAAACGTTCGCTTTCTATCAAACGCGCAACCGCCCCTTTTGTCAGCCGATTCACGCGACGCGCCGACACATCCATGCGCCCTTCGTCATCCAAAAAGACAGCAACACGTCCTAAGTGGTCTGCTATGAGATCGATTTCGACAGAGCGATAAGTGAATTGGGTTGGCTTGCGCATAATTTAGTCCTGATTTCGTAGTGTTTATAAAATTTTGAGCGGCTTGCCGCCTTGATTACAATAGAGGTAGCGTGGATCATTAGAAAAAACCAGATAACAGTTTTACACAACTCTTACTTGGTTTAGTATTATGAACACATTGCGCACACATGACTTGGGGGGATGAGTGGCGAAATTCGACAGATATATGCTGTCGCAACTTCTAGTACTCTTTGGGTTTTTCTCATTGGTATTGGTCGCTGTTTTTTGGATCAACCGTGCGGTTGTTTTGTTCGACCGCTTGATCGGTGACGGACAAACTGCGCTTGTTTTCCTGGAATTTTCAGCTCTTGGCATGCCCAAACTCATTTCAACGGTTCTTCCTTTGTCAACGTTTGCCGCAGCAGTCTATGTTACCAACCGCCTGAATAACGAAAGCGAATTGACGGTTGTTCAAGCCGCTGGTTCAAGCCCTTTCCGGCTTGCCCGACCGATTTTTGTATTTGGGATGATATCCGCATTGATGATGTCGGTTTTGGTGAACGTATTAGTCCCCGCAGCTCAAGCACAATTAAGCGTACGCGAGACAAAGATTACCCAAAACGTAACAGCGCGTCTGTTAACCGACGGTGTTTTTTTACACCCAACCTTTGGCGTGACATTCTACACGGGTGTTATCGCACCGGATGGTGTCCTGCGCGATGTATTTTTGGCTGACCGACGTACGCCAGAGAAACGCGTTTTGTATACTGCCAGAGAAGCTTACTTGGTGCGCAATGGTGCCGGAACAACCTTGATAATGGTAGACGGGCTTGTCCAACGTCTTACGACAAAAGGACAGCGGCTTTCGACAGCAAAATTTCAGGACTTTTCTTTTGATATTTCCTCGATTGTCAACAAAGATAAGTCAGCAAAGACTTCGATCAGAAACATGAATTCGATTGAGCTGTTAGGCAATTGGAGCGCGATTACTGAACAAACCGGATCAGGGTCGGGGTCGATAGCTGAAGAATTACACTCGCGTTTTGCACAATCTATGTTTTGTATTGTTGCTGCTATGATCGGTTTTGCAACGCTTTTACTTGGCACTTTTTCGCGTTTTGGCGTATGGCGTGAAATTGTAGTCGCCTTTGCAATTCTCATCTTCATAGATGGGTTGCGGAGTACATTCGTTGACACCGTTTTGACCAATTCAGCCATGTGGCCCGTTTTATACATACCACTCGCAATCGGGTCTTGCGTGTGTGTTGCCATGCTGGGCCATGCCTCTAACCCATCCTGGTGGCGGACAGGAGCGCGCTTATGATTTTGCATTTTTATTTTGCGCGCCGCTTTTCGGTAGCATTCTTTTGTTTGACTGCTGTCTTTTATGCTCTTGTGATACTTGTTGACCTTATTGAGCAGACTCGAAAATTCTCGCGTTTTGATATCTCTTTGAGTGACCGGTTGGGCCTTACATTCCTGAAGGCGCCAGAAACGATCAATCAGATTTTACCTTTGATCATGATCCTTGCAACCGTCGTTCTGTTTATAGGGCTGGCACGCACTTCAGAACTGGTTGTTACACGCGCAGCCGGCCGCTCCGCCATGCGTTCATTGATATCACCTATTGCCGTTTCGTTGACAATTGGCGGTCTCGCAGTCGCAGTCCTAAACCCAATTGTCGCGGCGACTTCAAAACGTTATGCTGTGCTGTCAGAAAGCTACCGAAGCGATGGTGTATCAGCACTCTCCATCAGCGGCGAAGGATTATGGTTGCGACAAGGTGATACAAATGGCCAGACAGTAATACGAGCCTCTCGTTCCAATGGCGATGCTTCAGTTTTATATGATGTGACATTTATAGTTTACGCTCCAAATGTTGGTCCGATCCGACGAATTGAAGCTGGGAGCGCCGTGTTGGGCGAAGGAGATTGGTCTTTGCGGGATGCAAAAGTCTGGCCGTTGGTCGCAGGACTAAATCCTGAAGCAAATGCATCTGTGCATGAAATTCTAAAAATATCATCAACACTCACCTTAGATAGTATCCGCGAAAGCTTGGGTAAGCCGTCTAGTGTATCCATTTGGAATTTGCGCAACTACATAACTCAGCTTGAACAAGCCGGCTTTTCATCGCGCCGCCACAAAGTTTGGTTTCAGGCCGAAATGGCTCGACCCTTTTTCTTGATGGCAATGGTTCTTGTCGCCGCCGCCTTCACTATGCGCCATACCCGTTTTGGAGGCACGGGTACCGCGGTTCTGACTGCGGTCCTCTTAGGGTTTGCGCTATATTTCATTCGAAGTTTCGCCCAAATATTGGGGGAAAACGGGCAAATTCCGATTCTTTTGGCCGCTTGGGCACCTCCAGCTGCCGCTATCTTTTTTGCTCTAGGTTTGCTTCTGCAAGCAGAGGACGGTTAATGTTTAGACAACTCATCATTTGCGCAATTTTGTGTTTTACACCTGCCCCGGTTCTTGCCCAAACGAATACGGTGCAGTCTGCAATCCTTGTGGCTGACAACGTAAGCATTGACCAAAATCGAGTGTTACAAGCCCAAGGTAACGTCGAAGTGTTACAGGGTGATATACGACTTAAGGCTTCATCCGTTTCATACGACCAAAAGTCGGGGGCGCTACAAATCATTGGTCCAATAACTATTCAAGACGGTGCCAATATTACGATCTTAGCGGATCAGGCTGAACTCAGTTCAAATTTACAAAATGGTTTGCTGATTGGGGCACGTACGGTTCTAAACCAACGACTTCAATTAGCATCAGTTGAAATCAACCGTGTGGATGAACGATATACGCAACTCTACAAAACAGCGGTAACATCGTGTAACGTTTGCACTGACGGACGTCCGCCTCTATGGCAAATTCGAGCAAAACGTGTTGTTCACGACCAAACTGAACAACAGCTTTATTTTGACGACGCACAATTTCGGGTTGGCAATATACCCGTATTTTATTTACCTCGTTTGAGGTTGCCCGATCCGACACTGAAACGTGCAACAGGATTTCTGATCCCTTCTTTTCGAACAACTTCTCAATTGGGAACAGGTGTCAAAGTCCCATATTTCATCAAGCTGGGGAAACATCGTGATATTACCCTGTCCCCCTACTTGTCCTCAAAGACGCAGACACTCGAGTTTAGATACAGGCAGGCCTTTGAAACGGGGAACATCTTATTTAATGGCGGTGCGACAAATGATGATCTTCGCCCCAACAAAACCCGAGGTTACATTTTTGGTGAGGGGCAATTCGAGTTTACCCGACAATTCGTCTTGGATTTCGATATAGAAACAACGACTGATAATGCATATTTGAAAGAATACCGTTACTCTGAAAAAGATCGGCTAGATAGTGAGATCGCTGTCAGCAGAACACGTCGTGATAAGTACGTCCGTGTCCGTTTCATTAACTTTAGATCCTTGCGAGACAACGAAGATAACACGACCGTCCCAACCAACGTCTTTGACGTAGATTTCGAACGTCGCATAATCCCAAAAGTAATTGGCGGTGAAATCTCACTAAATGCTAACGCACATGCTCATCTTCGATCGTCAAAAGCAGATGTCGTTGGCCGTGATGTTCTGCGATTCAATCTGGATGTTTATTGGGAAAAGCTGTGGGCATTAAAAAATGGGCTATTTGCAGAAACTAAACTTGGTTTTGCAGCTGACGCTTTTGGCACCGGCCAAGACAGTGATTTTCCTTCGAGCGAGACTGCTCTCATTCCGAACGGTTCAATCGCGTTGCGGTACCCATTGATCCGCAAAACGCAAAAGACTACTCAAATTTTCGAACCGCTCCTGCAACTTGGTTGGGTTGGCCAGAATCACCCTAAAATTCCTGTTGAAGAAAGTACCCGCGTCGAATTCGATGAAGGCAATCTTTTGGCATTATCCAGATATCCAAGACCAGATCGTCGTGAACGCGGTCCCACAATTGCCATTGGCGCTAATTGGGGTCGCCATGATCCAAATGGATGGAGCACAACACTTACGGTCGGCCAGGTTCTACGAAGTCAAAATGACAGTAGTTTCAATGAAACATCTGGGCTAAGCAGCACAACATCTGACTTTATCGTGGCAGGTCAATTTCAAACCCATTCTGGCCTACAATTGATTGGTCGAGGCCTGTTTAATGATCTACTTGATGTTACCAAAGCTGAAATGAGGGGGTCTTGGCTAACAAAAAAAACATCGATTAGCGCAAGCCATCTGTGGTTGTCAGACGAAGCTAGGCAGATAAAGGCGTCAGAGCTAACCTTTGATGGAACCTCTAAGATCAACGGTCATTGGTCCGCAAGCAGCAATTGGCGCTACGATTTGATAGAAGACCGCGCATCTAATGCGGGTCTTGGATTAATCTATCAAAATGAGTGTGTTTCGATTGATCTGTCTGTCAACAGAAGCAATAGATCATCAACAAGTGTTGAGCCCTCAACCAATCTAGGGTTTAAAGTGTCACTACAGGGCTTCTCAGCCTCGAACGGAACACAAAGTTTCAAGCGATCATGCGGAAAGCAGATGAAATGACCGGTAAGGTAAGGCAATGCTAAAAAGATTTGTGATAACGACAGCGACTTGCGCAGCACTGGCTATGCCTGCCGCGGCACAGAATCTATTTGCTACGGTTGTTACCGTAGATGACGCTGTGATCACCGAATACGAAATCGGTCAGCGCGCGCGATTATTGCAGGTACTGGGCACACCAAGCGCCGGCCGTGAGGGTGCGATAGAAGCACTGATTGAAGATCGTCTTAAGCAGCAATCCGCTAATTCTGTTGGATTGAGTATAGATGCCACTGGTTTAGCTGATGCGATGTCTGATTTTGCTGCGCGTGTAAATCTTTCAAAGGAAGCGTTTGTTAAAACATTGGCTGGTGAAGGTGTGTCCGAACAAACCTTTCGCGACCTCGTTGCCATCAATGTCCTTTGGCGCAACTTAATTCGCAGTCAGTATGGTAATCGCGTACAGATTACTGAGGCAGATATCGACCGTGCATTGGGAACCTCTGGTGGAGCCAGCAGTATCCGTGTACTCTTATCTGAAATAATCATCCCTGCCCCAGCGCCAAAAGCTGTACAAGCCCAAGTCCAAGCGGAGCAGGCGTCCAAAGCAACTTCTGTTGCAGAGTTTTCATCTTTTGCGCGCCGCTTCTCTGCAACAGCAACGCGTGATCGTGGTGGACGTCTAGATTGGGTACCACTCGCAAAATTACCATCACAGTTACGCAGCATAATCTTATCATTGGCACCGGGTGAGGTCACCTCACCTATCCCACTTCAAGGCTCCATCGCCCTGTTTCAACTTCGTGACATCCAAGAAACAGATGCGCCAGCTGTCGAATATTCTGCAATCGAATACGCTGCTTATTACATGGCGGGCGGCCGATCAAATAAAACTTTAGCGGCTGCAGAAAAACTTAAATTGCAAATTGACGTTTGTGATGACCTGTATGGTGTTGCCAAAGGCAAGCCAGCCGAGGCGCTTGATCGTGAGACACTCGCACCAAAAGATATACCTCAAGACATCGCGATCGAATTGGCAAAGTTAGACCCAGGCGAAGTTTCAACAAACCTCACGCACACGGATGGAACATCTTTGGTATTTTTGATGATGTGCGGACGGACTGATGCACTAAATGAAGACATCGGTCGTGATTCTGTATCAACTAATCTACGCCAACAACGTCTCAGTGGTTATGCTGATAGCTTGATTAGTGAACTGCGTGCAAGTGCACGCATCGTTCGCAAATGATCAAACCCATAGTGGTGAGTTGCGGCGAACCAGCAGGTGTTGGCCCTGAGGTGGCTGCTAAAGCATATGCCTCACTCTCTGGTGAGATCCCATTGGCCTATGTCGGTGATCCTCGCCATTTACCCATCGGGACGCCTTTGTCCATGATCGATGACATTAGCGAAGTTAGAAAGGCGATGAAACATGGCCTGCCTATTCTACACCATAACTTCGCCGGCAACAGCGTGACAGGGCACCCAGATCCTTTAGACGCACAAGGTGTAATTGATGTTATAGCACGCTGTGTTAATTTGGTGACCTCTGGCACCGCTGCAGGCCTATGCACTGCACCCATTAATAAAAAAGCGCTGAAAGATGGGGCACAATTTGCCTACCCAGGCCACACAGAATATTTACAAGCATTGGCAAAATCAGGACAGGCAGTCATGATGCTTGCCAGTGATGAGTTACGCGTTGTTCCAACGACAATTCATATCGCGTTAAAAGACGTGCCTCACCAGTTAACTCCAAAGCTTTTGCGCGAAACAATTACCATTACAGATGCCGATTTAAAAACACGGTTCGGGATCGATGCACCACGCATTGCAGTTGCAGGTTTGAACCCGCACGCAGGTGAAGGTGGTGCAATGGGCGCAGAAGAACTTGATTGGATTGCTGATCTGTTGAAAGATATGCGCAGCGAAGGTTTCAATCTCGCAGGCCCCCTACCTGCAGACACAATGTTTCATGCGGCTTCACGTGCACGTTATGACGTTGCTGTATGCATGTATCATGACCAAGCTTTGATCCCAATCAAGACACTCGATTTTGACCGCGGCGTTAATGTAACACTTGGATTGCCATTCATTCGCACTTCACCTGACCACGGTACCGCATTCGATATTGCTGGAAAGGGGATTGCTAATCCCACGAGTATGATTGAAGCACTTAAATTGGCCTACCACTTAGCCCAAAAGCAGGCAGCATTATGAACGCGATAGACGACCTTCCACCATTGCGTGATGTGATTGAAACTCACGGATTAAATGCGCGCAAATCCCTAGGACAAAATTTCCTTCTGGATTTGAACCTGACCTCAAAAATTGCCCGCCAGGCTGGCGATGTAACAGAATGCGATGTGCTCGAAATTGGGCCTGGACCTGGTGGTTTGACGCGCGGATTGCTGTCACAAGGTGCGCGCCGCGTCTTAGCTATCGAAAAGGATGCGCGTTGTTTGCCGGCGTTGGCTGAAATTTCCGATGCTTATCCAGATCGTTTGCAAATAATCGAGGGCGATGCGCTTGAAATTGATCCGCTAGAATATCTCACACCACCGATCCGTGTGGCAGCCAACCTACCATATAATGTCGGCACCGAGTTACTGGTACGATGGTTAACACCAAAAGAATGGCCTCCATACTGGCAAAGCCTAACACTGATGTTCCAGCTTGAAGTTGCGCACCGCATCACTGCCGCCCCCGGGTCTAAGGCCTATGGACGCCTTGCTATTTTAGCGCAGTGGCGTGCCGACGCTCATATAGTTATACAGCTACCACCAAGTGCGTTTACACCACCTCCAAAGGTTGCAAGCGCGGTAGTGCACCTGACAGCACTGCCCGAGCCCCGCTTTCCCGCTGATGCAAAGGTATTGTCACGTGTTGTGGCTGCGGCATTTGGCCAAAGACGGAAAATGCTACGCGCATCGCTTAAGGGCGTTGCACACGATATCGAAGACCGTTTGATCGCTGCAGGTATCAAACCTACTGAACGTGCGGAACAAGTGCCACTTGAAGGGTTCTGCGCGTTAGCTCGAGCCGTTGCACAAAAATAAACGCGGTCCCGTTTGGAACCGCGTTCTAATTTCTTTTGCGTTGTTAGAAACAGATCACTCGGCGGCGTCAGGTGTCTCTGATCTAGGCACCGTCGCCTCTGCGGCTGGTGCCTGATCAGCTGTTTGTTCAACTGGTTTCGGACGCGGCTTGCGACGTTGGCGCGTTTTTGGCTTTGATTGAGTTTCTGGTGTCTCAACCAAACCACTTTGAACACTTGTTTCCATCACATCTGGTTGTGGTGCCGCTGCAGGATCCGCAGGCACCTCTGTCTGTTCGACAGGCTTTGGCTGCGAAGCTGCTTGCTGTTCTTGGCGGGCAAGACGCTCTTCGCGTTCACGATCACGTTCAATTTGACGCTCGCGGTTCTGGCGTTCTTGCTCCTCGCGGCGCATTTCCATCTCTCGGGTAGCTTCACTCAACATACGCATATAATGCTCAGCATGCTGCTGGAAGGTTTCCGTTGCAACGCGGTCATTCGACAGCTGTGCGTCGCGAGCAAGTTGATTGTACTTGTCGATGATCTGTTGCGGCGTACCGCGCACCTTGCCCTCTGGACCAGAGCTATCAAACACACGATTCATGACATTACCGCCGCTTGCGTTGTTGCTATTTGTACGGTTGCGGTTGTTCTTAGGACGCGAACGAGATCTTTGCGGTTTCATGTATTAAAATCAGCCTTCGTGATTGATATATAGTCTGAAATTCGGCGGCGCTTCTTGCGTCAAATATAACCGAACCAGCAAGTGTTGGGCTTAATGTCGTCTGGGACGTCCTTTGAAGGAATCTACCGCTACGACAAGTCTGAATAACCATGCTGTTCCGTTTGGAGCAAGTAAAAAACAGCGAAGTTCAAAAAATACCCCAAATATGCCGTGATTTATCTAGTTAGTGCGGTTTCTCAGCACAAACAACACGATCTCGTCCATCAATATCCTGCAATAGACGTGGATTCGTCCAACCAGCACTTGCAAATAATTCAACAACTTCGGGACCTTGTTGCCAGCCTATTTCTGCCAATAAGCGACCTTGTGGTTCAAGAAAACCTTGTCCCATTTCAGCCAGAACACGGTAGCCTGTCAGACCATCGGCTTCATCTGTCAGCGCCATGCGCGGTTCGTGAAGACGTAACTCGGGACTGACTTGGGCCATTTCTTCTTCAGCCAGATATGGCGGATTAGAAACGATCAAATCATATTGGCCACTAACTTTGCCAAACCAATCCGATTGAAAAATGTCTGCACGTTTTTCAACACCGTTAAAAACCGCATTGGCCGCTGCCTGCAAACACGCCGCTTCGCTCAAATCTGTTCCCACACCAACCGAACTTTCGCGCTCGGCCAACAGCGTAACAATAATACAGCCAGAACCAGTCCCTATATCTAAGACGGTAGCAAAAGGTTCTGCCAGAGCTGCTTCAATCAATGTTTCAGTATCAGGGCGCGGGTCCAACACATCACGACTGACCTTGAAGCGGCGACCATAAAATTCACGCTCACCAATCAAGTGGGAAATAGGCACACGTGCCTCACGTAGTCTGATCATATTTTCATAGCGTTCAGATGTTTCTGATGAAATATCTTCAGGCGCAATCAGCGTGACCCGTGACTTATCAATTTTTGCGGCATGCGCTAAGAGGATGCGGGCATCACGTGCAGGATCATCTACACCAGCCTCACGCAAACGACCTGTTGCCACAACCATTGCTTGGGCCGCAGTGGTCATTCACCCATCTCAGCCATCAGGCGGGCCTGACCATCAGCCGTCAATGCATCTGCAATCTCATCCAAATCACCACCCATGATTGCATCCAGTTTATAAAGCGTAAGGTTAATCCGATGATCCGTCATGCGCCCTTGTGGAAAGTTGTACGTACGAATGCGTTCAGAGCGGTCACCACTACCGACCTGAGAAGCACGATCTGCACTACGTTCATCATCCACACGGCTACGTTCTTGATCATAAAGGCGTGCACGTAACACTTGCATCGCAATCTCACGGTTGCGGTGTTGCGATTTTTCAGAACTGGTGACGACAAGACCCGTTGGCAAGTGAGTGATGCGCACAGCGCTGTCGGTTGTGTTCACGTGCTGGCCACCTGCCCCTGATGAGCGATAGGTGTCTATGCGAATATCATTGGGCTCAATTTTGATGTCCACGTCTTCGGCCTCTGGCAGAACCGCGACAGTCGCTGCTGAAGTGTGGATACGACCACCACTTTCAGTCGTGGGAACACGTTGAACGCGATGAACACCACTTTCATATTTCAGACGGGCAAAAACGTTTTCACCTTTAATGTGTGCGACCACCTCTTTGACACCGCCCAATTCGGTGGTCTGTTCTTCTATAATCTCAACTTTCCAACCATTCGCTTCGGCATACCTCTGGTACATACGAAACAAATCACCTGCAAAAAGCGCAGCTTCGTCCCCGCCGGTACCAGGTCGGATTTCAAGCATAGCAGGTTTGGCATCAGCCGCATCTTTAGGCAGCAATGCAAGCTGCAAAGCGGCCTCAGCATCGGGCAGAGCAGTCTTAAGACGTGGTAATTCGTCGCGCGCTAGTTCGGCCATATCGGGATCAGCCAACATTTCCTCCGCTTCGCCCATATCACTTAGGATTTGGCGATAGGCCATAATTTGTTCAACAACCGGCTTAAGGTCGGAATATTCTTTAGCCAAAGCTGCAATATCGCCCCCACCAGTCCCATCGGACATGGAAGCCTCAAGAAATTGAAAGCGCTGACTAATCTGTTCTAGGCGATGTGCTGGGATCATACTTTGTTCCTGCGCGATTGTTGTGATTTGGTCAATAGCCTAGACTGTGATATCATCAAAGCATGAAGCGTTTAACTTGCATATTGCTATTGTAGAGCCAACCCGTTCTGGCGGATGTCATAACGCCCCAAGGGCGCACAATAGATTTTTTTTGTACCGACAAATCCGGCAGTAGGATTGAATCGGGACAAACCATCTGTTTGCAAGTAGATGGTAGGATGTTCATGGCAAAGTGTCAGATGTCCTTTAATGTGCCAATGTGGCGTGAAATGCATCAAGGGTGCTTCACCAGCTCACTCTAGCGCGCCTTTCAGTTGCTCCAGTCGGGCAGCATTGACCCCGAGATCGCTTTTTCCAAATCGTAGACGGGCAAATAATTTGATATTTTCACCAGATTTTTCAATCGTTGTGTAGTCAGGACAACCCATCAATTTTGTTCGTGTGATATAGGTTATACGACCTTGTTCGATTGATCCTGCCAACACCTTTGTTCTTGGCCTATTTAACATATTTTTATTCAAAATTTTCAGCGTTTCTGGACTATTGATTATAATACGGATAGCACCACCCGCCAAATTACTCTCAGTTTCAGCTGCAATCGCAACATGCCACCGGTTTGGATCAGACGGTGCAACACGTACATAAGTCGCGAAAGTTAACACAAGGCCGATCAGTATAGAAAAGAACATTCGCATTCCCACTCAGTGTTGGATTATGTCTACTTCGTCAAACTGTTATAGCGATCTATCTCTTATCTATATGTCACACCTGGCAAGACACACAACATTTCATAAAGCAGGTTAGCTCCTGTTAAAGCGGTATTTCCGGTCGTGTCATACGGCGGTGAAACTTCTACCAGATCGCATCCAACAATGTTCAACCCATTCAAACAGCGGATCAGTTCCAGTGCTTGCGGCGTTGTAAGGCCGCCAATCTCAGGGGTTCCAGTACCTGGTGCATACGCTGGATCCAGACTATCGATATCGTAAGAAATATACGTAGGGATATCGCCAATATCTCGGCGTATTTCTGCGCCAAGGTTTGCAAGCGGCTTGTGCCAAAGCTCATGCGCAGGAAAATGTTGGAATCCCCAACCTGCAGCTTCGCTAAAGTCTTCAGCTGAATAGCCAGTTCCACGCAACCCAATCTGATAGGTCTTGGCTGGATTGATCAGCCCTTCCTCGTAAGCACGGCGAAAAACCGTGCCATGGGTCTCGCGTTCGCCGAACATTTCATCGTTCACATCAGCATGCGCATCCACATGCACCAACGCGACAGGTCCATGACGTTTTGCTATCGCACGCAGGATTGGCAAGGTGATTGAATGATCCCCCCCAATAGCCATCGGCACCAATTTATGCTTTAGGATCTCATCATAACTTTCTCTAATCACACGTAAACTATCACTTAGAGAAAACGTGTTGACTGCCAAATCCCCGATGTCAGCCACTTGAAGGCTGTCAAAGGGCGCAGCGCCAGTCTGTAAGTTATATGGACGTAACATTGCCGATTCAGCACGTACTTCCTTTGGTCCAAACCGTGTGCCAGAACGCCAAGATGTTCCGATATCCATTGGGATACCCAGAACGGCGACATCCAAGCCAGCAAGTTCCTTGGCAGATGGCAATCGCATGAACGTATTAGGTCCAGAGAACCGCGCAAGGTCGTTACCACTTATCGGTTGGTTCTTACCCGCCATTGCGCAGTCTCCACGCCAGTAAACAACAAAGCTCTGTTGCTACATGTGCGCCCGCAATCGCAGTGGCCCCAGTTGTGTCATAGGGTGGTGAAACTTCCACCACATCCCCGCCTTTAATATTGATCCCGGCGAGGTCGCGTAGCAACACAGCCGCTTGGGCCGATGTTAAGCCACCCCAAACAGGAGTGCCCGTGCCCGGCGCATAGGCTGGGTCCAAACCATCAATGTCAAACGTCAGGTAAGTTGGATGGTCGCCTACGATTTCTTTGGCTCGTCGTGCGACTTCAGCGGCACCAATCTCATGAACCTCGCGCGCATCAATGATGTTTACGCCCAGTGTATCCTCGTTATGCGTTCTGATCCCAATTTGGACAGAGCGCGACGGATCAACCAGCCCCATCTTGACTGCCTTGTAAAACATTGTGCCATGATCAACGCGTTCCATATTATCATCTGCCCAAGTGTCGGTATGAGCGTCCACTTGGATCAAGGACATCGGGCCGTATTTTTCGGCAAATGCTTTCAGGATTGGAAAGCTGATGTAATGATCGCCTCCCAATGTGATCGACGCCGCCCCTGAATTTAAAATGCCCCGGATATGATCAGTTAATGCCGCAGGAAACGCTGGGATATTAGCGTAATCAAAAGCCAGATCACCGTAATCAACGATTGCCATTTCAGTCAGTGGATCAAATGGCCAACCATAGACAGCATCGGGTGCCTGCAAAGCGGATGCTTCGCGGATCGCACGTGGTCCAAGCCGTGTGCCCGGCCTGTTTGTAACCGCTTGATCGAAAGGTATACCGGTTACCGCGATATCAACCCCAGTCAGATCCTTGGTGTAACGACGGCGCAAAAACGACAGAGCGCCACCAAAGGTATTTTCGTTTGTTAGCCCTCGTAAATTTTCGCGCGTGAATGCATGATCAACTTGTTCCTTCGCGTCCTCAAGTCCCATGCTTAGCTCCCAACTGGTTGCGCTGTCTCAACGAGGCGCGCAAAAAATGATGCACCAACCGGTGCCACATCATCGTTAAAGTTGTATTCAGGGTGGTGAAGACCGGCACTTGGACCCTGCCCCATGAACAAATACGCACCGGGACGTTTTTCTAACATGTATGAGAAATCCTCGGATCCCATAACCGGTTCAAAATCATCCACGACAGCCTCAACACCGGATACATCGCGCGCGGCTTTGGTCGCCGTCACAACACCCTCAGCTGAGTTATACGTCACGGGATACCCACGATTATAGACCACCTCGGCTTCACAGCCATAACTTGCGGCTTGGCCCGCTACGATTTCTCTCAAACGCCGTTCAGCAAGTTCGCGTACCGCAGGAGTAAAACTACGCACAGTCCCGTTCATGTAGGCCGTATCAGGAATAACGTTGTCCACGGAACCTGTATGAATTTGCGTGACAGAAATCACCAGATGTTCAGCGGCGTCCATATTGCGACTTACTATAGTTTGGATAGCCTGCGCTATGGAACAAGCCGCCAAAACTGGGTCAACAGTGCCATGTGGCATAGCGCCATGACCACCGCGCCCTTTGATATTGATATCAAACACGTCGGCACCAGCCATCAACGGACCCATTGTTGTAAAAAACCCTCCAAATGGAAAATCAGGCATATTGTGGATGCCGTAAACTTGGGAAATGTCAAAGAAATCCAAGATACCTTCTTCGACCATCGCCTCCGCGCCACCTGTTGCTTCCTCATCAGGTTGAAAGATCAGCGCAACACGGCCAGAAAAGTTACGTGTTTCGCACAAGTATTTTGCCGCTCCCAATAACATTGTTGTATGCCCGTCATGGCCGCAAGCATGCATACGTCCCTCGTGGGTTGACTGATACTCTAAGCCTGTCGTTTCGATGATCGGTAGGCCGTCCATATCGGCACGCAAACCAATTGTCGGCCCGTTCCCTTGGCCATTAATAATCGCAACGATACCAGTTGTTGCAAATCCCGTTTGAATTTCATCAACACCGAATTCGCGTAATTTTTCTTCAACAAAAGCAGCAGTTTTGAAGCACTCGCGCCCCAATTCTGGAATCGTGTGCAAATGCCTGCGCCACCCAGTCATTTCATCGGCGTAGCCTGCGATACGATTAACGATTGCCATGGGTGGACTCCTTTGCCTTATGTCGCTCAAATGCATCCAACACCGAACACGAGGGCGCTGCAATGGCCGATACACTGATACACGACCAAGATGCTGGAATTGAGCGCTTACTAGAAATCATGCGGCGATTGCGAGACCCAGAAAACGGGTGCCCATGGGACATCGAGCAAACTTTTGATACGATTGCACCCTACACGATCGAAGAAGCCTATGAGGTGGCCGACGCGATCGAGCGCAAGGATTGGCCTGAACTTGAGGGCGAATTGGGCGACCTGCTTCTGCAAACAGTTTATTATAGCGAAATGGGCAAAGAAGACGGGAACTTTAGCTTCCAATCCGTCGTACGTGCTATTTCAAATAAAATGGTAGCACGTCACCCGCATGTGTTTGGCGATGAATCCCGCGATAAGTCCGCAGAACAGCAAACGCGCGATTGGGAAGCCATCAAAGCGGCCGAGCGTGCCGGCAAAAAGCAAGGCGGCGCATTGGACGGCGTTGCGGTTGGCCTGCCATCCCTACTTCGCGCCTACAAACTGCAAAACCGCGCAGCGCGCGTCGGTTTCGATTGGCCAAGCACTGATCAAGTTATCGATAAGATTCAAGAAGAAGCTGCTGAACTGGTAGAGGCACGTGACGAGCTAACCCACGAAGAAATGACTGAAGAGCTTGGCGATTTGATGTTCGTTATGGCCAACCTTGCGCGTCACCTCAAGATCGAGCCCGAAGCGGCGTTGCGTGCTGCAAACGCTAAATTCACACGGCGTTTTGAAGGTGTCGAAGCCAAACTGGCCGAGATTGGCAAAACACCCGCTCAAAGCGACCTTGCTGAAATGGACGCCCTTTGGGACGCCGTTAAGGTTGATGAGCGGAAAAGCGGCACAACGAAGTAAGCGACGACTTCTTTCCTTAACTTATCTGCTTGAACCGCTTATCTATTCACCGAATTGAACCAACTTAACCCACGGATCCTGACATGCCTCCACGTAAGATCATTATCGATACGGACCCCGGACAGGACGACGCTGTTGCAATTCTATTGGCACTTGCTAGCCCTGAAGACATGGACGTTTTGGGAATCACCGCGGTTGCAGGCAATGTGCGGCTAGAATTGACCCAAAAGAACGCACGGATCGTGTGCGAACTGGCCGGCAAAACGGACGTTCCAGTTTTTGCAGGTTGTGATCGCCCAATGGGACGTCAACTTGTGACAGCGGAACATGTTCATGGAAAAACAGGGTTGGATGGCCCAAGCTTGCCTGACCCTACAATGCGATTGCAAGATCAGCACGCTGTTGACTTCATAATAGAAACGCTGCGCCGCGAGGATGCGGGAACTGTCACCTTGTGCGTGCTGGGCCCGTTGACCAACATCGCTACGGCTTTCGAAAAAGCCCCTGACGTTATTGAGCGTGTTCAACAGATCGTTCTAATGGGTGGTGCATATTTTGAGGTTGGAAATATTACACCTACTGCAGAGTTCAACGTTTACGTCGACCCAGAAGCTGCTGAAATAACGTTTAAAAGTGGTGTCGATATTGTCGTAATGCCACTTGATGTTACGCACAAGGCACTGGTAACTCGGCCACGCAATGACGCCTTCCGCGACCTTGGAACTCCATCAGGTATCGCGGTTGCGCAAATGACCGATTTTTTCGAACGCTTCGACAAAGAAAAATATGGCTCAAGTGGAGCACCTTTACATGACCCATGCGTAACGGCCTATTTGATCGCCCCAGAATTGTTTTCAGGCCGCCATATTAACGTAGAAATCGAAACCCAATCCGACTTGACCCGCGGAATGACAGTGGCCGATTGGTGGGGTGTTACAGACCGCCCAGCTAACGCGACATTCATTGGCGATTTGGACGCCGACGGATTCTTTGCACTCTTGGTTGAGCGGATTGGCCGTCTGTGAGCGCTGTTCTCACGCTTGGTAAACCCGAGCATCTTGAAAAGCTGTTTGCATTGGTCACGTCCTATCACGCAGAAGCTGGCATTACCCTATCGGACGAGCCACGCCTTGCGGGTGTAGCCCCGCTGCTTGAGGGCATACCACACGGCGTTGCCTACCTGATTGGACCACCACGATCCCCCATCGGCTATATTGTTATAACTTTTGGGTGGTCCCTAGAATTGGGTGGCATGGACGGAACTATTAATGAGTTCTATGTACGCCCTGGTGTGCGTGGGCGTGGTGTAGCAACCGAGACATTGCAAAAGCTGCCCAAAGCGTTGGGTAATGCCGGGCTTGTTGCTTTGCATCTGCAACTCAACAATATCGATGACACCAACAGACGACTTTTCACCCGTGTAGGTTTTACTGTGCGTGAAAACCACCATGTGATGACACGCAAATTCTAACTTAGCCACAAGGTGTGCCAATGCCGCTTAATATTCCGTTTGATAACACTTATGCAGGCCTACCTGAGAGCTTTTTTTCATCGCAAAATCCGACGCCTGTAAAAGCGCCCTCCTTGATCGCTTTTAATAAAGACTTGGCAAATTTTCTTGGTTTTGATGGTGGTGACATCGATGAAATGGCACAGACCTTTGCGGGCAATGTTGTCCCGACGGGTGCCGCACCCCTCGCTCAACTGTATGCGGGTCACCAATTCGGGAACTACAACCCGCAATTGGGAGATGGCCGCGCAGTCTTGCTGGGTGAAGTCGTTGGCACTGATAGTGTGCGCCGTGACATCCAGTTGAAAGGCTCCGGTCCCACACAATACAGTCGTAATGGTGACGGCCGCGCGTGGCTTGGCCCAGTATTACGAGAATACGTTGTGTCCGAGGCCATGTACGCTCTTGGCATTCCGACGACACGTGCTCTGGCAGCTGTGCAAACAGGTGAACCTGTGTTCCGCGAGGCTGCGTTTCCCGGTGCAGTGTTAACACGTGTCGCGCGCAGCCATTTGCGGGTTGGTACATTTCAGGTTTTTGCCCATCGCGGTCAACTAGGTGACCTTCAAACCCTGACGGACTATGCCATCCAACGCCACTACCCTGATGCAACGGGCCCAATGGATTTGCTTCGCGCGGTCTGTGCCGCCCAAGCCGAATTAATAACTGCATGGATGTCTGTAGGTTTCATTCACGGCGTAATGAACACTGACAACTGTTCGATAAGCGGCGAAACCATCGATTACGGCCCCTGTGCTTTTATGGACGCTTATTCTGAACGACGTGTCTTTAGTTCAATCGATCGCGGTGCGCGCTATGCCTTCGCCAACCAACCTGACATTGCGGTGTGGAACATGGCACAGCTCGCAACCTCGCTTTTACAATTGGCTACAGACAAAGAGGCCGCTGTCGAAGAAGCAACCGCGATTGTCCATGCTATGCCAGCGCAGCTTGAAGCTGATTGGCTAAAGAGATTTGGAGCGAAAATTGGGATTGCTGCCGCGACATCATCGGATCATGCAATGATCGAAGATCTGCTCCAATTGATGGAAAAAGACGGTTCTGATTTCACAAATACTTTTGCAGCGCTTGGAACTGAATCCGCACGTGATCAGTTCCAAGACCGTGAAGCGTTCGATGCTTGGGCAACTACTTGGAACGCTCGACTTGCTCATGAGGCCGATCCTAATGCGATTATGGCAGCCGCGAACCCAGTTATCATCCCACGCAATCATCGAATTGAGGAAATGATCCACACCGCGGTTACCGGTGACTTTGTCCCATTCGAGCGATTGAATAAGGCGCTCGCGACCCCGTTCGAGGCCACGAATACTGATCTGCACCGCGCACCATCGGCTGCACAAATCGTACCAGCAACGTTCTGTGGGACCTAACGGCGGTTTATCAAAAAAATGCCAACTGCGACCAATCCAAGTGCCATCCAAATTTGAATTCCAATCTGTTCGTCCAACAGTAGCCAGCCCAAGATCACTGCAAACACTGGTGACAAAAAGCTAAATGAAGCGACAGAAGATGCTGGATACATTTTCATCAGCGAAAACCAGATCAAAAAGCCAAAGCTGGCAACAGCGAAGATCTGAAATAATATTCCTGCAATGTGGATTAATTCAATTTCGCGTATAAACCCACCAAAAAAGGGGGCTGCGAACAACAATAATGTTGCTGACACAATCAGTTGCCAGATCAATTGTTGTTCGGCGGGCACCTCAGACAAAGGCGTTATACGCACACACAGCGCTATGCCTGCCCAACTAAAGGCCGCACCCAAAGCCAGCAGGTCACCGAGAAGAGAAACCTCGCCAGAGCTTCGGTCAAAAACCGCCAAAGCAACACCTGCCATTGCCAAGCCAAGGCCAAGTGTACGCAGGCCAGAAAGTTGTTCACCCGGCAAAAGAACGTGTGCAAACAGAGCCAGCCAAACTGGCATCGAATAAAAGATGATCGAAGTTCGTGAAACCGTGGTCAAATCCAATGCTGTAAACAGACACATGAATTCAAACGTGAATAAGAGACCCGAGACAATTCCGCCTATCAAAGCCGCGCGCGGCAGCTTGATCCCTACCCCGCGCCAATGCATCCAAACCATCAGAACCAGCATTGCACCTAACGACCGGACTCCAGCACCAAACACCGGTTCAAACCCGCCAGTCGTGACTTTGACGACAACCTGATTAAAAGCCAAATGCAGTGCAAATAGAGACAGCGCGACAGTCCCAAAGGTGTCCATTTGTTTTTTGCGTTCCATGAATGCACATGGCCGCGCAAAGTTCCTGTTGTCAATGTGGGGGGTTGCGAGTGTCATCACCAAACCGAAACCATCAAAACGAAAAACGCCGGAGCAATTAAATGCTCCGGCATTTCCTATACTAAGTTAGGAAGCAGCTGAACCGCCACCAGCACCGCCACCAGAACGACGACGTTGACCGCCACCACCTGGCTTGCCTCCAGCTCCTGGACGACCACCGCCGCCAGAACGACCGCCACCACCACCTAGGCGACCGCCGCCTGGGCGACCACGACCACCGCCACCGCCACGCTGCTTTGGTTTCACTTCTTCCGAAGGCTCCCACATACGACCAGAAGCGACCGGAATAGTCATTTTCATGGTCTTTTGGATGTCCTTCAATTCTTTCATCTCGTCTGGTGCGCAGAATGCGATTGCAGCGCCATCCTTACCTGCACGTGCAGTACGACCGATACGGTGAACATAGTTGTCCGGTACGTTTGGCAATTCGTAGTTATAAACGTGTTTAACGTCTGGGATGTCTAAACCACGGGCCGCAACATCTGTCGCAACCAACACTTTGATTTGTCCTGCTTTAAACGCTGCAATCGCACGGTCACGTTGACCTTGGGATTTGTTGCCATGGATAGAACCTGCTGCATAACCCGCTTTTTCAAGCGTCTTAGACAGTTTCTCCATGCCGTGTTTTGTGCGGCCAAAGACCAGCGCACGTTCGTCACGGTGTTTGTCCAACATTTCGATCAACAATTTGGATTTCTCAGCCTTCGCAATGAAGTGGATTTCCTGTGTGACTTTGTCTGCCACTTTACCCGGAGGGGAAACTTCGATACGGATCGGGCTTGTCAGATAGCTGTTTGCGATCTCGTTCATTTGTTTTGGCATCGTGGCCGAGAACAACATAGTTTGACGGTCTTTTGGCAACATCGATGAAATGCGGCGCAATGCGTGGATAAAGCCGAGGTCCAACATTTGGTCGGCTTCATCCAAAACAAGAAATGATGTTTCTTGCAGGTTCAACGCGCGGCGTTCCATCAGGTCGATCAAACGGCCCGGTGTAGCTACCAAAAGGTCCATACCACGTTCAACACGGTTAATCTGTGCTTTGATAGATTGACCACCAACGACAAGGCCTGTTTTCAACGGCGTGCCGTCTGTCAACGTTTTCAAAGTTGCAGCAATTTGGCTGGCCAATTCGCGCGTTGGTGCAAGGATCAAACCCCGTACGGTTTTTGGAGCTGGCTTGCCGCCCGCTTCCATCATTTTAGCAATCAACGGCACACCAAAGGCCGCAGTCTTACCTGTACCCGTTTGGGCAAGGCCCATAACATCCCGCCCGTTCATGGCATGTGGGATTGCTTGTTTCTGGATAGGTGTTGGATCTTTTAGACCCATATCATGTAGCCGCTTAACCAGTTGGTCTGGCAGGCCCATCATTTCAAAATCGCTCATTGTATTCCTTTGGCCCACCCCACAAAGGAGTGAACACGTCATAAGGTCACACAGACGGATCACGTTCCACGACCAAATGCCGATGGTACGTCCACTGCGCTGTGCCCCACGCGTGATTTTGGGATCAACGGCTATACTGCTGACGTCGAATTGTTCGTACGTTCATAAGACTGCTCACGCGGCAGACAACATAGCTTAGGTGTCGCATGAGGGGTGGCGCGTGATAAGTCAAGCTAAACGCCAATTGTCTGCTGGCCCCTGTGCGCAAAGGTCGCTAAATAGGAAATCCAAGATACGACAGATTGAGATCGCAATGCATCGACCCATCATCGCCCGTTGCGAAGCCAAAGGGCTTCGTATGACAACGCCCCGTCGTGTCATTGCACAGGTATTGCAAGACAGCGATGATCACCCTGATGTGGAAGAGCTGTATGCAAGGGCAAATGCTGTTGATGAAGGTATTTCAATCGCCACAGTATACCGCACAGTCAAACTGTTTGAAGAAGCGGGTATTCTGGACAAGCTAGAATTTGGTGACGGGCGCGCCCGTTATGAAGATGCTGAACGCGAGCACCATGATCACCTGATTGATATGAATTCAGGTGAAGTTATTGAATTTGTGGATCCTGACATCGAGGCCTTGCAAGAAAAGATTGCGGCCAAGTTGGGCTATGAACTGCGCGGTCACCGCCTTGAGCTTTACGGCGTCCCTAAAAAACCCTGACGTCACATTCATCGCTCACCGATGGACAAGCCTGAAACACAGGCATAAGGCTGGCATAACACTGTAATTTGTTAGGCCAAACCCCATGGACAATTTACGCGGCGCGGCCTTGATGATCTTGGCGATGTTTGGCTTTGCTGTCGAAGACATGATGGTAAAAGTCATTTCGGTTGATATGCCAACAGGTCAAATCATCTTCCTGCTCGGTGGTGGTGGTGCCATTGTCTTTGGCATTTTGTGTCGTGTCCAAGGGCAGCAGCTGTTTGAGCGCAAGATGCTGTCTCGTCCCATTTTGCTGCGGTCCCTTGCCGAACTAATAGGCACATTGGGATATGTAACAGCCATTACGCTCACACCCATTTCAACAGCTTCTGCCATTTTGCAAGCAACCCCGCTCCTCGTCACTCTGGGTGCAGCGGTTCTGTTCGGGGAAATGGTAGGCTGGCGCCGTTGGTCTGCAATCTTTGTTGGTTTCTTCGGTGTACTGTTGATCATCCGCCCAGGCACCGATGGGTTTGACCAGCTTTCGTTGATTACCTTAGTTGGCGTGCTAGGCCTTGCGGGGCGTGATTTGGCGACGCGCGGTGTGCCGAAAGAGACATCGTCCATGCAATTAAGCTTTCTCGCGTTCCTAACGTTGGTACCGGCCTCAATGATCCTGTCATGGGGTGCAAAAACACCGTGGGTTTTGCCAACCCAAACCATTTGGATGCTGGTGATCGGAGCCACGATCATCACTGCCCTCGCCTATTACGCAATTGTGGCGGCCATGCGCATTGGTGAAATAAGTTTTGTGACCCCCTTCCGTTATACTCGTCTGGTTTTTGCCCTGATCTTTGGAATCGTGATCTTTGGCGAGCGCCCCGACGTGTTAACGCTAACAGGTTCAGCGATCATCGTGTTGTCAGGCATCTACACAGTTTGGCGCGAAAGACGTATAAAACAGGCTATTTAGCCGCTAAAATCGAATTCTTCGTCGCAAATACGCGTCAAACCCCTTTTACAAAGACCCTTGGGCTTGTAAGAGATCCGTAATCATTCAAAACCCAAGGACATGCACCTATGAGCATCATTATTGACATCCACGCCCGCGAAATCCTCGACAGCCGAGGCAATCCTACGGTCGAAGTGGATGTGGTCCTCGAAGACGGTACAATGGGCCGCGCAGCTGTTCCATCTGGTGCCTCTACTGGCGCGCACGAAGCCGTTGAAAAACGCGATGGCGACAAGTCACGTTATTTCGGTAAAGGCGTTCTTGAGGCCTGTAACGCAGTAAATGGCGAGATCGCTGAAAACTTGGTTGGCATGGACGCAACCGAGCAAGTCGAAATCGACAGCATGATGATCGAGCTGGACGGCACAAAAAACAAATCACGTCTTGGTGCGAACGCGATCCTTGGCGTATCCTTGGCAGTGGCCAAAGCAGCGGCTGATTTCACATCGCAGCCATTGTTCCGCTATGTTGGTGGCACATCTGCCCGCATGTTGCCTGTTCCAATGATGAACATCATCAACGGTGGCGAGCATGCGGATAACCCAATCGACATCCAAGAATTCATGATCATGCCAGTGTCAGCGACCAACATCCGCGACGCAGTGCGCATGGGTTCTGAAGTGTTCCACACGTTAAAAGGTGAATTATCAGCAGCCGGCCTGTCCACAGGTATCGGAGATGAAGGTGGCTTTGCCCCAAACATCAGCTCGACCCGTGATGCATTGGACTTCATCCTGAAATCCATCGAAAAAGCAGGCTACAAACCAGGCGAAGACATCTACCTTGCGCTCGATTGTGCTGCGACTGAGTACTACAAAGACGGTAACTACGTCATGGCTGGCGAAGGCAAAACACTGTCTTCAGCCGAAAACGCGGCCTACCTTGCAGCACTTGCAAAGGATTACCCAATCATCTCGATTGAGGACGGCATGGCCGAAGATGACTGGGACGGTTGGAAGGCTTTGACTGACCTAATCGGCGACAAAGTTCAGTTGGTGGGTGATGATTTGTTCGTGACAAACCCAGAGCGTTTGGCTGAAGGTATCAAACGTGGCAGTGCGAACTCAATGTTGGTAAAAGTAAACCAAATCGGTACTTTAACAGAGACACTTCAAGCGGTTGAAATGGCGCACCGCGCTGGTTTCACCAATG
>JAOEQC010000029.1 GCA_028388995.1 Ascidiaceihabitans sp. | reverse complement strand
CATCAGATACCAAAATTGTAGATGAGGATGAGTTGGTCAAGGCAAAAGAAGTAATGGGTGAGAAGAAGTACCTACAAGAATTTGAGTGCGATTGGATAGCCAATATCGAGGGAGCAGTGTATGGAGATGTTATAGCAAAACTAGATGATGATAAACACCTTACAAGAGTTCCATACGATCCTGCTTTACCAGTATCTACAGCATGGGATCTTGGGGTCTCCGACCACAGTAGTATAATCTTTTATCAACAGTTGGGGAGAAGCATAAATATAATTGATTACCATGAAGAAAGAGGTCAAGGATTACCTTATTACATTAAGATGATAAATGAGAAAGAGTATATCTACAAAGATCACTTTGCACCACACGACATTGAAGTTACCGATTTTGGCAATGGCAAAACTCGGAGAGAGGTCGCCTATCAATTAGGAATAAGATTTAAAGTTGTTCCAAAAATTCCACTAGAGGATGGCATACACGCAACCACTATGACCTTACCTAGATGTTGGATTGATACAGACCATTGCAAAAAGTTAATAGATGCGTTAAGACATTACCACAGGAAGTATATTGATAAAAATAGAATGTTTAGATCAAAGCCTGTACACGATTGGAGTTCACACGCTTGTGATGCCATGAGGTATCTCGCTGTTGGTCTCCAAGAAATTAATACTAGACAATCGGCTCCACAAAGTGTAGCAGATAATAGTTACAGGATTATTTAATTATGGGTTCAATATTCAAACCAAAAATGCCATCATTGCCACCACCACCTCCAGCACCGGAGCCACCGAGTGATGAGATTTCGCCAGAAGAAAAAGAAAGAATTGCAAAAGAACAAGCAGATATAAGAAGAAGAAAAACAGGTAAAAAACAAACAATACTAACTGGTCCTATGGGTATTCAAGAATCCGAAGAAGATAAGTTAGAATCACTATTAGGTAAAAAATAATGGGTGCAGCAGGAGCAGGTGGATCAAATAAGTCAGACGATAAAAAAGTTGATACTTATTCAGATCAATTAAAAAAAATTCAAGCAAGAAAATCTAAAACTAAAAAAGATAAATTTGGTTATACAGTTAAAAAAAATATTATTGAAAGATATGTAGATAATAATCCAATTATTCAAGGTGTTAAAAATGTTAGCGATAAAATGAATTTAAACAGAAGAATGAAGTTTGCTAATAAAAATAATATTAACTTACAAGGTTTAAGTACAGAACAAATTTTATCTAAAGATTTTAAATCTCAATTAGATGCTAAAGGTTATACAAGAGAAACACCTACTGGAAATAATAATGGTGGTAATGACAATAACAATCAACCAGATTTAAAAATAGGTATATTTCCACGACCAGATGATGGCAAAGTTACTACACTACCTTATAAGCCTTCTGGTGCAGAAGATAAAAAAGAAGCAACAAAGTATGATGAAAGAGTTACAAAGAAAAAAGGTAAAAGAAAAAATATCCTTACATCTTCACAGGGTATAACAAAACTTGCATCAGATTATTCGTTAAGTGATAAAACTTTATTGGGAAGAGTAGTTTAATGGCAAAAACAGATTTAACAAAAAATTTATTAGCAAGGTTTGGCAAGTTAAGAAGTCAAAGAGCTAACTGGGAAAATCATTGGCAAGAAGTTGCAGACTATATGCAACCAAGAAAAGCTGACGTTACCAAAAGAAGATCAAGAGGAGATAAAAGAAACGAATTAATTTTTGATTCATCTCCAATACAAGCAGTAGAATTATTAGCAGCATCATTACATGGTATGATGACTAACCCATCTACACCTTGGTTCTCATTAAGATTTAAAGATTCAGCATTAGAAATGGAAGATGAAGCAAAACTTTGGTTAGAAGATGCAACCGAAGTTATGTACTCTGCATTTAACAGATCAAACTTTCAACAAGAAATATTTGAATTGTATCACGACCTAATTACTTTTGGTACTGCAGCCATGCACATCCAAGAAGATAATGAAGATGTATTAAAATTTTCTACAAGACACATCAACGAAATATATATTGCCGAAGATGACAAGGGTAGAATAGATACAGTGTATAGAAAGTTTACATTATCAATCAGAGCAGCAATGCAACAGTTTGGTAAAAACGTATCAAGAGATGTTCAAACACAATCAGTTAAAGACCCTTACAATGAAATAGAAATATTACATGTTGTATATCCAAGATCAGATTACAATCCTAAATTAAAAGATACAGAGAACATGCCATTTGAATCTGTGTATATAGAAATGGATAGTGGTAATGAATTATCAGTATCTGGTTTCCAAGAGTTTCCTTTCGTAGTGCCAAGATATTTAAAAGCATCACACGAGATATATGGTAGATCACCTGCAATGACAGCTTTGCCAGACGTAAAGATGCTAAATGAAATGTCAAAAACTACAATCAAAGCCGCACAGAAACAAGTAGACCCACCACTATTAGTTCCGGATGATGGCTTTTTACTTCCTGTAAGAACTGTACCGGGTGGACTAAACTTTTACAGAAGCGGTACAAGAGATAGAATAGAACCATTAAACATTGGTGCAAACAATCCACTAGGTTTAAATATGGAAGAGCAAAGAAGAACTGCTATTAGAAATGTTTTTTATGTTGATCAACTGATGTTACAAACAGGTCCGCAAATGACAGCAACAGAAGTTATCCAACGTAACGAAGAGAAGATGAGACTACTAGGTCCTGTCCTTGGCAGACTACAATCAGAATTATTAAAACCACTAATCGACAGATGCTTTAATATTTTATTAAGAAGAAACCAATTTGCTCCTGCACCAGATTTTTTATCTGGTCAAGACATAGAAATAGAATATGTATCACCACTTGCTAAAGCACAAAAGTCTACAGAACTTTCATCAATTACTAGAGGTATAGAAATATTAGGATCACTTGCTAATGTTGCTCCAGTATTTGATTATATAAACTTTGATGCACTTGTTAAACATGTAGCTGATCTTGTGGGTATTCCACAAAAGGTACTGAAGTTACAATCACAAGTTAATGCAGAAAGAGAGGAAGCTGCCGCAGCTGCAGCAGAACAACAACAAATGGCACAGATGCAACAAGTTGCACAAGCCGGAGGAGATATAGCACCACTAGCAAAAGCATTGCCAGAAGAAGCAAAAGCATTAGTGGAATAGTATGGAAACAAAACAACTAGAAAAGTTTTTAAAACAATTACAAAATAACTACAAATTTATATTCAGTACAGATGAAGGTAAGGAAGTTTTATCTGACCTTGAAAAAAGATGTCATTATCATTCTACCACTAACGTAAAAGGTGATAGCCATGAAAGTGCCTACATGGAAGGACAACGCAGTGTCATTCTATTTGTTAAATCAATGCTGCGAAACGATAAGGATAAATAATGTCAGAAGAACAGATAACACAAGAAGCTGTGCCTGTAGAAACAACAAGTACAGAAACACCTCAACCTACTGCAACACCTGTCTCAACTGGAGATACTCCGGCAAGTTGGAAAAGTTCTATCAGCGAAGAATTTAGAAACGATCCAAACATTGAAAAGTTTACAGAGATAGATGCGTTAGCAAAATCTTACATCAATGCAACAAGAATGATTGGTCAAGATAAGGTTGCTGTACCAAATAAAAATTCAACAGAAGATCAATGGAATGAAGTCTATGCAAAATTAGGTAGACCAGAAACTCCAGACAAATATAGTTTGAATGTAGAATCAGATGTTGTAAACATGGATGAAAATGCAATAAAAAATTTTGCAGAACAATCTCACAAACTTGGTTTAAATAATAAACAAGCAGAAGGCATATTAGATTTTTATAAAAATAATATGGAAGGTTCTTTGCAACAAGCAAAGATAGATACTGAAACTGCACAAGCTCAATCTGAACAACAGTTAAGATCAGAATGGGGTAGAGACTTTGATTCTAAAGTACAACAAGCTGGTGCATTAGCAAAAGCAAATATTAATCCAGAAGTATTAGATATGCAATTACAAGATGGTACAAGAGTTGGTGATCATCCAGAAATTATAAAAGGTTTTGCAAAGATTGCTAGTATGATGTCAGAAGATAAAATGGTTGCAACTGAAAGTGAAAGTGTAAATTCAGTTACAGATATTGAATCTGAAATATCAGCTATTACTAATGACACTGATGGACCATACTGGAATAAACAACACCCAGATCACGATAAGATAGTTCAACAAGTTTATACATTAAGAGAGATGCTCAATGCAGATAAACAATCTTAATGATAATGAAATTCGATTAGAAGTATTGCGGTTGGTTAAAGAGACAGGAACAGAGTTACAGAAAAATGATCCCTTGCCAATCGCAGAAAAATATTATAATTGGATAGTAGGTAAGAAAATTCGTAAGACAAGTTCCACGAACCTTACTGACAAGAAGGAATAGACTTCTGGTCTAAAAGACTTTAAATCCAAGAATTGCCTATCATTATTGATGGAGAACTATTCTGTTTTTTATAATAACAATAATGTAAACAGGAGACAAATATGTCATCACAAATAACAACAGCATTTGTAGAGCAGTATTCTGCCAATATACAAATGTTATCACAACAAATGGGTTCTCTATTAAGAGACGCAGTTAGAATAGAATCTATCGTTGGTAAAGATGCTTACTTTGACCAAATTGGAAAAGTAACAGCTCAACTAAAGGTTAGCAGACATTCTGATACACCACAAATCGATACACCTCACTCAAGAAGAAGATGTAGCTTGGCAGATTATGAATTTGCTGATTTGATTGATCAACAAGACAAAGTTAGATTACTAATTGATCCAACTTCTTCTTACGCAAAAGCAGCAGCTTATGCAATGGGAAGAGCAATGGATGATGTAATTATTGCAGCAGCACTTGGAACAGCTAACACTGGAGTATCTGGTGGAACAGCAGTTGCATTACCTGCAGCTAACATTACAGCAGTTGGTACTGGTGGAGCTAATACTATGAACATAGCAAAATTAGCTTTAGCAAAACAAAAACTTGATGCAGGAGACGTTGATCCTTCAATCAAAAGACACATTGTTGTTTCTCCAACAGAGATTCAAGATTTGTTAAATAACACCACTGTTACTTCATCTGACTTCAATACAGTTAAAGCATTAGTACAAGGTGAAATTGATTCTTTTATGGGATTCAAATTTCATGTGTCTAATAGACTTACTACAAATGGAGCCGGAAATACTCAATGTATTGCCTTCGCAGAAGATGGTATTTTACTTGGTATTGGTAAAGACGTAACTGCTAGAATAGACGAAAGATCAGATAAATCTTACGCTACTCAAGTGTATTACTGTCAAACAATCGGTGCAACTAGAATGGAAGAAGCGAAAGTTATTTCTGTTCTTGCAAACTAATCATAGCTTAAAGGAGAAATAATTATGGCTAATTCAACACAATACGCAAAAACAGTTGCGGCTTCACCATCAAAGATCAGTACTACTGAACTTCATGGTAGAGTGAGAGTAGCATACGCAGATTTTACTGCAGATGCAGCTCAAGAAACTATCAATATGTTCAAGTTACCAGATGGTGCTAGAATTATTGGTGGAAGATTAAATCATGCAGCACTTGGTTCAAGTACAACTGTATCAGTAGGACACGCAGCTTACACACAAGCTGATGGTACTGTTGTAGCACTAGATGTAGATGAATACAAAGCAGCAGCTAGTTCAGCTTCTGCTACAGGTTCAGCTATTGCAGCAACTACAGCATTGGGTGAAAACTCATTAGTAGATGCACCAGATGGTTTAATTGTTACAGCAACTACTGCTGGAGCAGATGCAACTGGACTTATCACAGTTCAGATGACATACGTTCTAGACTAATAAATAAAATTTTAGGCGGGGAAGCGAGAGTGGAACCGCCTAGAGTGCATGAAGAAAATACAAGATTTAAAACCTGTATTACATTTTAAAAAAGATAATTATGTGTATAGGTATGTATTAGTAGATAGGTTTCAAAACGATTCTAAAAATCATTATGGCTTTGACACTAAAGAAGAGAAAACAACAGAAGAAATATTTGCGTTAGAAAAAGATAGACAAATCAGACGTAAGTATATTATAAGGAAGTAGTATGGCATCAACAGTAGATATTTGCAATGGAGCATTAAACCAATTAGGTGCAACAACAATACTTTCATTAACAGAAGATTCAAAAAATGCTAGACTTTGCAACTCAAGATATACTCAAGTAAGAGACGCAGTATTCAGATCACACCCTTGGAACTGTTTACAAAAAAGAGTAGAGTTAGCACAATCAACAACTACTCCTCCATGGGGTTACAAGTTTAAATTTGACCTACCCGGAGATTGTTTAAGATTATTAAGAATATTAGATTTTGATTCTAACTACCAAGTAGAAGGTAGATCAATATTATCTAACAATGAAACTATGAAGATATTATATATATCAAGAGTAGAGGACCCAAATCAATATGACGAATTATTAAGAGAAACATTATCTGCTGCATTAGGTTCAGATATTGCTTATGCCATAACATCAAACAACACTACATCACAAAACATGTTAGTTACTTACCAAGAAAAATTAAAAGATGCTAGATTTGTAGATTCAACAGAAGGTCAAAACATAAGACAAGAAAATGGTATGTCAGATATTGTAGATGCAGGTACGTTCATAAACTCAAGGTATTAGTAAATGGCTAGAGTAGCTGCACAACTTTCAAACTTTACAGCGGGTGAGTTATCACCAAGATTAGATGGTAGAAATGATTTAGCAAAATATTCTGCTGGATGTGCAACTGTAGAAAATATGGTTATCTATCCTCATGGTGCGGCAGCTCGTAGACCCGGAACAACTTATGTTGCAGAAGTAAGAGATAGCTCAAAATCTACAAGACTTATTCCTTTTGAATTTTCAACTACACAAACTTATATACTAGAATTTAGCGATCAGAAAATTAGATTCTACAGAGACAATGGTCAAATATTATCTAGTGGTTCACCTTATGAAATTACATCACCTTATTTAGAAGCAGAATTGTTTGATATTAAATTTGCACAATCTGCTGACATTATGTACATTACACACCCTAGCCACAAAACTAGAAAATTATCTCGTACAGGTCATACATCATGGTCATTAGCAGAAGTAGATTTTACTAATGGACCATTTTTAGATTCTAACATTACCTCAACAACACTAACACCTTCTGCTGCAGGAACAGGATCAAGAACTATTACAGCATCTGCGGTTACAGGTATCAATGGCGGTTCTGGATTTTTAACAACAGATATAGGTAGACAAATACATTTTAACTCTGGTTATGGTACAATTACCGGCAGAACAAATACTACAGTTGTTACAGTAAATGTAACTACAGCTTTTGCAAATGCTAATGCTATTACTAATTGGTTTCTTGGTGCTTTCTCTGACACCACTGGTCATCCTGCTTGTGTAACTTTTTTTGAACAACGATTGGTATTTGCTGCAACACTTAACAATCCACAAACAGTTTATCTTTCTAAATCTGGTGATTATGAAAACATGGATGCAAATATTGGTGGCACTGTAGCAGATGATGATGCAATTATTTATACAATCGCTTCTAACCAAGTAAATGCAATTAGATTTCTAGCATCAACTAGAACTTTAATTATAGGTACAGCAGGTGGTGAGTTTGCAGTTACTGGTGGTGGAGATAATAATGCCATTACCCCTACTAACATTATGATTAAAAAACAATCTAACCATGGTGCAGCAAATGTAGATGGTATATCTGTAGGTAACGCAACATTATTTTTACAAAGAGCAAAAAGAAAAATTAGAGAACTAGCTTATAATTTTGACGTAGATGGTTATACAGCACCCGATCTTACCATCCTTGCCGAACACATTACTGAAGGAGGCATTGTAGAGATGGCATATCAAGAAGAACCTTTAGCAATTATTTGGTGCGTTAGAGGAGATGGTGAATTAGTTGCACTTACCTATCAAAGAGAACAAGAAGTAGTTGCTTGGCATAGACATGTTTTTGGCGGAGCATTTGGAACTGGTAAAGCAGTATGTGAATCAGTTGCAGTTATACCAACTGAAGATAGTGAGTATGAACTATATATGATTATTAAAAGAACTATTAATGGTGCTACAAAAAGATATGTAGAATATCTAAACACATTTGATTTTACAGAAACAGATAACACTACATTTAATTTTTTAGATTCTCAACTTTCTTACAGCGGTGCAACATCAACATTAAATGGCGATATTTCTGCAACAGCTACAACAGTTATTGTAGCATCTGGAACAGACTTTACATCATCCGGTACAATAAAAATTGGTGGAGAAATAATTACTTACACAGGTAAATCTACAAATAATTTAACTGGATGTACAAGAGGTCAAAACATAACTACAGCAATAGCTCACACATCTGGTGCAACTGTTAAACAGGTTGTTAATTCTGTAGCTGGATTAAATCATTTAGAAGGTCAAGTAGTAAGTATATTGGCTGATGGTGCAACACACCCTACAAAAACTGTATCATCAAATGCTATTACATTAGATAGATTTGCAAATAAAATTAAAGTTGGATTAGGATATACATCATTATTAAAAACTATGAGAATAGATGCTGGTTCACAGAATGGTACATCACAAGCTAAAACAAAAAGAATATACGAAGTTACTGCAAGACTATACGAAAGTGTTGGTGTTGAGGTTGGACCAGATTTAAACAATATGGAAAGAGTACCCTTTAGAACTTCTGCTAATCCTATGGATCAAGGTATACCACCTTTTACAGGAGATAAAGAGGTAGAATTTAGAGGAGATTATGATACAGATGGATTTATGATTGTAAGGCAAACTCAACCTTTACCTTTAACAATTTTATCACTATACCCAAGGCTAGTAACAAATGATGGATAATACACTACATATAGTACCTTACACAAAGGCTCATGGACAGTTTATATTATCCTGTCAAATGAACCACAAAGTATTAGAAGCAGATAGACACTACATTAATGTAGAAGGTGATGCTAAAAATTTAGAACAAGATCATTTAGCTTTTACTGGTATTGTAAATAATAAACCTATCTTTGCAGCAGGTATGAAAATTATTTGGGGTCAAGTTGCAGAAGGTTGGGTTATAGCTACAAGTGAAATGTGGAAACATCCACTAGGTGTAGCAAAAGCAATTAAAAAAGATTTTGCTAGAGTTGCAAAAGAAAATAATATTACTAGAGTTCAATCTGCAATTAGAAAAGATTTTAAACAAGGTTTAAGATTTGCAGAATGGTTAGGATTAGAAGAAGAAGGTTTAATGAAAAAGTTTGGTTTTGATGGCACAGATCAATATATGTATGCGAGGATATTCTAATGGGAGCAGTACCTTTTCAATTAGCAATGGGAGCTGCACAATACAAAGCTCAAGGAGAGATTGGTAAATTTAATCAAAGAGTTAATAATAGAAATGCACTTATTCTTGAAGGTCAAGCAGATCAAATAGAAGCAAAAGCAGAGTTTGATATAGCTCAATTTGAAAAAAATTTTACAAAAATTGAAGGTCAAACAAAAGTAGCACTTGCTAAATCCGGTGTTGTTATGGATAGTGGTAGTGCCTATAATATACAATTATCAAATGTTTATGAAGCACAATTACAAAAAGAATTAATTAAATATAATTCACAAGTTGCTGTAGCAAATAAAATGGAAGAAGCAAACTTTGCAAGAATAAGGGGTACAATGGCTAGAAACGAATCTAAACTTGCACAAATAAGCACAATAGCACAAACAGGATCAAATATATATTCAATGATGAATAAACCTAAAGGAGTAGCATAGTGCCTAAAATACCTACATTTACAGCAGAAGGTTCAATTACTCAATTAGAAGGAACTACTACTAATATCCAGATGGGATTAAATAATAATATTGCTAGTGCATTAGCACCTATTACAAAAACTATTGTTGAACAAAAAGTAAAAGAAAATGCTCTACAAAATCAAACAGAAGCATTAAAATTAGAAAATGATTTTATTACTGATATGCAATCAGTTACCCAAACTATTAAAACTGATGAAAAATATGCAACAAACAAAGAAGCTGCAAATATTTACTTAAAAGAAAAATCAGATCAATTTATTAAAAAATATAGATCGTTAGCAACTAATGGAAATGTTCAAGATAAATTTTCTAACTATGCTTTAGCTGAAACACAAAAAGCAATTTTTAAAACAGACACTTATATATCTCAACAAATAGTTAGTTCATTAAATAATGAATATGTAAAAGCAAAAGAAAATTTATTAAAAACAGCTTACATAGATGGTGGTATTGATAAAGAAACTTTACCGGCAGATTTAACAAAATTAGCCATAGATACATTTAGCTCTCAAGTATCTCCTGTAGCTTTAAAAAAATTAGTAGACAGTATACCTGCAGAAATACAATTATATGATGGTTTGGCAGATGTTCAACAAAAACCTAGATCAACTTTTTTTCTTTTAAAAGATAATAAAGATTATTTACCAGACTTAACTTATGAACAAAGACAAGATTTAGAATCTAAAGCAGTAACTATTTTGAGACAACCATTAATTAATTCTTGGAATAATGTATTAGCAGCATCTGCTGCTGGTAAAGATGTACCATTTTTTGACATGGAACTTGCAAAAGAAATATTACCTCCAATGCAAGTAGAACAAATGCAACAAAAAAAATATATTATTGACACTACTGTTGATAATAAAAAAATATTATTTTCAGCACCTAATAAAGATTTAGAAAACATACTTGCTGGTTTTAAAGAAGAAGCAATAACAATAGCTGGAGAAAAAGAAGGACAATTAATTATTCAAGAATATGAAACAGCTTTGGTTACAAGGTCTACAGCTTTAAATAATGATCCAGTAAAATTTATATATTCAACTAATTCTAAATTAGAACAATTAAATATACAATTAAATGCAGAAACAAATGTAGAAGCTCAAAGTCAATTAAAATCAGAAATAACAGAAGAATTAATAAATGCTCAAATAGCATTAGGTGTACCAGAACATAAACAAAGAGTTATGACAACACAAGAAGCTACTAACTTTGTAGAAACTTATAAATTAAAATCACAAGAAAATGCTGCAGAATCTCAAGCTATGTTAGCTTCATTAAGAGATAATTTTGGTGAATTTGATTCTAAAGCTCTACAAGAGTTACAAGCTGCCGGACTACCTTTTACCGCAGTATTTGCAATGACTTTAGCAAACGATATAGAAGCTGAAAAATTTTTTAGTTTTGACAATAAAATAGAGCAAGATAAATTAAAAGATTGGGGTAAGAAAAATGATATTAAATTTTCAGATATAGAAGCAGAAATTGCAACTAATTCTGATTTACAAGAATTTGAAAATATAATTAGAAGAAATAATAATATTGATAGTAGTCAAGCAATATCATTAATGGATAATATGCAAAATGTTATGGCATACTATGCATTAAATGAAATGTATACTAACACTAAATTTGATCAAGCAGACGCAGTAGAATCTGCAACAAATATGTTTTTAAAAAATTTTCAAATAGAAGAAACTTATTTTATTCCATTAAAATATGATGGCAAAGATTTAACAGAATTTGGTACTACTGCTGGTGCAGTAAAAGATAAAGCAGAATTAATTAAAGATTATTATTTAGAAGATTTTAATGCTGTAGCATTTAAAAGCACAGACCCTTTTAATCAAGGAGTAAGTGAACAAGAACTTTCAGATAAACATAAAAGAATGATGAGGATGCATGGTGAATGGAGAAATAAAGGTGATGGTACTGGTTTGGTTTTTGGGGTTGTTTTAGATGGTGGTCAGTTTGCAACAGTTGTAAATGTTGATGGTAAAGAGTTAAGTTTTAATTTTAATGATACTAGTTACACTTTACCGGGTACAGATATGCAAATGGATATTAAAAAATTAAGAGTTACTGACGTACCTACCGAATATGAAATAGGACAAATAAAAGGTTATACTGGATTTACTATAAATGAAGGTGAAGCTATGGTTGATAAAAAAATAATAAACAACACTTCATTTTCAGATAAATTAGTAACAAGAATAAAAGATAATGAGGGTATTGGTAAACAAGGTTTAAATACACCTTATCAATTAGAATACACAGTTAATGGTAAAAAAGTAAAAGAAGATTTTTATACTGTTGGTCATGGTCATAAACTTCCTAAAGGTGCAGAAATTAGAGAATATAGTAATGAAGAAATAGAAAATTTTTTTAAAGAAGATATGAAGGCAGCAGATAAATCTGTTAAAAAATTAATTAAAGTTGCATCAACAGATAGAGAAGCATACGAAATATTAGTTGAAATGGCTTTTCAAATGGGTGGTGAAGGATTAGCTGGATTTAAAAAAACAATCGCAGCAATAAATAAAGGTGATTATGAAGAAGCATCAAAACACATGCTTTATAATTATAATGCAAATGGAACTATAAAAGGAAAAACTCTTTGGCATCAACAAACAGGAAAAAGAGCTAAAAGATTAAGTAATTTAATGGCTCAAATTAAATAATATGAATTTAGGTTTTGGACTAAATGTAGACGAGACAGCACAAGAAACCGGTTATGACAAATACGAAGTAAGTTTATTTGAATCATTAGGTGCTGTTGCTGCTGATAACTGGAACTTTAACCCAGTTATGTCTTTATGGAATTATAGCGATTTAAGTGAAGCAAGAAATAAATCAAAATTTAATAAAGAAAATATGATTGATAGATTGGAGTTAAATAAAGAACATGCTAAAATAGGATTATATTTTGAAGAAGATGAATATCAATCAGTTGTTGATATTATGGTTAGAGAAAAAAACGAAGAAAGAGCTAGACAAAATATTATGATGAGAGGACCAAGAGGTTCTTGGAATCCTTTATCTGGTGGATTTTATGTTGGTGCTGCAAAATTTGCTACAGGGTTAGCAACCAGCATGGTAGACCCAATAAATGTAGCTGCTTCTTTTATTCCTGTTTTTGGACAGACTAACTTTGCTAGACTTGTTGCTAGACAAGGTTTTACAAAAGCAAGAGCAGTAAGAGGTGCAGTGGAAGGTGCTGTTGGTGCAACACTTGTTGAACCTATTGTTTATGGTGTGGCTCAATCTTTACAAGCTGATTATGATATGTACGATAGTTTTTTAAATGTTACATTTGGTACAGTATTAGGTAGTGGACTTCATGTAGGTGCGGGTAAATTAAAAGATATAAATACTCGTAGAAAATTTAATGAAAAAATTGCTGAAGGTAAAAGAATATTAGGAGATGATACAGAAACAGATATAGATATAAATTTATATAGAGAATATTATCCAGAAAATTCTCAAATAATGAAAGACCTAGAAGCTACAGACCCTAACACAAGAAAAATGTTATTACAAAAAGCTCTAGGTGATGCTTTATTAGATGATGCTATTGATGTAACTCCTATAGCAAATGCCGATCCAGTTTTAAGAAACTCATCAGATTCATCACCAAATCCAGATATTAGAACTACACCTAAACAATCAATAGATGATGTAGAATTAAAAAATTTAGAAGATAATATTGTTAATAGAAATGATATTGAACAAGATGCTGAAATAGAAGTTTTACAAGCTCAATTAGAAACTGTTAAAGAATCACAAAAAGATTTAAACTTACAATTTGAACAAGGAGATTCAGAAATAAAATTAAAAACAGAAGATTTAGATGAAGTTACTACAAAGAAAAAAGAATTAGATGAAGCAATTAAAGACGCAATTAACTGCGTTAATGGAAGATAATTATGTCAAATAAATGTTTAATAAGAGTAGAAAAATTATTAAAAAAATCTTCTATTCGTTCAGCTACAAAAGAAGAAATAATTAATCAAATTAAGATAGCACAAGCAGAAGCTAAATTAACATCTATTGATGAAGTCAATGTAGATAAAATTGCTAAAGATGTTTCGGAACAAATTAAAGCACAAAAAAAAATAGACAAAAGAAATGCTATTGAAAATGAAGTTAAAAATAGAAAACTAACAGAATTTGTTTTAAAAAACTTTCCAGACAATCCGGAAGAAGGATTAATTGCAATAATGGTTGGTTCAAATAGAAGAGTTGAAGGTGCAAGATCAGCAGTTTCTGTACAACAAAACGCAAGTGTTAATCAATTAATAGCTGGATTTAACGCAAAGTTAAGAGCAAACAATTTAGAAATAATGTTTAGAGATGGTTTAGAAGGTTTAACAGAAGCTGAAACACAAAGAAGAGTTACAAGAGCTATGTCAGAACTTGCTCAACAACAAACTATAATGGAAAAAAGAGCTGGAACAAAACCACCGGTAACAGAAAAAAATCCACAAATAAAAAAATTAGCAGAAATTATGGAAGAGTATTCAGAAACAATTAGACAAAGATTAAATGATAGAGGTGCTAACATTGCTAAAATGTGGGGATATATTGTTAAACAATCACATGATCCATATAATGTTAGAAATGCAGCAAATACATTGGGTAAAAATTTAGATGATATAAAAATTAATGAAAAATTTGAAGGTACAGATATTAATTATAATAAAAATTATAAAGTATGGAAAGATTATGTTATGCAAAAAATAGATGCTGAAAGAACTTTTGCAAACACAGATAATGTAGATGAATTTTTACAACAAGTTTATAATACTTTGGTTGGCAATAAGTATCTGTTAGCTGATGGAGTGGCAAATACTTATGGAGCAAGAACCTCTAAAAATATAGCAAAAGATTCAAACTTTAAAAGAATATTACATTTTAAAACTGCAGACGATTGGTTTGATTATAATGATAAATTTGGTGTTGGTAATTTAAAAGAATCTTTTTTTTCTGGATTACAAACTGCTGGAAGAAATATTGGTATGATAGATGCACTTGGCACTAAACCAAAAGAAAATTTTGAAAAAATTAGATTCGCTGTACAAAAAAGAATGGTTGATGATGGTAAGGGTGCATCAGCAGAAAATATTTCACGACCAGAACAATTTGAAAAATATATGAAAGTTATAGATGGTTCTATTTATACAGTAGCAGATTTTGGTGTTGCTAGATATTCTGCTATTGCTAGGTCTTTAGCATCTATGGCTAAACTAGGTGGAGCTACAATTTCAGCGGCAGCTGATATAGGTATATATGGTTCTGAAGTTAGATACCAAGGTAGAACTTTTTTAGGTGGTATGGCAGAAGCATTAGGTAGTTTATTAAAAATAAAAAATACAAAACAAAAAAAAGATATAGCACAAATGTTAGGTTTTATTGTTGATAATACTATTTATGATATGTCGGCTAGGCATCAAGTAGGAGATAATTTAAGCAAAGGTTGGTCTAATGCTCAAAGAACATTTTTTAAATATAACTTACTTTCTTGGTGGACCAACACTTTAAAAGAAGGTTCAATGTTAGGTATGGCAAATTATTTTGCTAGACAAAAAAATATAGAGTTTAAAAATTTAAACAAACAACTTCAAGATTTTTTTACACAATATAATATTGATTCTACTAAATGGGATGTTATTAGAAAAATTGCAATGGAAAAAGCAGATGATGGTATGGAGTTTATTAATATTGGTATGCTAGATAAAATATCTGATACTGATATAAAAAAAATATTAAACGTAGAAACATTAACACAAAGACAATTACAAATAGAAAAAGAAAAATTTAAAGCATCTGTATCTGGTATGTTATTAGACAGAACAATTTATGCAGTAATTGAACCAGATGCTAGATTAAAAGCAAATATGACTAGAGGTCATTTAGCGGGTACACCAGAAGGTGAAGCAATTAGATTTATGGGTCAATTTAAAGCATTTCCATTTGCTATAGTTACTAAAGTTTTAGGTAGAGAATTATCTTATTTTAAAGGACCTAATAAAGATTATGGAAGAGGTTTTGTAGGTATTACAGCTTTAATGGTAACTTCTGCATTTTTAGGTTATCTATCTATGAGTATAAAAGATTTTTTAAGAGGTAAAGGCAGAAGAGACCCTACTAAATTTAAAACTATAATGTCAGCTCTTTTACAAGGTGGTGGATTAGGTATATATGGAGATGTATTGTTTAGAGAAACAAGAAACAGTGCTGAAATTGGTATGGCAGCATTTGGTCCAGTACCATTAACAGGGTTTGATCTTTTACTTGCTTTTAAATATGCTATGACCGGTGAAGGTGGTAAAGCTGCAAAACAAACTTATAATGCTATAGAAAAAAGTATACCTTTTTTAAATCTATTCTATATAAAGTCTATTTACGATTATATGATAGGATATCAACTTGCTGAAACTATGAATCCGGGTGTATTAAAAAGAGTAGAAAAGAGAATGAAAAAGGATTATAACCAAGAATATTTATTTACAAAACCCTCAACAAAGTTTAAAGGTTTTTAACAAATGACAGTATCAACTACAATTATTAAGAATTCCCACAATGGTAATGGCAGTACCACTAACTTTGCCTATCAATTTAAAATTTTGCAGGACAGCGATCTAACAGTAATTATTAGATCATCTACAGGTACAGAGACAACTAAAAGTCTATCTACACACTATACAGTAGCTGGTGCGGGTGATGCTAGTGGAGGTTCAATTACTTTCACTACTGGTAACACTCCGGCTTCTGGTGAAACTGTAGTAATTAGAAGGAATGTCCCGCAAACTCAAGCGATAGATTATATTGCTAATGATCCATTCCCTGCGGAGACACATGAAGAGGGTTTGGATCGTGCTACTATGGTTGCACAACAAGTATCTGAAGAAGCTGATAGATCAATAAAATTATCAAGAACAAATACTATGACTTCTACAGAATTTACTGTAGGTGCTACTGATCGTGCTAACAAAATTCTAGCTTTTGATTCTACTGGAGAACTTGCGGTTACGCAGGAACTTGGAACTTTCAAAGGTAACTGGGGTGCTTCTACTGCTTATCAAGTTAGAGATATTGTAAAAGATACCTCTACTAATAATATTTTTATTTGTATTACAGCTCACACATCATCTGGATCACAACCACTAACTTCTAACACAGATAGTGCCAAGTGGTCTTTATTGGTAGACGCAGCGAGTGCAACTACTTCAGCCAGTGCCGCAGCCACTTCTGCTACAGCCAGTGCAAATTCTGCAACTGCTTCAGCATCATCTGCTTCAACTGCTTCTACTCAAGCATCCAACGCATCTACTTCAGCTTCAACCGCTTCAACACAAGCAACCAATTCTGCAAACTCTGCAACTGCCTCGGCTAGTTCGGCAACTTCTGCAGCAGCTTCTTTTGATAGTTTTGATGACAGATACCTTGGTGCAAAATCTTCAGCACCATCAACAGACAATGATGGAGATGCTTTAATAGATGGAGCATTATATTGGAACTCTACTTCTGATCAAATGTTTGCTTGGGATGGTTCAGCTTGGGTTGCAATCAAACCAAGTTCATCTGAACAAACTAATATTGATGCAGTAGCCGCAGACGCAACTGACATTGGTGCAGTAGCTGGTAAAGCAACTGAAATTGGTAGACTTGGAACTTCAGACGCAGTAGCAGATATGGCTATCCTAGGTACTACAGACGTAGTAGCTGACATGAACACACTAGGTACAGCAGATGTTGTAAATGACATGAATGTTCTTGGAACTTCAGCAAATGTTACAGCAATGAATACTTTAGGTACATCTGCAAACGTAACTGCTATGTCAAATTGTAGTGGTTCAATAGCCAATATCAATACAACAGCAACAAATATTACAGACGTAAACACTTTTGCAGTAAGATATAGAATAGGATCATCTGATCCAACAAGTTCGCTAGATTCTGGTGATTTATTTTTTAATACAACTTCTTCAGTTTTAAAGGTTTACAATGGTTCAGCATGGGTTACTATTCAAGCTGACACAGACGTTAAAGTTTCTGTTAGTTCTAATGATACTACACCGGGTTTTTTAAATGGTAAATTAGTTGCTGGAACGAATATTACCTTAACAGAAAATAATGATGGTGGTAATGAAACATTAACAATAACAGGAGCAGCAGCGGGTGCTTCAGCAGGTTTTGCTGTTGCAATGGCGATTGCCTTATAGTATAGGAATAAAGTATGGCACAAGATTTTGAAAGAGTTTTAAAAACAAACGTAGGTACATCTGCTACTGAAATAAGAGCAGCAGCTAATAGTGATGATGCAATAATTGGTATGAGATTTGCTAACAAAGGCACATCTGCAGTAACAGTTGATGCTACTGTAAAAAATGGTGGAACAAGTTATTATTTAATTAAAGACGCACCAATCCCTGCGGGTGGATCATTAGAATTAATTGATGGAGGATCAAAAGTAGTTTTACAATCTGGTGATTCTGTTGAAGCATTAGCTTCAGCAACAAGTTCTATAGATTGCATTTTATCTGTTGTTGATTCCATAAGTACATAGGAGAATATAGTTGGCTTACATTGGTAACATTCCTGCAGAAAGTTATGCAAGTTTTGAGACAGAAACTTTTTCAGTATCTGCTACTACAAATTATACTTTATCCCATGCAGTAACCAATGAGAATGAAATTAGATTAGTTATCAATGGAGTAGTTCAACAACCGGGAAGTGGTAAAGCATATACAGCTAGTGGTACAACTCTGACACTATCAAGTGCAACAGTATCTGGTGATGTCATGTATGCAGTTTATCTTGGCAGAGCTTTACAAACTGTTAATCCACCAAACGCATCTGTTGGTTTATCGCAACTATCTGCTACTGGTACAAAAGACGCAACTACATTTCTAAGAGGAGATAATACATTTGCTAGTGCTGGTGGAACTAACACTCCAGCTTTTCAAGCATATCTTTCATCTAATCAAACTATATCACATGATACTGAAACAAAAGTTGCATTTAATACAGAAGATTTTGATACTGATAATGCTTATGATAATTCAACAAACTATCGTTTTACTCCTCAAACAGCTGGAAAATATTTTGTGTATGGAAATGTAAATGGATATATAGGTACTTCAAACATTAACAGTAACAGAGCTATACTTAAAAAAAATGGTTCAACTATAAAATATGTAAATCAAGATTATAGAAATAATCCTGTAAAAAGTGCTGATACAACAATTTCCATTGTAGTAGATATGAATGGCAGTTCTGATTATATAGAGCTTTTTACTTTAATGGAATATTCATCATCTGCAACTGTTCAAGTTTTAGGAAATAGTAATAGACAATCATCTTTCGGAGCATACAAAATTATAGAATAAGGAAAATAAATTATGGCTTTACATTCATTACACTCATGCAAAGAAAATTTTAAGGAGAATAATTAAATGGCAATAGATAAAATACAATCAGAATCAATTAACCTTGCAGATAACTTTGCATTTACAGGAACTGTAACTGGTGCTGGTGGAACTAACACTCCAGCTTTTTATGGACAATTAGCTTCTGACCAAACCATGACTAGAAATGCAACAGTTAAAATTACTGGAATGACAAGTAATGAAATTGACACAAATAGTGCTTTTGATGGAACAACTTTTACAGTTCCTAGTGGAGAAGGTGGTAATTATTATTTAGAAGGAACTATTGTTTATGATTTTGAAACTGCTGGTGATGATGGATTTGAAGTTTTTGCAGCTATTTATAAAAATGGAAGCACTTTAAAAGGATCACAATTTATGAATATAAGCACTCAAGATTTGCGTCATGTATCTTTAGATGTTTCTGGAATTTTTAATTTAAGTGCTGGAAATACAATAGAATTATATTCATATTCAACTGATAGTAATGGTGGTGATGCAAAAGCTAGAAGCAATAAAACATCAATAGGTGGATACAAAATTATTACATAAAATTAAGGAGGTAAAACTATGGCACAACTAAGTAACAAAATAAAAGAATACTGCAAAGCTAATGGAGTTAGTAATGTAGATTTTTTAAAAGATGTTATGTTGCAAGACGATAGTGATGGCAATGGTGCTTACATTAAGGAGTGGAATTTAGATATTGCACAACCAACAGACGCACAATTATCAGCACAAGAATCAGCAGCAGATACAGAAGAAGCCAATAATGTTGTAAGAAGTACAAGACGTACTGCTTATGGTGATATTGGTGAACAGCTAGATGAAATTTATAAAGATATAAATTCTTGGAAAGCTAGAATTAAAAGTATAAAAGATAATAACCCAAAAAGTTAAGGAGTAAGAATTGAGTTATATAGGTCGTAAACCCACAGTAGGAAACTTTCAGATTTGTGATGCAATATCTGTAGTTAATGGTCAAGCTGCATACACAATGCAAGTAGGATCAGTTAATGTATCTCCTCAATCTGCTAATCACATGATTGTTTCTTTAAATGGTACGATCCAAAAACCAAACAGTTCTTTTACTGTTAGTGGTTCTACAATTACATTTTCTAGTAACCTTGCTACAGGAGATGTTATAGATTTTATTCAGATACTTGGTGATGTTCTTGATCTTGGTGTACCTAGTGATGGCACAGTTACAAGTGCTAAACTTGCTTCAACTTCTGTTACAGCAGCTAAATTAAATAACGATATTATTTCTGGTACTACAGCTTTAACAAGTGAACCAGCTGATACAGACGAATTTTTAGTATCAGATGCTGGTACATTGAAAAGAATTGATTACTCATTAATTAAAGGTGGTGGAATTACAGAAGCTGATATGTTTAGACTTTCAGCAAATGTATCTGGAGATTTAACACCAATTAGTGCAAATTTAGAAAGAGCTGATGATGCAACATTTGCAAAACTTGGAACTGGTGTGAGTGTAAGTTCTGGTGTTTTTACTTTTGCATCTACTGGATTATATTTAATACAACTAATTCCAATGTTTTTCTTTGATGGTGGAGCAGACAGTAATGTAAATGCTTTAATACAAGGAACTCCAGATAATAGCAATTATGATGATCTTGCAACTGCTGAATGTGGTGGAGATCAAGGAAGTAATAAAAAAAAACAAGGATTAGCTGAAGCCTATTTTAATTGTACAAATGTATCAACACATAAAGTTAGATTTAGAACAGCTAGTATGGGTAGTAATTCTCTATTAGGAGATACAGATTACAATAAAACTACATTTACTTTTATAAGATTAGGAGATAGTCAATAATGGATAAAGAATATTTAAACCTAGCATTATCAAAAATGCACTCTGGACAATGGTTCGGTTTTAGAAAAGATTATACTGGAACTGAAAGAATGACTTATGAAAATATTATAGTGCATGACAGTTCAATAACAAAACCTAGCGAAGCTGATGTTAATGCAAAGATACAAGAATTAAAAGATGCTGAACAAAACGCAATAAATAAAAAAGCATCTGGCAAACAAAAACTAAAAGACTTGGGATTAGATGATGACGAAATCCAAGCATTGATAGGAGTATAACATGGCAATAATTAAACCAAACAATAATACAATATCTGCTTCGTTAAACAAGTTTAACAAAGATGAGGAGATTCTGAGATGTCTATAATCAAGCCTAATAACAATACCATCTCAGCGATAACTGCTTTACCAGCTGGTGTAGGTGGTAAGGTTTTGCAAGTTGTTCAAGGAACTAAATCATCAGAAAGAAATATGAGTTCAACAAGTTACACAACAAGTCAAACTACTGTTTCAATTACTCCAAGTTCTACTTCAAGTAAGATTTTAATTACTTATGGAAGTGATTATTTAATAGAAGATGCAAATACTTATTTTATTCATACTTTATATAGAGATTCAACTAATGTAGTTACAGCTGCTGGTTTAGGTCAAATAAGAGCAGTTACTGGCGGTGGTTATAGTTTTCCATTATTTGGTCAATATTTAGATTCTCCTAGTTCAACATCAGCAATTTCATATACAACATATTATAAAAGAGGTGGTGGAAGTGGAGCTTTATACATAAACTGGAACAATTCAACATCAGTAATTATAGCAAGAGAAATAGGAGCATAATGATAAGAATTATAGATGCAATATTAAAAATAAATCCAAATGCAGAAGTATCTGTTAATGAAGAAGATATAAATTCTATTCAATGGTTAAATGGAACAACACCTATTTCTAAAACTGACATAGAAGCTAAAATGGTAGAGTTACAAGCAGAGTATGATGCTAACCAATATCAAAGAGATAGAGCAACTGCTTATCCATCAATTCAAGATCAACTTGATATGCAATACTGGGATAATGTTAATGGTACTACAAACTGGGAAGATACCATTGCTAAAATAAAAGCAGACAATCCAAAATAATGAAATTTGTTCTTATGCTTTCAATATGTTCATTTGTAACTGGAGAGTGTAAGCCACCAATAAAATACGAACAAACATTTGACAGCTGGAAACATTGTGCATTAACTGCTATGGATGCAAGTAGCAAATACTTATTAGCTGTAGATGATGAAACAGTTAATAAATTTCAACTATCAACGCAATACAGTTGCACAAAACAACAACAAGTATAATGCCTAAAAATATTGCACTTGAGAAAATAGAATCACACGAAAAACTTTGTCGTATCATGCAAAAACAAACTCATCAAAAAATAAACAATATAGAAACAGAGATCAAAGATATTAAAAAACATTTGTACTATGCTATGTCAGCTCTCATAGGTGGTATGTTTACAATTATAGTTATATTATTTCAAAAACTTTAACTTTAAGGTTGTTATGGCTAGAAGAAAGAAAGCAATTACTGGTCTAATAAGCGAAATGAAAGTACAGATTGAACTAGCAAAAGACCCTAATATCCTAGTGTTTATACCTCTTGGCGGACTTGGTCCTGTAGATATTGTTACTTTAAATATGGCTACAGGTGAGTATACTGGTTATGATGTTAAGTCTAAAAATTATAGGAAGTCAGACTATACAGCCAAGGATGGCTATAAAAGAAAAAGAGTTGGATCACTTATATCCAGAGGTAGAACAAAAGAACAAATCAAACTAAAGGTAAAAATAATATATGCCAAATGATAATTCGTTAGATATTATTAATGAGTATAAAGACCAAGTAAGAATACTAAAAAGTCAAATAGCAGAGCTTGAGGATGCTAATAAGTCTAAAGATTCAGCTAACAAAAGGTGTTTGCAAAAACTAGAATTTTGTACTAAAGATTTAGATGATGCACTATCAAAGATTAAAGATTTAGAGGAAAAAGAATAATGCCATTTGAAATGATAACAATGCTAGGCTCTACTGTATTAGGTGGAGTAATGAGTATCTGGTCGCAAAGTATAAAAGCTAAACAAGCAGAACAAAAGATGTTACTGCAAAGAGCAGATATACAACAAAAAGGTTTTAAAGAAGCTAGAGAATATAACAACGAAGGCTTCCAATGGACCAGAAGAATTATAGCTTTAACTGCAGTATTTGCAATAGTATTGCTACCAAAACTAATGCCAATATTCCAACCAGATGTAAGTGTAATTGTAGGTTATTTAGAATTTAAACCTTCATTCTTATTTTTACCAGAAAAAGAAATAATGAAATGGATAACACTATCTTCTAATAGTTTGGTTATTACACCATTAGATACTAACCTAGTGTCAGCTATTATTGGATTATACTTTGGTGGTTCATTAGTTAAAAAATGAGCAAAGGTATAATGACAGCATCTGTTAGTCAGTATAAAAAAAAGGTAAGTTTATTATCACAACAAACAGGAAAAAATGGCAAGAGTAAAGTTCAACATAGCAGATCAACCACACGAAAGAATACCAAAAAAAACAAGTATAGGTAGACGACCAAAAAAATCTTCTATGAATAAGTCTAAAAAACTTCATAAAGGTAAGTCAAAAAATCGTGGACAGGGAAAGTAATATCTTATATTAAAACCACACAGGAGATAATTATGATTGATAAAATTAAAGACGCAGCTATGCACTACTGGACAGATCACAAAGAGATAGTGATTATTGTTGGTGTTGTATTAGTTATCGCAATTATACAGTAGGTTTTTGTGAATGAACCTAGTAGATTTATTAAAGAAGAACATAGTTATGGTTCCTATTGTAGCTTCATTGCTAGTTGGAACATTCACTGGTGTTAAATATATTGTAAATCTAACAGACACAATCAACGCAAATCAAACACAAATAGAAAAGATACAAACTATGGATATGGAGAATATTCGTAGAGACCTAGCCAATGTTACATCTAATTTAAACACAGTATTACAAAAATTAGAAAGAGCAGAAGGTACATGGGAGATGGCAGAAAATTTATATGAAGTCTTGGCAGATAAGGTAAGGCAGATGGAGTATGACATCAAAGACTTAAACAGGGAAATAAATTATTAAGGATGACCTATGGAGAGTTGCAGGATGGATTACAGATTTACAGCAATACTTATCTTGATGTTAGTAGGTTTAACCCTTTTTGCCGAACCTGCTTATCCTAGAAACGAATACTTAAACAATGGTTACAATAGTTGTAGAACTGGTGAAGTTGATGTTAGGTTGGAAAAGGAGAATAGAGAGAATGATTATAGGCATTATAATGATAATAATAATTACAACAATAATGATGATAATGGTAGGATAAGTTTAACTTACAGACATTACATTGGATCAGCTTGTACTAAAGAATTTAGAAGTATACAGCAAGAAAATATGGAGTTAAAACAACAGTTAGAGCTTCTTAAAATGTGTAGTAAAGTAAACAAAAATCCTAGTATAAAACACAATGAAAACTTTAAATTATTAGTATCTAAATGTACAGGAATAGTACCTACAATAGATGATAATCAAGATATAATAGAGACTAGTTTATGGCAAGATATAAAGAAAGAGTATCTTGAAGATAACCCAGACAAGAAAATTATAGGACCAATCAAACCATGATTGATAGATTTATCTATAACTTTTTTGGAAAATTAGATAACGCAATATCTTTTATAGAAACTTATTCTATAAAATTTACCGAGTGGTGTTGGCACTCAAGAGTTAAAATTTTAAAAAGAAAAAGGAATGACAAGAAAAACTAACACAGCTTTGATTGCTTTGCTTGGTACAATTCTAATGGGTTTAGCAACTTGGACT
>JAOEQC010000028.1 GCA_028388995.1 Ascidiaceihabitans sp. | reverse complement strand
ATCATACGCTTAATAGATTTTTGGGAGCTTTGATTATGAAAAACAGACAGCTTGGACATGGAGGACCAATGGTCCATCCGATTGGCTTCGGCGCTATGTCATTTTCTGATTTCTATGGAACAACCAACGAGCGCGAAAGTCACGCGATTTTGGATATGGCAATGGACGCTGGCGTCAGCCATCTCGACACATCAAATGTCTATGGAATGGGCCGATCTGAGAGAGCTATTGGCAGCTACATTAAAGCTAATTCGCAAGCCCAGGATCATTTTGTTATCGCGACCAAGGGTGGGATCACTCGCAATCCGACTGGTCCAGGCAATATTTTCAACAACTCGCCCAAACATTTGGAAACCGAACTCGAAAACAGTTTGAGACGTTTGGGTGTGGAAGCTGTTGATCTTTATTACCTCCATCGTCGCGATCACAATGTTCCTATTGAGGAAGTGACAGAGACGCTTGCCGCATTTGTTAAATCTGGCAAAGTTAAAGCGATCGGATTCTCAGAGATAGCACCCACCACGCTGCGCCGTGCGCATGCGGTTCATCCTGTGGCTGCTGTGCAATCTGAATACTCGCTTTCTACTCGTTCACCCGAGTTGGGCCTTATGCAAACTTGCGCTGAACTTGGGGTCTCGATGGTTGCATTCTCACCTGTAGGTCGCTCTCTGCTGACCGACTCTCCAATAAGCATGGCTGCCGCACAAGATCTTGCCTTCTTAAAAAACAACCCTCGCTTCATGACGCCGAATTATGAGGCAAATTTCCTTGCCACTGCAGGGTTCCGATCACTGGCAGCAGATAAGGGACTATCTGCTGCGGGCCTAGCCGTCGCATGGCTCTTAGCGCAAGGTGATCATGTTCTCCCAATTCCTGGTACTCGCTCCGTCTCGCATTTTGCCGAGCACTTACAAGCCTCCAGCTGCACTTTGACGTCTGGCGAGCTTGCAGTAATTGAAGCCATTTTACCAATCGGCTGGGCTCACGGGGATAGATATTCTGAAGCGCAATGGATCGGACCAGAGAGATATTGCTAATTAGCGACATCTCTACTTACGCACGCATTTCAAGCTAAACCGTGATGCTGCTCTCGCTGATTGGCGTTAATTGTTGAGCACATAGATTTCGATTGTCCCATCAATATGATCCTGGAAAACGTTAGGTTGACAGTACCGATCCACCTGCTTTTGTTCCAACATCAATTCCGCGGCCAATCTACCCCGCCGCTCCGTTGTTAACTTATCGACCATACTCATTTTTCGCACAGGCCCCTTGCGCAGATATCTTCCTTTACATCCATCACATCGGTGAACATCCGATTAACCACGATCACGTGTTTCGCACCGTCATTCATCCACCGTCTGTACAAATGATCTTGCTGGTGGTCAGATGCCCAAAACCGACCTAAGGGGCACAATCCAATGACTGAAAACAGCAACCGCAAACTGTCGATCCAAACACGCGTGGCCCAAGCCCTACACTTTGTCGAAGCCGAAACGGGGGCTGTTGTCCCATCAATCCAGCCTGCGGCCACATATGCCCGCGATGAGAACTATGAAGTGCGCAAACCCTATTGGTATCGCCGTGATGGCAGCCAAACCACAGCCCACGCCGAGGCCGTCATTGCAGAGATGGAGGGGGCCACTGAATCGCTTTTGTTCGCGTCGGGTATGTCCGCCTGCACCGCTGTGATCGAACACTTGCCCACGGGGTCACATATCGTGGCACCCAAAGTCATGTATCACGGTGTTTTGGCGCAAATTCAAAATTACGCCGCCAACGGTCGTGTCACAGTCAGTTACTATACCGCAGGGAATTTAGCGGAATTGGAAAGCGCAGTTGCTGCGAAACCAACCACCCTTGTTTGGGTCGAAACACCCAACAATCCAAACTGGGAAGTCACAGACATTCAGGCCGCAGCAGACATCACGCATGCGGCTGGTGCAAAGTTGGTCGCTGATTGTACTGGCACGCCACCCTCTATGACCAAAGCATTGGATTTTGGCGCTGACATTTCGTTTCATTCCGCCACCAAATACTTGAACGGCCACTCGGACATCACCGCTGGTGTTTTGTCGGTACGTAAGACGGGCAAGTATTGGGATGACATCTGCATGGTGCGCAAACTACATGGCACCGCCCTGCATTCCTTTGACGCATGGCTGTTGATCCGCGGCATGCGTACCCTGTTCTTACGGGTTGAACGCTCTTGCCAAAACGCAATGGCGATTGCCACGCATTTTGAGGGGCACCCGTTGCTAGAAGCCGTGTTGTATCCCGGCCTTGCCTCCGATCCAGGGCATGCAGTGGCCAAACGCCAGACCAACGGTCAGTTCGGTGGTATGATGTCGATCATCGTCAAAGGGACTGAGCAAACAGCCATCGACACCACGCGATTCTGCGAACTGTTTTACCCAGCAACGTCGTTGGGTGGGGTTGAAAGTTTGGTTGAACATCGCAAGACAGTCTCAGGCGACGGCTTTCCCGTGCATCCACGTTTGCTACGTCTGTCTATCGGGATCGAAGATGCAGATGATCTGATTTATGATATTGAACAGGCTCTAACACGGGCTAATCAGCCCGCTTAGCGCTTTCCCTCGCGCAGCCAGTCAATATCAAGTCGACAACCCGCTCTTGCCCAATGAAGCGACGGTTGATGGATGCCTTGACCTGACCAAGTTTTTCGCCCAGCGCCTCTATTTGCGCAACCATATCTTGTCTATTGGTCATGACATCTGTCTCCGGCAGGTTATATCTATAGGTGACGACCTATCGCTTAACGACGGAATGACAATTCATATGAGTGGACAAAACACCGTGATCCCCAGCGCAGAAGGCCTTGTTGCCTCTGTAAACGCCACGAAAACACGCGGTTTGCCGCCTGTGCACCTGTGGAACCCGCCGTTCTGTGGTGATCTGGATATGCGGATCGCACGGGATGGGACGTGGTTTTACGAGGGCACGCCGATCGGGCGGCCTGCATTGGTTAAGATGTTTTCGTCGATCTTGAGGCGGGAAAACGGAAAATACTTCCTTGTGACGCCTGTTGAGAAGGTAGGGATCGTGGTCGATGACGCCCCATTTGTGGCAATTGATTTCAACGCGGCAGGCACGGGTGTGGATCAGGATTTGACGTTCACGACGCAGGTCGACGATGTGGTTGTTGCGGGCGTCCATCACCCCATCCGGGTTAAACGGGATTCCGAGACGGGGGAGCCGTCGCCATATGTCTTGATCCGTGCAGATTTAGAAGCATTGATTGATCGCAAAAGTTTCTATCGGTTGGTAGATCTGGGCGTGCATCACGAGGGTTGGTTTGGCGTTTGGTCTGGCGGGGCGTTCTTTGGGATTATTCCGTCGGTGGAATTGGAGTGAGGTTATTCACCCTCCAAACTTCGCCCTTCAATGATAAACCCATAAAGAGTTGTCACAATCGAACCGACTAAAGAGGTCATTACTGATGGAAACATCCAAAATGTTTTACCTTGGATTGAACCGCTAGAAAGAAATTATCAACGGGTCGCGAGCTGCATTGGGCGTTCCGACACGTACCGCATATTCCGCAACAAAGGCGGGTATCATCGGTATGGCGCGAACCTGGGCGTTAGAGCTGGCACAACACGGGATCACAGTAAACGTGGTCGCACCGGGGCCAGTTCAAACGGATAATTTCTGGGGCATCATAGAAAAGGGCAGCGCACGTGAGGCAGAGCTTGCTAAGCGAATTCCTGTCGGCTGCCTTGGCACAGTGCGCGATATTTCAAATGCGTTTTTGTACTTTTGTGATCCAGAGAACGGTTTTGTGACGGGTCAAACACTTTACGTCTGTGGTGGCGGCAGTGTGGGCACCCTCGCGCTCTGACATCAGCGCTGCACTCGGTCAATTGAGGTCCAATGCAGCATCTGAGAAAGAACGCGCCAAAACAGCTCGAAATGAGGGCATCCATCTGCGGATTAAACACTGATAGCGGTTGCTGTTGTTTCCAAGAAGTGTGACGGCATTATCAACTTCCGCCAAGGCGAAGGTGTCAAATGAGCCCAGACTTCCGGGTTGCTGGATCGCAGCTAAAGTTCGCTTTCGGGAAGCGATACTCTTGTACCGGCGAACACGTCCAATACTGAACCTTGTCCAATTGGCAGTTTGCTGCAGTGCGAAATCCCTAAAGCGTGTTAGCGATACCTGAACTGCTACTCTTGTTAGGTTCAGGATAAGGCGTTTATCGCATGTCCTCCGCCGTGTAAGTTCACCGGTCCATCATCAGGCACGTCCAATTGCTCCGATACTGCCAAGATCTGCGCCGCAAACGCATGGTTGGCCTCAACAGTGCGCGCAGGAAATCACAGATGAAGGTTCCAGCAATTACGTTATCGTCCTGTTCCGATAAACGCCGTCGCCTCGATTTCAAGCAATGCGTCATCTTCGACTAAACCGGCCACGATCAGCATGGACATTACCGGAAAATGACGGCCCAGCACACGGCGGTAAACATCGCCGACTTCACGTTGACGGGCAACATATTCTTTCTTGTCGATTGCGAACCACGTGAGGCGTGTAATATTTTCGGCGATACCACCTGCGGCCTCGACCACATCCAAGATATTGCGCAGCGCCTGTTCCATCTGCCCAATAAAGTCGTGGCTTTCAGATGAACGGGCCGCTTAAGCACATGGTTTCCTCAAGAACAGAACAATTCATCCGGCTTTTCCATCGTGAACGGCGCCCGGGCGATCTCGTCTTTGCTGTCGTTTTCTTCGCATTTTCTGCATTTCTGGTAGCGTCTCTGCGCACGCAAACAATTTGGGATGAGGGAAATCCGTAAGTGGCTTTGCAGCGTCATAGAGCTTTCTCATATAAACATGCAAATTGCGGAATGAACGATCGGCACTTTATGTCCTATCGGAATTGCACGTTTCGCAAACCTTGTAATTAAAATGGTACTCTTTGGATTTTAGGCTTTGTGCTATTTTTGGCCGAAAGCAATCATCTTTTCCCAAAAAATAGGTAGCTACACTGCCATTTTCCAGCTTTGAGATTGAGGCTTAACCTTATGCTCACCAGTTAATTTTCCTACCGAACCGCATAATACGCATCGCTTTGGGTCAATTTCCTCAAGAGATGTTTGCATAAACTAAAGCCCATAAAAATTTGAATAATCGTAGGGTGGGGCGAACCCCGCCCTACGTGATACTCAACGCTTGCTTCAAAAACCGTTCCGCATCTTTCCCCATCGCGTCCTCAACCTTCGCCAACTTCAAATGCCGACGGCCCTTACCTTTGCCCTCAAGCCGCCCATCGGGATCGTCGAACGACGCGCCTTGTGAAAACTCTAACGACACGTGGTCTTTGTAGACATAAATCCCACCGACGAATTTCTTGTCACTGTCAAGATCGCAGGCCAAAACTTCGCCGCCATACTTAGGCACGAACCGAACGTCGGGCGCTATCTGTTCAACAATCTCTTTGAGTGCGTTGCTAATACAGTCTGAAATAACCTGATCCATTTAAATTCCTTTCACGCATAAAAAAAGCGGACCCGAAGGTCCGCCTTTTTTCTTATTCTGCTGCCCGTTTTGGCAATGTCCAATCGGGTCGTACAAAGTGGCAGGTATAACCATTTGGTATCCGCTCAAGGTAATCTTGATGCTCTGGCTCTGCTTCCCAGAAATCACCAACTGGGTCGACTTCGGTCACAACTTTGCCCGGCCAAATGCCTGATGCCTCAACATCTGCAATGGTATCAAGCGCCGTTTTATACTGCGCTTTGTTGGCATAGTAGATGGCAGAACGGTAACCCAAGCCACGGTCGTTGCCTTGGCGGTTAGGCGTGGTCGGGTCGTGGATTTGGAAGAAGAATTCCAACAACTCACGGTAGGTGATTTTGTTAGGATTGAACATGATTTCGATCCCTTCCGCATGTGTCCCGTGATCACGGTAGGTTGCGTTTGGAACGTCCCCACCGGTGTAACCAACGCGGGTGCCCCTGACGCCTGGCATTTTGCGGATCAGGTCCTGCATACCCCAGAAGCATCCGCCTGCTAAAACTGCGCGGTCAATCGTCATGTGATGTCCTCCACTTGGTCTATATATGCGCCGTAGCCTTCCCCATCCATATCGTCACGGTGGACGAAACGTAGGGAGGCAGAGTTGATACAGTAGCGCAATCCGCCCCGATCGCGCGGTCCGTCTGGAAACACGTGGCCAAGGTGGCTGTCGCCGTGCATGGAACGCACTTCGGTGCGAACCATACCAAGGGTCGCGTCCTTCAGTTCGGCTACATTTGCCGGTTCAATCGCTTTGGTAAAGCTGGGCCATCCACATCCGCTTTCGTATTTGTCGCTTGAGGCAAACAATGGTTCACCCGATACGATATCAACGTAAAGCCCCGGCTCTTTATTGGCGAGTAATTTGCCCGTACCTGAACGTTCTGTACCGCTTTCTTGCGTCACATAGAACTCCTCTGGTGAGAGGGTGGCGATGACATCAGGGTTCTTTGTGTAGGTGGTCATGGCGTGTCCTTTCATGTTGGTTATGTATTAGATGGGGCTGCGTTGCATAAAAGAAAAGGATGAAATCGTTTCGATACAATTGTCGAGATCAACATCCTGTGACAAACAATAGTAATTAACACAGGAAGGGATCAGGAAATGGCGCAACAACCTCGTGCATGGCAACGTATGCTGTCTGGTCGCAGGCTGGATTTGCTGGACCCCACCCCTGTGGATATTGAGATCGAAGACATTGCTCACGGTCTTGCCTTTGTCGCGCGCTGGAACGGTCAAACACAAGGCGATTTCGCCTATTCAGTGGCTGAACATTCACTGCTGGTTGAGACGCTATATGGGCGTATATCGCCCAATTCTCCAATTAAATGGCGGTTGGCGGCCCTGCTGCATGATGCACCTGAATACGTGATTGGTGATATGATTTCCCCCGTTAAAGCCGCCGTCGGTCCGGGGTATGGAAAATTGGATGATCGCTTGACGGCTGCAATCCACATTCGTTTTGGTCTGCCTGCGGTGATCCCTGTTGCGGTCAAAAAGCAGATTAAGAAAGCGGACCGTATCAGTGCATGGATGGAAGCCGTGCAAATCGCGGGCTTTTCGCATGAAGAAGCGACAAAGCTGTTTGGCAAACCAGATTCAAGCGTGATCGACGGGCTTTCCATCGTTTTGCGCACCCCAGTTGAAACGCGCAACGACTTTACCGCCCGTCACCACGCACTGCTAAAGGAAATGCCTTGACCTCTGTACGCCGCGCCAGTTCGATGGACGCCAAGTCGATGGCGACCTTGTTGAACGCTATCATTGAAAAGGGTGGCACGACGGCCAAGACCCAGACCGTAACAGGGCACGACATCAGCGAATGGATGTCCTTTGCCCCAGACGAATCTGCATGGCATGTCGCATTGGATGACGCTGAACAGGTCATCGGATTTCAATGGATTTCCCCGCACGAAAAGCTGCCAGAAGAGGCGTGCGATGTTGCGACCTTTGTTCAGGTCGGGCGTACGGGATTGGGCATTGGGTCATCCCTGTTTTCGGCCACCTCAAAGGCAGCCAAAAACTTGGGATATGTATGGATCAACGCCACTATCCGCGCGGACAATGAGGGCGGATTGACCTATTATCAATCGCGCGGTTTTCACACGTGGACCATCGACAAAGACGTCCAGTTGGACAGCGGTTTGATCGTCGACAAGATCAGCAAACGCTACGACATCTAAACGCTTAGCGCGGTGAGCGTTTAGCCAAGATGCGCTGCAATGTCCTGCGGTGCATGTTCAACCGACGCGCTGTTTCAGACACATTGCGATCACATAATTCGTAGACACGTTGAATGTGTTCCCAACGTACGCGATCCGCACTCATCGGGTTTTCTGGTGGTGGGGGCAGATCATCACCTGTGGTCAACAGCGCGTTCATAATATCGGTCGCGTCTGCAGGTTTGGACAAATAGTCTGTCGCGCCAATTTTCACCGCAGCAACAGCCGTCGCAATCGCACCGTAACCTGTCAGGACAACGATACGTGCATCTGGACGTTTTTCACGCAGCACTTCGACCACGTCCAAACCATTACCGTCCTCAAGGCGCAGATCGATCACGGCGTATGCCGGTGGACGGGCCGTTGCAATTGCACGACCTGCGGCAACGCTGCCGCCAGTCTCAACTTCAAAGCCACGTTTCTCCATCGCTTTTGCAAGCCGGCGCAAAAAGGGTTCGTCATCATCCAGCAACATCAATGTGCGGTCTTCACCAAGGTCGTATTCGATTGGGTCTGCCATGTAATCGTCTCCTTGTTCAGAGGTAATATGGGTCGCGGACACCCTTTGGTCAAATTAAGTCACAATATTAAGCGTTGTCGATAAAGCACCCGACCGTTTTGGCCATATCTTCGGCCCTAACTTCACGGCGGAAAAATTCTACAAACCCATGTTCTGGGAGAACCAGATAACTAAACGTTGAATGGTCAACGAGGTAATATTCGTCATCAGCGGGGTGCGCTTTGTAATATGTACGGTACGCCTGGCTGGCGGCCTTAACCTGTTCAGGTGACCCCGTCAGACCAACCATTTTTTCGTGCATGTTGAATGCAAAATCGCCAACCACTTCCGGCGTGTCACGATTGGGATCGATAGAGATGAAAAGCGGTGTCATGGATTGGCCACCCTCCGCCAAAAAGTCAGTTGCTTCAGCATTGCGCGATACATCTAGTGGGCAAACATCTGGGCAGAAGGTGTAACCGAAATAAACCATTGTCGGTTCGGTGATGACGTCCTTGTCTGTCACTGTTTCGCCTTTGGCATTCACCAACTCAAAAGGTCCACCAATGGCTGTTCCACCCGCGACCGCGGATGCGCGACACTGTGCAAATTGATCTGGATTGGCGCCTCGAGTTGCCAACCATGAACCCCCAACCAAAACAGCTGCAGCAATTGCGGCAATCGGTGCGATGATACGTGACATGTTATTCGCCTTGTATATTAGTACTGTTTAACAATGCTGGATTGATAACAGTCCACCTATCCTGCGCAATCAAAGAAATAGTGAGCCCATGCCAGATTCCCACCTTAGCGTTTTCACCGAACAGCAAAGATCCAGCTGGATAAGACTTAGAACGATGATTTTCCTGCGATGGGTCGCTATTGTGGGACAATTAACCGCAATCTTGGTTGGACAATATGTCTACGGATTGCAGTTGGAATTAGGTCTTTGTTACTTTGCTGTAGGCCTTTCAGTCATTGGGAATCTGGTCGCTGCATTTGTCTTTCCTGAAAACAAGCGCCTTTCTGAGCGCGAAAACCTATCCATGGTCATGTTCGATTTGCTGCAATTAGGATTCTTGTTGTTTCTTTCTGGTGGACTGCACAATCCGTTTGCATTGCTACTGTTGGGTCCAGTTACTGTGTCAGCCGCGGTCCTTACGACGCAATCAACCCTACTGGCTGGTGGCACTGCAATTGCCATGGTGACGCTGCTGTCCAAGTTCCATCTATCCCTCAAAACAGACCAAGGGTTTATCCTGCGCGTGCCCGATGTTTTCCTGTTTGGGAACTGGATCGCATTGGTCATCGCCATTGTCTTTATCGGGGCCTATTCGCGCCGGATTACATCTGAAATGCACTCGATGTCCGATGCGCTAACGGCCACACAAATGGCCCTGTCGCGCGAACAAAAGTTAACTGATCTAGGCGGCGTTGTCGCTGCTGCAGCCCATGAATTAGGCACTCCTCTTGCCACGATCAAACTCGCCAGTTCTGAGTTGATGGACGAATTGGAGGATCGCGAAGATTTACGCGCCGATGCTGCATTAATCCGTGAACAGGCCGACAGGTGTCGCGATATTTTACGCGATATGGGTCAGGCTGGAAAAGACGATTTGCACCTGCGCCAAGCACCCTTAATGACCGTCATCACAGAAGCCGCAGAGCCCCACGCCCATCGTGGCAAAGCTGTGCACTTTTCATACGATCCATTGGCTGGTGAGGAGATGAGCCAACCCGCTATTTTGCGCAAACCAGAGATTATACATGGGTTGCGTAATCTGTTGCAAAATGCCGTCGACTTCGCCAGCAAGAATGTTTGGGTCGAAGGACATTGGACTGCAGACACCATTTCAATCCGCATCGTTGATGATGGGACAGGTTTCCCGCCTCATTTACTTGGACGCATCGGTGACCCCTTTGTTGGGCACCGCAAAACGCCGTCTGAAGGTCAAGACCGGCCAGGATATGAAGGTATGGGTTTAGGCCTATTTATAGCCAAGACCTTGCTAGAAAGATCTGGTGCTGAGCTGAGTTTTGCAAATGGGTCTGATCCATACATGACAGCACCAGACACTGCCAAACATACTGGCGCAATTGTCGAAGTGAAATGGCCCCGCGACACGATTGATGCGCGCCACGGCAGCAACGCAATTCCGCTTGGTGAAAATCAAAGATTTCTATTGTAGATAAAAGACTTACCCATTGGTTAACGGGCTGTTGACCATTTTTGCCGACAGTTCCCCCAGAGCATCGTTCAAGGGATACGGCAGGTATGACACTCTTTGATATCGAAGCTCAGTCCACAGATCCATTGCGCAGCAACCGAACTTCGGTGTCTTCAGGGTCGAGCGGAAAACACCTTTGGTATGATATACCCCAAATCGCCTGCGAAGTTAGTGCAATGTTTCACGCGGTTGATATCAACGCAGTAATCGATGCCGAAATCGCCCAGCGCAACTTTGTTCAAACCCTTGCAAAAACATTTGCGCACCTTTCAACAGGTTTGGCGATTTTTGACCGAAATGGACAGCTTGCATTGTTCAACCCTGCCCTAATGGATCTATCACAATTACATGGAGAGTTTTTATCAACACGGCCAGACCTGCTTTCGTTCTGTAATTGTCTACGTGACAATCAAGTGATGCCTGAGCCAACCCAATTCTGCATGGGCAGACATCCGCGATTTTATTATGAAAATTGGCCCACAATCGCCCTGAGAATGTGAGAGGAAGTGGAAAAATAGTGATGTATTTTCTTGCTCGACAAAACCCGTTGCTTTGGGTTCAAAAATGCTGGTTTTTAAAACCAAGACTGCCATCATACATAGCACCCCTAATAAGAGCCCTGAACTACAAGAATAAGACCAATTTAACTTGCAGCTTGGCCACACCCACGCCACCATAGGCAGCATGGTAAACAACACCCTTAAAATTGATCTGACAGACGCGAATGAGACTGCAAATCTTGCAGGTATTCTTGCACAAAACGTCGAAATTGGTGACACAATTTTACTGACGGGCGCAGTTGGTGCCGGCAAAACACATTTTGCGCGTTCCTTCATCAAATCTCTTTTGACGGTGCACGAAGACGTGCCCTCTCCAACTTTCACACTTGTGCAAACATATGACACCGCGGTTGGTGAAGTTTGGCACTCAGATCTTTACCGCTTAAGCGCAGAACAAGAGATCGAAGAGCTTGGCCTTTTTGATGCGATGACCGAAGCAGTTTGCCTGATCGAATGGCCTGACAGATTAGGAAATTACACCCCAACTGATGCGCTTCATATCGAATTTACGCCTTCAAGGACGTTGGATTCACGTGTTCTGATCGCGCAATGGGATAATCCAAAGTGGGATACAAAAACCAAGGGATGGCGCAATGACTGATCGCAAAGCAGCCATGTCCGAATTTCTGGGAACAACCCAGTGGAGCAATGCCCAGCGCGTGACAGTGGCCGGCGACGCATCCAATCGACGTTATGATCGTTTAATGCATGTCGATGGCACTACCGCAATTTTGATGGATGCACCGCCAGAAAAAGGCGAAGATATCCGCCCATTTGTTAAAATTGCGCAGCACCTGGATGCAATCGGACTGAAAGCACCCAGAATCTATGCGCAAGACGAACATCAAGGTTTTTTGATCTTGGAAGACCTTGGCGACGACCTGTTTGCGCGGGTTTTAGAGGTATCACCTCATCTTGAAGTCCCGTTTTACGAGACCGCTGTAGATGTCTTAACCCATCTACACAAAGCATCCTGTCCGCCGCTTTCCCCATATGGCACTGAGGTCATGACGCAAATGGCTGCGCTTGCTTATGGATGGTATGTTCTGGGTTCCACCGGTCAAATAGATCCCGCAAAAACCACTAAATTTTCGATCAAATTCAGTCAGCTTCTTACCCCCCTACAATCTGCACCCCAAGTTTTGATCCAACGCGATTACCATGCTGAAAACCTTCTTTGGATGCCCGAACGAGACGGGGTTAAAAAGGTTGGCTTGCTTGATTTTCAGGACGCTATGCTGGGCCATCCTGCATATGATCTGGTGTCTGTTTTGCAAGACGCGCGGCGTGATGTGTCACCTACAGTACAGTCACAGATGAAGGCCCGCTACATCGCGCAAAACAATCTGAACGCCGATGAATTTGAAACAGCCTATGCCCTGCTTGGTGCGCAGCGCAACCTCCGCATCTTGGGTGTTTTTGCTCGTCTTTGTATGCGTGATGGCAAAGCACATTACGTTGATCTAATTCCACGGGTTTGGTCACATATTAAGACTAACCTCGCCCATCCTGCATTATCTTCGATTGTAGACATGGTTCTAAACGACCTTCCATTTCCAGATGAAACCATTTTAGCTAAGTTGAAATCAAAATGCGCGACCGTCCCACATCTGTGATGCTTTTCGCTGCGGGCTTTGGCACGCGGATGAAACATTTAACCGCACACCAACCCAAACCATTGGTTCAGGTTGGGGGTAGTGCACTGATTGATCACTCGATTGATTTGGCCCGCACAATCAACCCTGATAACATTATCGCGAACCTGCATTACCTTCCTCATATGTTGGTCGATCATCTGAATGGAACAGAGGTTCAGACTATCACTGAAGCGCCTGATGTTTTGGAAACAGGGGGAGGGTTGCGCAATGCGCTGCCTCTTCTAGGAACCGACCCGGTATTTACCATGAATACAGACGCTATTTGGAAAGGGGCCAATCCTTTGCAACAGGCGTTGGACGTTTGGGACCCAATTGAAATGGATGCTCTGTTGGTGTGTGTCCCTGTCGTGCAAACTGTTGGTTATTCTGGTGATGGCGATTTCACAATTGCATCCGATGGCCGTTTGGCGCGTGGGGCAGCTGTTGTTTATGGTGGCATTCAGATTATTAAGACCGACCTTCTCAAGACGGTCAAAGAGCCATCGTTCTCATTAAACGTCATTTGGAACAAAATGCTAAAGAACAATCGTCTTTTTGGGATTTCGTATCACGGTAACTGGTGCGACGTTGGACACCCTGAAGGCATCGCACAGGCAGAAGAGATGATGAATGTTTGATCCCCAAAATCCTACGCATCTTTTTGGCATCCCCAACGGTGTAGATTTCCCAAAATCGCTGGTGAATGGTCTGATCAAACGGATGGATGGCCGCTCACCCCATGAGATGGCACAGGTCGAAATTATCGTGAACACCCGTCGTATGGCACGCCGTATGCGGAATTTATTTGATGCGGGCCCTGCCCTTTTATTGCCCCGCATTCGAATGCTGAACGAGATCGAGGATTTGCTGCCAGACCTTGATGTACCTAAATCCAATTCCGCACTTAAGCGTCGTTTGGAATTGGTACAGCTTATTGCCAATCTGCTGGAGCGCGAGCAAAGCTTTGCCGCGCGCGCATCGCTTTATGACCTTGCTGACAGCCTTGCCACTTTGATGGACGAGATGCAGGGCGAAGGTGTTTCTGCCAAAGCCATTGCGAACCTTGATGTCACGGATCAATCGGGCCACTGGGAACGCGCGAAGACGTTCATCAATATTGCGCAATCCTACATCGATTTGTCCCAAGACACACCTGACACTGAAGCACGCCAACGTATCATTGTGCAAAATCTGGTTGAACGTTGGGAACACACCCCGCCAAAGCATCCCATTATCCTTGCGGGTTCAACAGGATCACGCGGCACGACATTGATGCTGATGCAAGCAATCGCAAAACTGCCAAATGGTGCTGTTATCCTGCCCGGTTTTGATTTTGATATGCCAACAGATGTGTGGACCAGCCTGTCTGACGCGATGCTATCGGAAGACCACCCGCAGTTCCGTTTTCACAAACTGCTACTGTCGTTGGAAAACTCGTCAGATGACGTGGTCCCATGGGCCGATGACGCGCCTGCCGCCCCTGCCCGTAATAAGCTGGTTTCCCTGGCTCTACGCCCAGCGCCTGTCACAGATGCGTGGTTGTCTGAAGGTCCCCATTTAACTGGTATTGCTGAAGGGTTGAAAGACGTCACGCTGTTACAAGCTGAAACGCCACGCGATGAGGCATTAGCCATTGCGATGCGCCTGCGCAAGGCTGCGGAAGACGGCCAAACAGCGGCACTTATTACGCCTGATCGAATGCTAACGCGACAAGTGTCGGCGGCATTGGATCGTTGGGATATTCTACCCGATGACAGTGCGGGTTCACCACTACATCTTACCCCTCCCGGGCGGTTTCTGCGCCATGTAGGTGGGTTGTTTTCCCGTTTGTTAGATACTGAATTCTTACTGACATTGCTAAAACATCCAATGACCCACAGCGGTCATGATCGCGGGTTACACCAATTAAACACTCAACGGATCGAACTGCGCATTCGCCGTGATGGACTGCCTTATCCCACTACTGAAGGGGTGTCAGAGGTCGCGCAAAAAGCAGCAGCCAAACTAGACCCACCAACCACACTCACCGATTGGGCGGATTGGGTTGGTCAGACGTTTTGCAATCTGCATTTCGCGGGCGACCGCACCTTGGCCGATTGGACCGCCTTGCACATCCAAGTGGCCGAAGCGATAGCATCAGGGCCTATGGGCGAAACCACGGGTGAATTGTGGTTGAAATCCGCAGGTCAAAAGGCCCGCAATGTGATGGACACCCTGACAGAACACGGAGAGTACGGTGGCGAAATGTCCGCCTCTGACTACGTTGATCTGGTCGGTGCTTTGCTATCGGGCGAAGAAGTGCGCGACCGCGACGCGCCTCATCCAAACATCATGATTTGGGGTACCCTTGAAGCCCGAGTTCAAGGGGCTGATTTGGTCATTTTGGGCGGGTTGAATGAGGGCACATGGCCCGAAGCCCCCAAACCCGATCCGTGGTTAAACCGCGCCCTGCGCAATCAGGCGGGTTTGTTGCTGCCCGAGCGGCGCATTGGTCTGTCTGCACACGATTTTCAGCAGGCCGTTGCCGCAGAAGAGGTCTGGATCACGCGGTCTGTACGGTCTGACGATGCAGAAACCGTGCCCTCGCGCTGGCTGAACCGCTTGCAGAACTTGTTGGGCGGCTTGCCCACACTTGATGGGCCTGAAGTATTGAAGGAAATGATCGCGAAAGGCGATGAATGGTTGGCCAAGACTAAAGTGCTAGAGAAACCTACAAACGTTGATCGTGCCCATCGCCCTTCCCCACGTCCACCAATCGCTGCGCGCCCACATGCCCTGTCCGTGACAGAGATCAAGCGCCTGATCCGCGACCCCTACGCAGTTTATGCCAAGCACACATTAAAACTGCGTGCCCTGAATCCAATCGTACAATCCCCAGACGCACCTATGCGCGGTATCTTGATCCACTCCGTTATGGAGGTGTTCGTTAAAGACATAATGGCAGATTCGTCTTTGCTAACCTCAACACACTTGATGAAAGTTGCCACAGACGTGCTGGGCCGCGACGTGCCTTGGCCTGCAACCCGTGCGCTTTGGTTGGCAAAGCTATCGCGCGTGACAGATTGGTTTGTCGCCAGAGAAGCAGAGCGCCAAGCCCGCAGCATACCAATTGCATTTGAAAAGCAAGCCAAGGGTGTGATGAGCATGCCTAAACTGGGCTTCACCCTTACCGGATATGCGGATCGGATTGACCAAACCGGTCCCGATAGCGTTGCAATTTTTGACTACAAAACCGGGACACCCCCGACTGAAAAACAGCAGGCAAAGTTCGACAAACAATTGCTGATCGAAGCGGCAATGATGGAACAAGGTAGCTTTAAACATGTGGGTGTGAACACGGTGACGGAAGCTGTGTTTATCGGTCTAGGGAGCAAGCCTGTTGAGGTGCGCGCGCCATTGCAAAAAGAACCGCCTGCTAAGGTTCTGGATGAACTGGCGCAACTAATCCGCGCTTATTTGTCCATTGAGCAGGGTTTTACCTCGCAACGCACAATCCAAAGCGAACGGGAGCGCGGTGATTACGATCATCTTGCGCGTTTTGGGGAATGGGACGGCACCGATATTCCTGTGCCAGAGGATCTGACATGATTACACCGAATGAAGCAACGCGCCGCCAATTGGCCGCGGCAGACCCAACCACGTCTACATGGCTTGCAGCCAACGCAGGTTCGGGCAAAACCCGTGTTCTGACGGACCGCGTGGCCCGTCTGCTATTGGACAAGGTCCAACCACAACATATTCTATGCCTGACCTACACCAAGGCCGCCGCATCAGAGATGCAAAACCGTCTTTTCAAGCGCCTAGGTGATTGGGCCATGTTGCCAGATGCAGAATTGCGCCTCGCCCTAAGCGAATTAGGTGTGCGTCACAATCCGGACGGCGATCAATTGCGCGATGCTCGCACATTGTTTGCCCGTGCGATTGAAACCCCCGGTGGATTAAAGATCCAAACAATCCACTCGTTCTGCGCCTCACTTCTGCGCCGTTTTCCGTTGGAAGCCGACGTAAGCCCACAGTTCAAAGAGATCGAAGAACGCGCAGCTGACATGCTGCGCGGTGAGATCGTGGATATGATGGCAGACGGAGCAGAAGCGGGTTTGGTTGCAGCACTTGCCAACCAATACTCAGGTGAAGATTTCTTACGGCTGACCCAAGAGATTGTCGGCCACCGTGCTGCATTTGCAAATCCATTGGCGTGGGATGATTGCCTCGCGCTGTTTGGTCAAGCTGTGGGATTGGACGAGTCAGGGGTTGAAGGGTTGGCCTTTCAAGGTGGTGAAAGGCAACTGCTGGATCAGCTGATCCCCGTTTTGACCTCCAAAGGTGGCAATGACGGTAAGGCTGGTGAAAAGCTGAAAATGGCTGACACATTATCCCTCAAATCTTTGCCCGTTTTAGAAAGTGTTTTTCTAACAGGTGGCAGTGCCAAAGATCCGTTTTCTGCCAAGTTAGGGACATTTCCGACCAAGGCGACCCAAGGCAATGTTGAAGCATTGATGCCCCAGTTAGAGGCATTCATACTGCGGATAGAAGATACGCGAGATAAGCGTTTGGCCCTTCAGTCTGCGCGTCGAACACAGGTTTTACACGACTTTGCCCATGCATTTGTTGCGAAATACGAACAAGCCAAACTGGTACGCGGCTGGTTGGACTTTGACGATCTGATCTTAAAGGCGCGTCACCTTTTGAATGATGAAAAAGTGGCGGCGTGGGTGTTGTTCCGCATTGATGGCGGGATCGACCACATTCTTGTGGATGAGGCACAAGACACCAGCCCAGACCAGTGGGACGTGATCCGCAAACTAGCCGAAGAGTTCTCAAGCGGGGATGGTGCACGCGAAGATGTCAAACGCACCTTGTTTGTTGTCGGAGATAAAAAACAGTCCATCTATTCATTCCAAGGGGCAGACCCGCGTGAATTTGACCGGATGCAGGATGAGTTTAAGGAAAAGTTCGCAGCCATTGACGCGCCCTTCCAAGAAACAACATTGGATTTTTCATTCCGTTCCTCTGCCGCGATTTTGCGAATGGTGGATCAGACATTTGACAACAAAACCCACGCAGGGTTTGTGCAGGATTCAAAGCACATCGCATTTAAATCCGACCTACCCGGTCGTGTAGACCTGTGGCCTGTCATCGAACCCATCAAAGACGACGATGAACGTGATTGGTTCGATCCGATTGATCGCCGCAGCGAACAGCACCACACAGTGGTTTTGGCGGATCAAATTGCCCGATCTATCGCTAGACTGATTAACGACAAACATACTATTCCTGATGACGGACCAAAGGGTAGCACGATCAAGCGCCCTATTACGGCCGGTGATTTCCTGATTCTTGTGCAACGCCGCTCTGCCCTGTTTTCTGAGATCATTCGCGCCTGCAAGGTTCAGAAATTGGCTATAGCAGGTGCCGATCGACTAAAGGTTGGTGCTGAATTGGCTGTGCGTGACCTAGGTGCGTTGATTTCCTTTTTGGCAACACCAGAAGACAGCCTGTCCCTTGCCACCGTATTAAAATCACCGCTGTTTGGGTGGAGCGAACAACAACTGTTCGACGTAGCTCATCGCAGAACCCAAGTGCATCTGTGGCAAAACCTGCGTGACCGTGCAGATGATTTCCCAGATACCGTACCCGTCCTAAGAGATCTGCGTAACAACGCCGATTTCTTGCGCCCTTACGATCTGATCGAACGTATTTTGACCCGCCACGATGGGCGGCGCAAATTATTAGGGCGCTTGGGAACAGAGGCCGAAGATGGCATTAATGCATTGCTGTCCCAAGCGTTGGCTTATGAACGCACAGCGGTTCCCAGCCTGACAGGGTTCATCGTCTGGATGAAAGCCGATGATCTGAACATCAAACGTCAAATCGATAGCGCCTCAGACCAAATTCGGGTGATGACAGTGCATGGATCAAAGGGCCTTGAAGCGCCCATCGTGATTTTACCAGACACTGGAAAACGCAACATTCAGGTAAAAAGTGAAGTGATCAAAATGGGCGAAGTGCCTGTTTGGAAAGCGCGCGACGGTGAAACACCCAAAACAATGCAGGACGCATTGGAAGAGATGAAAGACGCTCAGCGCAATGAGCAGCTGCGCCTGCTTTATGTGGCGTTGAGCCGCGCAGAGAAATGGCTGATCGTGGCCGCGGCAGGTGATTTAGGTAAGAACGAACCGTCATGGTACCATACCGTTCAGGGCGCGATGGAACACGCCGGTGCGGTAGATGCGTCCATGCCCGAAGTTGGCCCAATCTTGCGAATTGAACACGGCGACTGGGGTGCCCCTGTTTTTAAACAGAAGACGATTTCTTCGACAAATACCCCTTTATTAGAGATGCTTTATACTCAAAAACCTGCCGATCCGATTGAGGCAGTCAAAACCCTTTCACCATCGGATCTGGGTGGTGCCAAAGCCCTTGCAGGTGAGTTGGGAATGGATGAGGATACCGCCCTTTCATACGGTAGTTTGGTGCACTGGCATCTAGAACACCCGCATAAATCCACTGAACAGGGTTTTGGGTTGTCAGACACCTTGCGAACCAAGGCGAAAGCCGAGGCAGTTGCCGTTTTGGATAAACCAGAATTGGCCCATGTCTTTGCACCCGACACCTTGGCAGAGATTTCGATAACTGCGCCCATCGGATCGCAGCGCATTCATGGCACGATTGACCGTTTGTTGATCACAGACAATAAGATCACCGCGATCGATTTCAAAACCAACCGCGCCATTCCGCATTCAGCTAAGAATTGCCCCGTTGGTTTGCTTCGCCAAATGGGTGCCTATGCCTGTGCACTACGTGAAATTTATCCCGATCATGAGATCGAAACAGCTATATTGTGGACCAACACGCAAAGCTTAATGCCTTTAACACACGATCTTGTGTCTCAGGCGCTAAAGACATCAACATATCTTGACCTTTGAACACCGGGTTCATAAGTTCCCAACCAACAAATTAGCCCCTTGAGGAGAAGCCAAATGGCAACCGTTGCAGTATCAGACGCACAATTCGAAGCCGAAGTCACAAATTCAGACATCCCAGTTGTTGTTGATTTTTGGGCAGAATGGTGTGGCCCTTGTAAACAAATCGGCCCGTCACTCGAAGAATTGTCTGAAGAGCTGGGTGGTAAGGTCAAGATCGTCAAAGTTGACGTCGACACCAACCCAAACTCAGCAGCAAAAATGGGTGTCCGTGGCATCCCTGCTCTGTTCGTCATCAAAGACGGCCAAGTTGTTGCAAACATGGCAGGCGCAAAACCAAAGGCTGCGTTGAAAAGCTGGATCGAAGAGTCAATCTAAGACCTCGCAACATTGATTTCAGAATAGCGCGTCAGACAAATGCTTGGCGCGCTATTTTTTTGGTCCGCAAAAAGCGAACAGTGCTTTTTAGCCTCCCCCTTTGAATTGGTCCGCCAATATAGTTAGGAACAAGGGACCATAAATGGCCATCAAGAGACCCAAACCTGAAGAGATTGTCGTGAAGTTACGGCAGGTTGAAGTTCTGATGGGGCAAGGCATGCCCCGGATTGACGTGATCTGACAGATCAGTGCGACTGAACAAACCTATTACCATTGGAAGAAGAAGTATGGCGGAATGGGCACAGAACAACTCAAGGAACAGAAGCGGTTACAGAAAGAGAACGAGCGTCTGCGGCGAGCAGTATCGGACCTTACGCTGGACAAGCTGATCCTAAAGGAGGCTGCATCGGGAAACTTCTAAGCCCTTAGCGTCGTCCCGCTGCCCGGCAGTCGTTTGCTTGCAAACGATGAGAGGGGGCTTGTATTGATCTCGTGCGCAGTCAGATAAAGGTCTCTGAGCGACGGGTTTGTCGCGTTCTGGGCCAACATCGATCCAACACCTTGCACCTTCGCGCGCTTAGGTATACCGCTGCATACAACCGTTTCAATCACCTAAGCTGACAGCTTACTCTGGGCACTTCTCGCCACATAAACAGTTAAAAATCGAGATTATCATGAACCTATATGCAGCATACCTTGAAGAAATTGAAACCCGCAAAAAGCAGGGACTAAGCCCAAAGCCGATCGACGGTGCTGAACTGACACAGGAAATCATCACCCAAATCTTGGATGCGGGCCACGCGCATCGGGATGCTTCGCTTAATTTTCTGATCTACAACACACTCCCCGGCACAACGAGCGCGGCAGTCGTGAAGGCGCAGTTCTTGAAAGACATCATTTTGGGCGCCTCTGAGGTTCCAGAAGTCTCCGCTGAGTTCGCCTTTGAATTGCTGTCCCACATGAAGGGCGGCCCCTCTGTGGACGTTCTGCTGGACCTCGCACTCGGTAATGATGCTGCGATTTCTAGCCAAGCGGCCGACGTACTGCAGACCCAGTTCTTCTTGTACGATGCAGACATGGACCGCTTGAAAGCGGCGTTTGACGCGGGCAATCCTGTCGCACGCGATATCCTTGAAAGCTACGCCAAAGCTGAATTCTTCACCAAGCTGCCTGACATCGAAGAAGAGGTTAAGGTTGTGACCTTTGTCGCGGGCGAAGGCGATATTTCCACCGACTTGCTGTCACCGGGCAATCAGGCGCACTCGCGTGCGGACCGCGAACTGCACGGGAAATGCATGATCGACGAGGCGGCCCAGAAACACATTCAGGATCTTAAGCTGCAACACCCTGACGCGCGCGTCATGTTGATTGCGGAAAAAGGCACGATGGGTGTTGGGTCTTCGCGGATGTCAGGTGTGAACAACGTCGCACTTTGGACAGGGAGACAGGCGTCTCCTTATGTTCCCTTCGTAAACTTCGCCCCTGTTGTCGCGGGTACGAACGGCATTTCCCCGATCTTCCTGACAACTGTTGGCGTTACCGGCGGCATCGGTGTCGATTTGAAGAACTGGGTTAAGAAAACCGACGAAGACGGCAATCCAATCCTGAACAACGACGGCAATCCTGTCCTTGAGGAAAAGTATTCCGTCGCTACGGGCACCGTGTTGAAAATCAACACCAAAGACAAAAAGCTGTATAGTGAAGATGGCGACGCGCTGGTGGATATGTCCAGCTCTTTCACCCCGCAAAAAATGGAATTCATGAAGGCGGGTGGGTCTTATGCCATCGTTTTTGGTAAGAAGTTGCAAACGTTTGCGGCGGAAACCCTTGGGGTTGATGCACCGCTGGTGTTCGCACCATCCAAAGAAATCAACCATGAGGGTCAAGGCCTGACTGCTGTTGAAAAAATCTTTAACGCCAATGCCCGTGGTGTAACGCCCGGCACGGTTCTGTACGCTGAATCAGACGTTCGAGTTGGCGTGAACATTGTGGGATCACAAGACACCACAGGCTTGATGACCATGCAAGAACTTGAGGCAATGGCCGCGACGATCGTGTCACCCTCAGTCGACGGTGCATACCAATCTGGGTGCCACACGGCCTCTGTTTGGGACATTAAAGCGCAGGAAAACACACCGCGTCTGATGAAGTTCATGAACGACTTTGGCCTGGTCACGGGCCGCGATCCGAAAGGCGAATATCACGCCATGACGGACGTGATCCACAAGGTGCTGAACGACGTAACCGTCAGCGATTGGGACGTGATTATCGGCGGCGACAGCCACACACGTATGTCCAAAGGCGTGGCCTTTGGTGCGGATTCGGGCACCGTTGCGCTGGCTCTAGCCACAGGTGAAGCATCAATGCCGATCCCTGAATCGGTCAAAGTGACGTTCAAAGGCCAAATGGCCGATCACATGGATTTCCGCGACGTGGTGCATGCAACGCAGTTGCAGATGCTGGAACAACACGGCGACAACGTGTTTCAGGGCCGTGTGATTGAAGTCCACATTGGCACGCTACTTGCGGATCAGGCGTTCACTTTCACTGACTGGACAGCGGAAATGAAGGCCAAGGCCTCTGTTTGTATTTCCAACGACGAAACGCTGATCGGCTCGCTTGAGCTTTCAAAATCCCGTATCCAGATCATGATCGACAAAGGCATGGAGCATGACAACGGCATGTTGGCCGGTCTGATCGCGAAGGCCGATAAACGCATTGCTGAAATCAAGTCTGGTGAGAAACCTGCATTGCAGCCTGACCGCAACGCGAAGTACTTTGCAGAAGTGCTCGTTGATCTAGATACCATCGTTGAACCGATGATCGCCGATCCAGACGTAAAAAATGATGATATTTCAAAGCGTTACACCCACGATACCATCCGCCCGATTTCATTTTATGCAGACAAGAAAGTCGATCTTGGCTTTGTTGGGTCGTGCATGGTGCACAAGGGTGACGTGAAAATCGTCGCTCAGATGCTACGCAACTTGGAAAAGAACTCTGGTAAGGTTGAGTTCAAAGCCCCACTGGTCGTCGCCGCGCCGACCTACAACATCATTGATGAGTTGAAGGAAGAAGGCGACTGGACAGTGCTGCAAAAGTACTCCGGTTTCGAGTTCGATGACACCGCACCGAAAAACACCGCGCGGACCGAGTATGAGAACATTCTCTACCTCGAACGCCCAGGCTGTAACCTTTGCATGGGTAACCAAGAAAAGGCGGCCAAGGGTGACACGGTTCTCGCAACATCCACGCGCTTGTTCAAAGGCCGCGTCGTTGAGGATACCGCTGAGAAAGCAGGCGAGTCTTTGTTGGCCTCTACCCCAGTCGTCGTGCTCTCCGCGATCCTCGGGCGCACACCAACGCTGGAAGAGTACAAAGACGCGGTTGATGGCATCGACCTGACCAAGTTCGCCCCGCCAATCGAGAAGCCAGCGGGCGCTAAATCCGCGCACTTCTAAACAACACACAGTTTGATCAAAAAAAATTTCGGACGCATCGAAAGGTGCGCCCGTTTTTATTTTCGAAACAATTACCTTTGCCACTCATCGATAGCTTATAACCATACTTTGACGAGCGCCGCTAATACTCGTTAGAGCAGTGTTAAGAACCGCGATCCGTTTAGTGAATACAAACTTTTGGCGGCTGTGTGCGCGATACCTGAACCGCTACTCCTGTTAGCCTCAGGGTAGGGCGTTCATCGCATTTCCTCCAACATCTTTTCGCGGTGTGTTGTTGAGGCGGTCACTGATCTCTTTGATGAAACGAAACAATCCGTAAGTGGGAGCGCCAATGATTCCGATCCATTCGGCTATCTCTTTTGCCGTTTGTACGCGATCATCCGCTATAAGAAGCTTTGCTTGCTCCCAAATAGTTAAAGCTAATTCCACAGTCAATTCAAAACACTTTTGTTCTAAATCCGCGCTAACCAGAACTCTTACGCCAGCACGGTCACCATTGGCATATCGGTTTGTCTCTTTGACTAAATCGCTCAGCGCAAGCAAAGCTGGGGCGAGGTGCGCAACGTCTATTGCTTTAGCGTCCAGCGCTGGACCATCAAACTTGATTGTTGTGTGGATATTGCTCATGTTTTACCGCCGATGTTCTGTTATCAGTTAAACGGTCTTGTGTGTTAGTCAACGTATGCTGCGGGGATACACCCCCATATATCCAAATCAACCATATATCTCAAACAATCTATTCGCCATCACACCGACCAGGGTTTCGATTGCTTCGCATGCATCAAGGATCATGTCCTCACGGAAGCGGCGTCCCACAAGTTGCACGCCCACAGGAAGTCCGTTGTTGAAGTTGGCTGACACATTGCCAGCAGGAAGGCCCATGAAGTTCATCGAATAAGAATAAAATCCTTTCAACATGATGTCTTCTGCGCCTTCTCGCCCCTCATAGTCGCGAGCATGTGCAAAGGTCGGCTGCAATAAGAAAGGCGTCAGAACTAACGGATAGCGATCCAACACCAGCAACCATTCGCGAATATAGCTCAATCGACGTGCATAGGCTGCAAGTAACTCATCCCCCTCATAAGGAGGTGCGATGTCGTAGCAATGATCGAAATAAGTGTTGAACTCTGCACTGCCGTGTTTGCGGATGATGTCCCCCGTCAAAGCCTTCGTTTCACCAAATAATGTACGCAACGCTTCGTTGCCGATCTCTAGCATATTTGGGACGTCTATTTCTTCAACGATATACCCCGCATCCGTTAGCGCTTCCTGCGCGACGTTCAGCGCATCTTGTATAGCAGGATGCATCTCGCAACCGTAGGTTTCTTGGGTAAAGCCAACCTTGATTGGTCCGTCGTGCACAGGCCCATCCCAAGGCATGTCGACCTGCCATGGTTCAAGTGGTGTGTATTTAATCGCACATTGCATCGCTAAACGTACATCGCGCACTTCGCGGCAAATCACGCCTTGGGTCGATGTCAGTTGAGACAGGATCCCTCTTTCGGCAGCTTGGGATCCATTGTAGGCTGGCGTGCGTCCGAGACCCGGCTTCACCGTTGCCGCGCCTGTGCAGGTTGACGGAAACCGAAGCGAGCCCCCAATGTCATTGCCATGCGCAATCGCTCCCATGCCAGACATCACCGCAGAAGATGCGCCGCCTGAAGATCCACCCGCACTTGCCCAATCATTCCAAGGATTAAACGTGCGGCCATGAAGCGGATTATCTGTGGTGCCCCGAAAGGAAAATTCAGGTGTGTTGGTACGGCCGATAACAATTGCACCTGCAGCTTTGAGGTTGGTGACAAAGGGGCTGTCCTGTGTGGCGATCAAATTACGAAAGTCTGGCACGCCGTTTGGACTGGCGAGGCCGGCTTGGTCGACATTTTCTTTGATCGTGACGGGTATGCCATGCAGCGGCCCGACAGGTCCTGATTTGGTAAATGTCTGACGTCAGCGCCTATGGGTCCAAATAGCGTTATTTTCTAAGAGAGTGTTTGTTGCTCATCGTAACCACAGAGGAGTGGGACATGAGACAGACAACTGGAACACGCAAAAGCCCTGGCGAGAAGATTGTCAAAGATATCAAGCGGGCGACACGCAAGCATTACTCATCCGAAGAGAAGATCAGGATCGTCTTGGACGGCCTGCGCGGGGAAGACAGCATTGCTGAACTGTGTCGCCGCGAAGGCATCGCTCAGGGCATTTACTACAAATGGTCCAAGGACTTCATGGAGGCTGGAAAACGGCGCCTTGCAGGCGATACAGCACGTGCCGCAAACACTGACGAGGTGAAGGACCTGCGCCGCGAAGCCCGCGACCTGAAAGAAGTTGTGGCGGAGCAAACGCTCGAACTCCGTTTGCTTAAAAAAAGCATGCTGGGAGATGGGGGCGACCACGAATGAGATACCCTGCATCCGAGAAGCTAGAGATCATCCGCCTGGTCGAAGAAAGCCACCTGTCGGCGCGTCTAACGCTGGCCAAATTGGGCATCCCCCGCACCACGTTCTATCGTTGGTATGATCGCTATCTTCAGCGTGGTGAAGCTGGCCTGCGGGATCAATCCCCTAAACCAAAACACGTCTGGAACCGCATTCCGGACGAGGTGCGCCGCAAGGTGGTCAAACTGGCGTTGACGGAAACGGAGTTGTCTCCAAGAGAACTGGCCGTGACCTTCACTGACAAGGAAAGCTACTTTGTATCAGAGGCTTCGACATATCGGATACTGAAGGCGCATGACCTGATCACCAGTCCTGCCTTCATTGTGATCAAGGCGGCCAGCGAGTTCAAAGACAAGACGACGGCCATTAACCAACTCTGGCAGACCGACTTCACCTATCTAAAGATCATCGGTTGGGGCTGGTTCTATCTCAGCACGATCTTGGACGATTACAGCCGATACATCATCTCATGGAAACTCTGTACCAACATGAGAACCCAGGACGTGACAGACACGCTGGACTTGGCCTTGGAAGCATCCGGTTGCGATCAGGTTCACGTCGTCCACAAACCAAGGCTGCTCAGCGACAATGGATCCAGCTATGTCTCTGGCGAGTTGGCCGAATGGTTGCAGGACAAAGGCATGAAGCACTCGCGCGGTGCGCCGTATCATCCGCAAACCCAAGGCAAGATCGAACGCTGGCATCAAACCCTGAAGAACCGCATTCTGCTGGAAAACTACTTTTTGCCCGGTGATCTCGAAGCCCAGATCGAAGCCTTCGTCGACCATTACAATCACCAGCGTTACCACGAGAGCCTGAACAACGTCACGCCCGCCGACGTCTACTTTGGACGCGACAAAGCCATTCTACAACAAAGAGAAAGGATCAAACGAAGGACACTCGAAACGCGACGCTTG
>JAOEQC010000027.1 GCA_028388995.1 Ascidiaceihabitans sp. | reverse complement strand
CGATGCAACACATCCGACAACAGGACGACCCTTGTCGTCAGCTGTAAGCAAAGTGTTGGTCAACTCGATTGTGTCCCCGTAATTTTCTGTTCGGCCAGTTTACAAACCAAGTATCTTTTTCTTGTCTGAGGCCCATTTGAGGATCGCAAGATCGAACGATAGAGCCATCAGTGATACACAAATACCCAAAACAAAATTACGCCCTAAGTCTGTACCAGCCAATGTCCGTTGTAATTCCTGTCCAAGATCAATTGTCCCGATAAAGGCAGCGATCATGGTCATGAAGAACGCGAACATCAGCGCCTGATTGAAACCAACGGCCATGGTCGGCAAAGCCAGTGGAAACTGTACCAACCAAAGTTTTTGCAGCCGCGTAGCCCCCGACATGTCAGCAGCTTCTGTCATTTCCTCAGGCACATTCCGTAAGCCCTCAATTGTGTAGCGCACCAATGGGACCATAGCGAAGATTGTAATCGCAAAGCTGCTGTCGACAGAAACTTTGATATTAGAGCCTGCCCGTAGCGCAGAGTTTAATTTCGAAGTGTTTGAACAATCCTGGATAACATTTGAAAAGTCTCGCATCTAGAGCTTTAACAAGTGACCATAACCGCAAAAAAGTGAGACAATATCTTTGCAAAGCCTCTGATTGGCCACGTCTAAACCCAAAAGTGGGCATTGTACAAATGGATTAAAAACTAGCTGTAACATCGCTCATTGTGCCTTTGGGGATCACCGCTTAGGCCTCGATAAGCGCGACAGATAGGGCCGTCATGCCCGCTTGCTGGGCTGTCAGCTGGTTAGGAAATGGTATTTATCCACACTCATCTTGATATCCTCTAAAAACATCAGTCAAACTACCATAAATTTTCTCAAATCAAACCACAGCCTGAGCCAGAAAATATTTTTTTGGTGGATGTGATTATGCCATGCCCAAAGCGACTTTTTTCTGGTCAGCCCAAGTGCGGATCAGATGATCAACAGCCAGACCAAGAAATGCAACGCAAAGCCCCAACATCAGACCGTTTCCGATCCCATTTTTATCCGACAAAGCCTTCAATATATATTGACCTAAATCATCCGTACCAATCATTGCCCCAATAATCACCATGAAGAGGGCAAAAACTACCGTTTGATTGACCCCAAGCATGATATGAGGAAAGGCAAGCGGCATCTCGATGTTGACCCAACGCTGCAGCTTATTGACCCCAGCCATGGAGCCCGCGTCTTGTAAAGTCGCGGGGACGCTGCTCAGACCTTCAACTGTATAGCGCACAGCTGGGATAGTAGCGTAGACGATGACAGCAATCAAAACAGAGGTATCTGTGACCCCGAATAGCATTATAACCGGGATTAAATAGATGAAAGACGGGAAAGTTTGCAGCGTGTCGCAGACAACCAGAATAAGCTTACTGGCAAAACTATTTTGTGCACAGAGTGAACCCACCACGATGCCGATTAGGGCAGATACTAATACAGCAAACGATGTCATATAAGCCGTGATTAGCGCCCGGTCCCACCATTCCGTGAAGGCGATGAACAGAAGTAGCCCACCCACAATCAACGCAGAGCGCAGCCCACCAATGATGAACCCAATTCCCATCACCAAGACGAAAGTCGCACTGACGGGCATGCCTAAATAAGCTGTTTTCATGGGCATAAGCACATCTATGATCAACCAGTTATTAAAAGTTTGAAGACCGCGATACCAATTCTCAACCATCCAATCGACGCCCGACTGCCAAAATAACTCAGTGGTTATGCCCTGATTGTGGGGAATGAGGTGGAAATAGTTAATGCCACCCGCGAAGATGAACTTGCCCAAAACGCTGAGCATCACGCATGCAACTAGAAAAACTAAAAAGAAGATGCCATATTTGTGCCGTTGCACAAAACGGTAATCAGCAAAGTAATCTGTTTGTTTGTTAGCCCAAGCCAAGGATAATTTGTCCAAAACAACTGCGATCAACACGATACATATACCCAGTTCAAGTGCCTGGCCAATCCGTAACTGGTTCAAAGCCAACAAAAGGTTAAAACCCAACCCCTTAGCCCCAATGAAGGAGGCAATAACTGCCATCGCCAAGCACTGCATGATGACTTGGTTGGTACCAATCAGAATATCGCGCCGCGCTGTTGGGATCAGAACCTTAAACATCATCTGAGCATTGGTACAGCCGTTCATAGCACCGGCCTCAATCACTTCTAGCGACACACGTTTGAGCCCCAACAGCGTCAAACGGATCATCGGTGGGGTAGCAAAAATAATGGTGGCAATCGCACCGGCGTGATCACCTACTCCAAAGAAAACCATTACCGGAATAAGATACGAGAAATGAGGCATAGTTTGCGCCACATTGAGTAAGGGCATCAGAATTGTTTCAGCGGCCTTGCTCTTGTAGGCAACCGCACCCAAAAACAGACCCAACAAGCAAGACACAGGGGCTGCAATTAAGACAAAAGACAACGTCTCCATCGCCGGCTCCCACTGTCCAAATATAGCTATATAAGCCGTCGCAAGCCCTGCCAAAAGCGCCAAAGCCTTCCCACGCAGTGCATAGCCAAGCAACATGACACCACCTGAAACGACCGTCCAAGGCAAAGCAGGCCAAACCGCCCATTTATTATCACCGACAAAATCCCAACTTGTGAACACAACAATGGTTTTCACCCCACCCAGAAGGATTTCCCGGACAAACTCGATACAAAACAAAACCCCTCTAGAGAAGCCTCTGGTCAGTTCTCTTACAAGGGCGGAGGTTTCGTATTCTTCAAGCTCAGGATCATAGATTTCTACCGGAAACCAATCATACATAAGGTGCTCAGCAAATCCATTAATACTCCCCGGAAGGCCTGCAAACAGTGGAGGTAACCTCCAGAGTATGTTTGTTTCATTCGGGGTAACTGTCAAACATAGCAAGAAAAACACAGTTAATAATGCAATGAAGTGCACATATTTAGGGTGATTTTTTAATAATTTCATTCCGCCACCCTATACTTTTTCATGAGTTGCATTGCCCTGACCAAATAACATACTAATAATTTTTGCTGAGTGAATAGAGCCCACAACCTCCCCACGAGTATTAATAACGGCCACATGTTTCGGCTCGGTCAAAATAGCTTCTGCCACAGTGTAAATGATGGCACCATTGGACACCTGCAATGGTCCAAGTAAAGACGCATCAACAGCAGGATCCATAACAGACTCAATCTTTAAGACCTTTTCCCGCGGAACTTCTTCGGTGAATTTACGTACGTATTCTGTGGCAGGACACAGAACAATATTGGCTGGTGTGTCGAGTTGTTCGATCACACCATCTTTCATAATCGCGATACGATCGGCAAGGCGAAGCGCCTCATTAAAATCATGTGTTACAAACAAAATAGTTTTATTTAAAACCCCTTGGAGGCGCAAAAACTCATCTTGCATTTCTTTGCGAATTAACGGGTCTAGTGCTGAGAACGGCTCATCGAGGAACCAAATGTCAGGCTCAACCGCGAGAGAGCGGGCAATCCCAACACGTTGCTGCTGACCACCAGACAATTGCCGCGGAAAGTAGTTTTCTCGACCATCCAGACCCACAAGCTTCACCATTTCAAGCGCACGCTTCACACTGTCATCTGTTGATTTTCCTTTGACTTGCAGAGGGAAAGCGATATTTTCTAAAATTGTTTTATGCGGTAACAATCCGAAGTTTTGAAAGACCATTCCCATCTTGCTGCGGCGTAATTCAATAAGCTGTTTAGAGGTCATAGCCAACAAATCCTGACCATCAATGAAAATATCTCCAGCTGTCGTATCTGTCAGCCGCGAAATACATCGCAACAGGGTTGATTTTCCTGAGCCCGATAGACCCATGACAACGAGTATTTCACCTTCATACACTTCAAAGGAGGCGTTGTTCACTCCAACAACACAGCCAGCATCTTTGAATATTTTAGCATCAACGCGCCCATTGGACTTAGCCAATAACTTTTTAGCATTCTCACCAAAAACTTTGTACACTGAAGAACATTTGATAACGGGTTTGGCCCCATTTTTAATAGCTTGCGAAGTCATTTTTTTTCCTATTGAGCGTCCGAGGCTGTATATTTTGTTTTAAGATCAAGCTTACTCAAACAATTGTGCTTTAATTAATTAGCAAGTCTCATGTGGGAACTAAACCACAACTCAAAGCGTTGGGTCCTGCAACCCCTTTCAGCGTTGCAGGACGTTTTAAACCTTACTCAGTGAAAGGCTTCCAAACATCTTCATGCGCAGCTAGCCATGCTTTTGCAGCATCTTGGTGGCTCATTTTGTCTATATCAACCAACGCAGCCATTTGGCCAATGTCTGTTGAGGTAAACGAAATTTTGCTGAATGCAGTGTACGCAGCTGGGTGTGTTTTCGGGAACTTGTAGTTTGCAGCTTTTTTCAGCCAACCTTTTGGTGAACCACATGCGCCGTCACCACCATCACCAACGCGACAGCCTTGGAAGAACTCTGGGAATTCAATGAAGACAAAGCCTTCAGCATCCGTAAAGTTTGGCGTCCAGTTGAATGTGATGACGCCTCGGCGTTCTTTTTTGGCAGATTCGAGCTCAGCCCAAAGTGCATCTGCTGAACCAGCAAACTTTACCATGTACTTATCATCAAGACCGAGACCAGCCAAACGCTCTGGCATTTGATCGCCGTGCCAGCTTTGTGGACCTTCCAGCCAACGGCCTTTGCCACCAGAATCAGCCGTTGCGAAAACTTCAGGACAGTTTGCCAGGGCTTCCCAGTTTGGCAGGCCTGGGCAAAGGTTGTCATCAATCACGTACTGCGGAACGCCCATTTCTTCGAGGGTCATAGCAGCGTGTGTGCCGGCATCGATAATTCCACCTTTTGCCATCGCATTATAAAATGAAGCGCCAAAGGTTGACTGCCATACTTCGTGGGAGATGGTCACATCTCCATTGCGAATGGCTTCGTAAACAGCTTGAGTGTCAGCAGGAACATATTCAACATTGTTACCCATGTTCTCAAAAATTCCGCCAATGACATAGGCCATCACCACTTGGCTTGACCAGTTGTGTGTTGGAATTACGATTGGTTTACTCGAGTCTTCAGCAAAAGCCTGTCCTGAAACAGAGGCAAGCGTCACTGACAAGGCAACAGCAAAACTTCGTGTAAGATTTCTCATTTTTTTCTCCCTATTGTATTAAGAGATATCTGCAGAATGTGCAGTCCAAACGCGGGAGTGCTAGGCACCTGCGATCGGATTCTCTACGGCCTAGTCTTGCATGATTTTCCTGACAATCAAGTTTTTTTCTTGTGGCGGCGCTCCCTTATTCAGGCGACTATACCCAAACAAACACGAGAAGAGGTCCGATTCGATGAAATTTACGTCGGTTTTTAGAACTAGTTATGCAACCGCTTTGAATAAATTTTAAACTAGAGGAGTTTGTTTCATGCAGTATTCTGGATTCAAAGTAATTAAGGAAGCGCTGACTGGCCACAAAGGCTGGAAGCCTGCGTGGCGCGACCCGGAGCCTCAAAGCAATTATGATATAGTGATCATCGGTGGCGGCGGTCATGGATTAGCGACGGCTCACTATCTGGCGAAGATTTACGGCGAGAAAAAAATCGCAGTCCTTGAAAAGGGCTGGATTGGTGGTGGCAACGTTGGCCGCAATACTACAATTGTACGATCCAATTACCTGCTTGATGGCAATGAACCCTTCTATGAAATGTCGCTGAAACTGTGGGAGGGCCTTGAGCAAGATCTGAACTACAATGCAATGATCAGCCAACGTGGGATTATGAACCTGATCCACTCAGACGCCCAGCGCGATGCCTTTGTCCGCCGTGGCAATGCGATGATGTTGAACGGCGCAGATGCAGAATACCTTGATCTGGACCAAATCAAAAAAGAATATCCTTTTCTTAATTTCGATGATGCTCGTTTTCCGATCAAAGGTGGGTTGGCCCAGCGGCGCGGCGGCACAGTGCGCCATGACGCAGTGGCTTGGGGTTATGCCCGCAGCGCCGATAGTCACGGCGTTGATATTATTCAGAACTGTGAAGTCACCGGATTTCGCATCGAAAATGGCAAATGTTTGGGAGTTGAAACATCGCGGGGTTATATTGGAGCCAGCAAAGTTGGCTGTGCGGTAGCCGGCTCTTCTGGCCGTTTGATGGCTAAGGCAAACATGCGTCTGCCAATTGAATCCCACGTTTTACAGGCTTTTGTATCTGAAGGCTTAAAGCCAGTTCTTCCTGGAGTGATCACTTTTGGCGCAGGCCATTTCTATGTCAGTCAGTCAGACAAAGGTGGTTTGGTGTTTGGCGGTGACCTAGACGGCTACAACTCTTACGCCCAGCGCGGAAACCTACCGGTTGTTGAAGACGTATGCGAGGGCGGTATGGCTATCATGCCAATGATTGGCCGCGCCCGCCTTTTGCGCATGTGGGGTGGGATTATGGACATGTCGATGGACGGCTCTCCCATCATTGACCGAACGCATATTGACGGCCTCTATTTCAATGGTGGCTGGTGTTACGGCGGTTTCAAAGCGACGCCTGCTTCGGGCATGGTCTTTGCGCACTTACTGGCAAAAGACGAACCGCACGAAACCGCAACAGCCTATCGATTTGATCGCTTCAAAACCGGTAACATGATCGATGAAAAAGGCATGGGCAATCAGCCCAATCTGCATTGAGGGAGTACGAAACATGATTATCAATCACCCACTCCTTGGCCCCCGTGACAGCGCCGAATTCGTTTATCTGGGCGATGCGTCTTTGATAGAGCGCCCAGATCCCGCAGCAGAAACCGCACTGGCCGATTTTGTCGACTATGCGTACATGCGTGAAAACCCTGCAGGTAGTTTGCGCGAGCTATGGTTTCACGAAGCTGGCGACCGTTCATGGCTGGTTGTCACACGTAACACCATGACCCACGAGATTTCTGACGTTCAAATGGCCCGCGATGTGGCCCGAAAAATAGGGTGCTCGAAATGACCCAAGTCAATCGTTTAAAAGACGGTAAAATTGATCGCACCCAAACGCTGAACTTCACCTTTGATGGCAAGTCTTACCAGGGGCATGGTGGCGATACTTTGGCCTCTGCCCTGCTTGCCAACAATGTGCGCCTTATGGGGCGTTCATTTAAATATCACCGTCCACGTGGACCGTTGACGGCTGGTTCTGAAGAACCGAACGCGTTAGTGGAATTGCGCAGCGGTGCGCGCCAAGAACCCAACACACGTGCTACAACGGCTGAATTGTTTGAGGGTCTGTCTGCCAACTCTCAGAACCGCTGGCCTTCGTTGAAATTTGACGCGATGGCCATCAATGACCGTTTCTCAAACTTCCTGACCGCAGGCTTCTATTACAAAACATTCATGTGGCCGGCAGCTTTCTGGGAAAAGGTTTACGAACCAATTATCCGCAAGGCCGCAGGCTTGGGTTCGCTTTCCATGCAGGCCGATCCAGATGAATATGACAAAGGGTTCCGGCACTGTGATCTTTTAATCATCGGCGCGGGCCCATCCGGGATCATGGCTGCATTAACTGCTGGACGATCTGGTGCGCAAGTGATCATTGCCGATGAAGACTTCGCCTTTGGCGGCCGCCTCAACAGCGAAACTTTTGCCATCAACGATGAAGCCGCAGATATCTGGGTTCAGGCCAGCATTGCAGAATTATCTGCATTGCCAAACGTACGCCTTATGACGCGCACAACTGTCATTGGTGCTTTTGACCATGGGATTTACGGCGCGGTTGAACGGGTTTCAGACCACCTGATCCAACCGGACAGCGGTAAGCCACGTCAGGTACTATGGCGTATATACGCAGCAAAAACTATTCTTGCAGCTGGTGCAACAGAACGACCAATCGCGTTTGAGAATAACGACCGTCCTGGCATCATGCTCGCCTCAGCGATCCGATCTTATGCAAACCGCTGGGCTGCAACTCCTGCGCAACGCATTGCAATTTTTACCAACAATGACGATGGACACCGTACCGCCACAGACCTTTACGCGGCTGGCGTTAAGATCGCTGCGGTTATTGATACGCGTGCGGATGCTCCCAGCAGCTTGGATTATGAAGTCCTACAAGGTGCCCAAGTAACCGATACCAAAGGACGCTTGGGTCTGTCATTCGCCGAAGTAGAACTAGCCGACGGCTCGATGCGCACAATCGAATGTAACGCTATGGGAGTTTCTGGTGGTTGGAACCCCAATGTTCATCTGACGTGCCATCAACGCGGTCGCCCAACTTGGGATGAGGGACTCGCAGCATTTGTTCCGGGTGGAATCTTGCCCCCAGGAATGAGCGTTACAGGTGCTGCGTTGGGTCACCTATCAACTCACGGTGCCTTAGAAACTGGGGTCAAAGCAGCAAAAGCCGCACTTGGCTTAAAGGGGCGCACGGCGAAATTGCCATCTGCCGAGGACGCACCCGTCACACAAACTCCGTTCTGGTATGTTGAAGGGTGCAGTCGCGCATGGCTCGATCAACAAAACGATGTGACGGTCAAGGACGTCAAACTGAGCCACCAAGAAGGCTTTCGATCTGTCGAACACCTTAAGCGCTACACTACTTTGGGTATGGCGACGGATCAGGGCAAAACATCCAACCTTGGTGGCCTAGCGATCATGGCGGAACTTGCTGGAAAATCCATCCCAGAAGTGGGTACAACAATTTTTCGCCCCCCATATACGCCCACAGCAATCGGTGTCATGGCTGGTCGGATCAGGGGCATGGACTTTCACCCGACACGCCTAACTCCGTCCCATTATTGGGCTAAGGAACGTGGCGCAGTGTTTGTTGAAGTCGGCAATTGGTTGCGTGCGCAATGGTTCCCAATCGAGGGCGAAACACATTGGCGTCAATCAGTTGACCGTGAAGTCGCTGCAACACGCGCTTCAGTTGGCGTATGTGATTGTACAACTTTGGGAAAAATAGATGTGCAAGGCACTGATGCTGCTGCGTTTTTGAACAAAGTTTACTGTAACGGTTTCACTAAGCTTGCTGTTGGTAAGGTTCGCTACGGCCTCATGCTGCGCGAGGATGGGATCGCTATGGACGACGGTACTGCGGCGCGGTTGGATGAGGATCATTTCGTGGTTACCACCACCACAGCAAATGCAGGCAAAGTGTATCAACACATGGAATTTGTACGCCAGTGTTTATACCCAGATTTGGATGTGCAGCTGATCTCGACAACCGAATCGTGGGCGCAATATGCCGTTGCGGGACCGAATTCCCGGGCCTTGCTGCAAAAAGTTGTGGACGCAGATTACGACATAACCAACGAAGGCTTTCCGTTTATGGCCTGTGCAAACATCACCGTGTGTGGTGGATTGCGAGCAAGGCTGTTCCGTATTTCGTTCTCTGGAGAATTAGCTTTCGAAGTCGCAGTCCCTGCCCGCTACGGCGACGCGCTCATGCGTAAATTGATGGTGGAAGGCGAAGAATTTAACGTCACACCTTATGGCACTGAAGCCCTTGGCGTGATGCGCATCGAGAAAGGCCACGCCGCCGGAAACGAGTTGAATGGAACCACAACGGCCTTAAACCTTGGCATGGGGAGAATGGTTTCCAAAGTCAAAGACAGCATTGGATCTAAGTTGTCTGAACGTGAGGGTTTGAATGAGCCAGATGCGCTGAAAATGATTGGAATTAAACCGATAGATGGCAATGACAAAGTGACTGCAGGTGGCCATTTGATGAACAAGGATGGCCCCGTCGATGCGGCTCATGATCAGGGATATGTCACCTCAGCCGCTTTTTCACCCAGCTTGAACAGTATGATTGGCCTTGGTTTTCTCAAGAACGGTGATGAACGGTTGGGCGAAAAAATGCGCCTTGTCTCACCCGTAACTGACCTAAACGTCGATGTTGAAATTGTTTCGGCTCACTTTATCGATCCAGAAGGAGGTCGCCAACGTGCATGACCTAACCCCCATTACCGCGCTTGGCAGCGACGAAGCCCGCGTTGATACCATCGGTAATCTGACTTGCCGTGAAGTGCCCGAAGTTGCGCTAGCCGCCGTTTCTGCCCGTATGGGAAAAGAAAGCCAAACACGAACCGCCATTAAAAAGCTCATCAAAGCAGATGCTTCAGATGTTAATCGCTTTGACGGGGGCACTGTTAGTGCATTTTGGTCTGGGCCAGAACAATGGATGCTTGAGGCACCGTTTGACAGCCACGAAGATTTGGCAGCGCGCGCTAAAGTTACCCTAAAAGCGAACGCTACTGTAGTTGAACAAACAGATGCGTGGACACGATTTGATGTAATTGGCGACGATGTATTGGACGCGATGGAATTGCTCTGCAATGCGAACACGCGTTCCATGTTGGCAGGAGCTTGCACCCGCAGCAGCATTCATCATCTCGGTTGTTTCATCTTATGCCGCAACACTAATAAATTCAGTATTTACGGCCCGCGTGCATCGGCAGGATCATTGCACCATGCGATTTTGACTGCTTTGCAAACAATCACCTGATAAGGAATAATTTTGGCCTCAAAAATCCATTTTGTCATTTTTTTCCATTCCCCGCGACAATTTAGACCTACAATAGACCTTATTTTGTGCAATTAGGTAATTGCTCACAGACCAGATGATCCTTACGCAGCATCGGAGAAATTATATTATGAGTTCACTCGATATGGCCAGTATGCTGACCCAAGATCCACACCGCACGCGCGAGAATGAGCGCGAAAAGGTACTTGAAGTTGCCATTGGCCGCGAGGTCCGAGCGTTTCGTCGCCAACAGGAAACAACAGTTGCTGATCTATCTGCCCAAACTGGTATTTCCATCGGAATGTTATCTAAAATCGAGAACGGCAACACCTCCCCATCACTTACAACGTTGCAAACCTTAGCCAACGCCCTGAGCGTGCCTTTGACCAGCTTCTTCCGCCGTTTTGAAGAAAGCCGTCAGGCTATCCACACAAAATCAGGCGAAGGACTTGAGACGGACCGCGAAGGCACGCGCGCAAACCATCAATACAACCTGTTGGGCCACATCGGGGCAAATGCATCAGGTGTGATTGTTGAACCCTATTTGATTACATTGTCGGACAAGTCAGATATATTTCCAACGTTCCAGCACGGTGGGATTGAAACGATTTACATGCTGGAAGGCGAAGTTGATTACCGCCATGGTGATGAGGTGTATTCGCTCTCCCCTGGTGACACGCTGTTCTTTGACGCCGATGCGCCACACGGACCAGAAAAGTTGGTGAAGCTCCCTGCCCGCTATCTTTCAATTATCAGTTATCCGCAGACAGCTAAATCTTAGTCAGACTTCAACGGTGGTTCACCGTCGATCTCGGGCCAGATTCCGTTTGACGTGGGCAACCCGTCATCAAATTGTGACAGATAATCCAGCATGATTGGGCGATTGTCGATAAAGCCTTTGTATGTTGCCAATTCCTCAGGCAAATCGCGGATCACGCGGTGCAAACGACGGCCCCACTTGGGAACAGTCATCAAATCTTGGAATGCGCAAAGATAACAACGGATTGGGAACACCAATGCGTTTGATCTTGGCAGACGGAAAAAGGTTTGTAATTCAACCCGTAGATGCTGTTTTGCGCCGATGTTTTCAGGTGTCAGGGACGTCTTCTGAATGCCCCATTTGTGGTAGTTCTCTGGGCTGGTATCGAGCAATGGATTGACCGTCATAGTCCAGTTCAGGCGCCGTGCAGGTGCGCCTTGTTGAATGTTGAGCAAGAATTTAAGCGCCCGTACAAAGATACCTTTTTCATGGGCCAAGGGCACAGGTGCATGCCATTCGAAAAAATTCATGCCAATGTCAAAATCCAGAGACCAATCCGCTTGGGTCGTTATCGTACCAGCGTCCATCCATAGATTATCATCACGTTGATCTAAAACGCAAAAATCTCCTTGGGTTTGGCGCGTGATGTATTCCATTGGTCCATATGGTAACGTGGTTTCGTCCATAAACGTAAAGTGATCATCGATGCCGAGCGGTTTGTTGACCCAGTGCCATTTGTCACCGTCACGGTGCAGCTCAAACAGGTCAGGATAGTCCTCGGATTTGGACACCATGATCAGTTCCAACAGATCCCAACCAGCAAGCGTCATATGCGGCAACGACTGGCAACGCAGCGGGTCGTCCGCCAAAACCATTGCACGATCCCGCATTTCTGAAACGTAGTGCTCATCCACATCAAACCGTTTCTCATAGATGCTATCTGACGGACCGCCGCGGTGCTGCTCCATGTTGACAGCATACATGTAGCTGTCTTTGTCAAACGGAAACGGAAACCGCTTTATGGCACGTTCAGAATTGTGGAACGAATAATCGTCGCGGAAGGTTTCGTCGTTAAATTGAAGTGCCATATCAACGGTCCAATACTAAAGTTTTGCCTTCAAAGCGCGACACGCATGGCATAATTTTTTCGCCTGATGAATGTCCTTCATCGTCAAGCCAGTGATCACGGTGGATGAAGTTACCGGTGTAATCGATCACTCGCGTTTCACACATGCCACAGGCACCGCCACGGCATAGGTAAGGCGCATCAACACCACTACGTTCCATCGCTTCTAACAAGCTTTCTTGTTCACCCACTTGGATCACTTTGTTGGACACAGCCAGTTTTACCTCAAACGGTTTGCCCGGTTGTGGTGCCAAGAATTCCTCGTAATGGATCGCTTCGCGAGGCCAGCCTAGTTCGGTCGCTTTTCCACGCACCCAATTGATCATCCCCTTGGGACCACAAACATAAACATGTGTACCCAGAGGCTGACCGCTGAACAGGCATTCAAGATCAATCGCCTGTTCTTGATCATCATAATAGACGTTCACGTCGTTAGGATGGGTGCTGGTCAGATAATCAATATAAGAACCCAACGCCACGGAGCGACAAGCATAGTGTAATTCCCAATTGCCGTGAGCGCGATCCAGCTGTTTGATCTGCGCAAGAAACGGCGTGATACCAATTCCCCCTGCAATCATCAGATGTTTCTTCGCCCGCAGATCCAATGAGAACAGATTTACAGGATTCGAAATGACCATTTCATCCCCAACGCCAACCGAATTGTGCATGAACAATGAACCGCCCCGCCCCTCATCATCGCGCCGCACCGAAATCGTATAGGCAGTTTGATCGAAGGGGTCAGACATTAGAGAATAAGGGTTCAGGCGTGTTACATCACCATCCTTCATCTCAACGACCGTGTGGGCACCGCCAGAAAAAGTCGGCAAAAGTGACCCATCAAGACTCTCAAAACGAAACCGTGTAACAAGCTCGTTCAAAGCCGTCACTTCAGTTACGCGGACTGAGATTTTTTCTGCACCGCTCATTCGTACAATCCCTTTTGTGCTGGAACATTACCAGGGTCTTCAGCATCAATACAGACCGCCTGGTACGCAGCTAGGCGGCGCGAATAATGATCACGCACGAACAAGTTCAAATTGCAGTGGCTACACTGAAATGGGTCGGTCGCAACATCTTCGGTAATACCTTTGCAATGAACACATTGCATACGACGTGCGGTTGATCCGCGATGCTCAGTTTGGATCGCAGTATGCGGAATTCCGACCTTCATCGCCTCACTTTGCACTTGGCCCATTAGCCCTTCCGTACCAGCAAGATACAGTTGCAAACCCATTGATGCGTCTTGCAAGACCCTTTGGATTCGGCTGACGGAAGCGGCGTAAGATGGTCCCTCGTAAAATCGAGCAGGGTTCAAAGCGCGTAATTCATCGGCAAAATCAGTGCCTTTAAGAATGAAAATAATGTGGCTCTTGGCCATAAGATCGGGAGTGGCAATATCTAGGATCGCCCCGGCACCTTCCGCATCCGCGATCATCAGATGTTGATGACCTGCACGGGCCTCCAGAACGCCATAGACTGGCCGACTTAGAATCGACGTTGGAAATTCAAATTTTGACATAGAACCCTCAGGGAGTTACAAAAGGGGCGCACTTATTTTAGTGCGCCCCTTGTAAGGTTAACCTTTTGCGGTACGGATCGATTTGTCCAAATCGTAAAACGGCATATCGGATGCGATTGCTTTTATCTCGGTTCCATCCGCATTGCGTACGGTCAAAGCAGTGCCCGGTGTGGCAGCAGCTACTGGCATACGCGCGATACCAACGTTGTGGCCATTTACGTCAGAGTACATACCGAAGGTAACATCGCCAACTTTTTTACCGTCTTGAAGCAACTGAGCTCCTTCGTCGGCTGCAACTGTGCCTTCAAGTTTAACACCATAAATCTTGAAGCGTTCTTTGCCTTTGGAAGAATAATGATTTTCTGCACCGATAAATCCAATTTTTCCTGGTGAGACGGTGAACTCAAGGCCCAGTTCCCACAATGTATCGCCACATGGCTCATCCTCAAACGGGTAGGTCTCAGAGTTATCGCCCGGATAGAACAGTAAATAGCTTTCCGTGCGGAGCAAATCGAGTGTCGAGAACTGGACAGGACGGACGCCCATGCCTTTGCCCGCTTCCAAAATGCTGTCCCAAAGATGCACTGCATCCTTGGCGCGGCAGAAAATCTCATACCCCCGCTCGCCCGTATAACCTGTACGCGAGATCATGACATCACGGCCATAAAGGCGCGTCTGCATGATACCAAAGTAGGCTAAATCGCGAATGCCAGCCACTTCAGTAGCCAAAAGATCAACAGAAACTGGACCCTGAAGCGACATATCGTGCAGGTCATCATCAAATAGGACGGTGCAATTTTTGCCCGCGGCGACAGATGTTAAGGATTCCATCCCCGTGCCTGTCCCGATAACAACCATCCAAGAATTCACCGCGAGGTGATAGATAACGCAATCATCAATGAATTTGCCTTGCGAATTCAACATCGCTGCATAAACTGCTCTGCCTGGCGCAATTTTTTCGACATTGCGTGTGGTGCAACGGTCGATGACGTAGGCCGCATCTGCGCCAGTAACGTGGCACTTTTTAAGCCCAGAAACATCCATCAAACCCGCTTTGGTACGGATCGCTTCATAATCGGCTTTAGCGCGTTCAGGTGTGTGGTCATAGAACCATGCGGTTCCCATGCCGTTCCAATCTTCAAGCTCCCCACCGATTTCTGCGTGACGGTGTGCGAGCGCGGAATGTCTCCAGATGATGGCCATTTGATTTCCCTATTTTGATACGACCCAGTTTTGTCCTGAGTCTCGGTTAACATCATTCAGCCTCAGGCAGAGTCAAAAAGCAAGAATGAGATGCAAATTTATTTCCTGTCAGGCAATTTAATTTACTAACTCAAATGCAAAAGGGCCACCCGTTGTGGGCAGCCCTTGCGCAGATATCGGATTTTTAGCTTTAGTGCTTTGCTGATTTTTCAGCCTCTGACTTATGTCCGATGAACAATACAGCCACGCAGATAACTGCCGCGATCAGAGTATAGACGCCAGGCATAATGCTACCGTGGCCCATATACATGGCACCATCAACAACGGCCCAGTTTGCTTCATCATATGGAAAACCCATGGTTCTCTCCTTTTCTAAAGTTATTCAGCAGGTGCTGGTGACGTTGGGATACCTTCAGGATAACCCTGTGCAGGTACCTTGACGGTATCCATACCCGCAATTTCTGCACCTTCTGGAACACGCAACATGCCCATCCCTTTCAAGATGTAGGACACTACATAACCCGGTACGAAACCGCACAAGAAGAACACGACTGCACCAACGATCTGGCCAAACAGGCTGATAGTTGCGACGCCTTCACCTTGTAGCGCGGGATAGCCAGATGCGAAAACACCCAACATAACCACACCATAGAGGCCGATTGTACCGTGGACTGTCACCGCGCCAACCGCGTCATCAATACCGCGCCGTTCCAGCCATGCTGCTGCGGGTGCCACAATGATACCGGCTGAGAACGCAATTATAAAGGCAAGAGCAGGGAAGTAGATATCCAAACCAGAAGCGGTCGAAATAATCCCAGCAAGCGCACCAGACATCATCCAGAAGGGATCTTTGGTCCAGATCCATGCACCAATGATTCCACCAGCAACAGCCATCAGGATATTAAAGGACAGCGCAGATAGTGTGATTGGCGTGCCGTAGATGGTTGCGAACTTATCGCCAAACCAGCTCCATGCTTCGCCCGGTACAATAACGCAGGCCATTAAAAAGCCCCAGAACCCAACGATAATCAGCATCAAGCCAACAACAGTCAGTGGCATATTGTGACCGGCGATGTGGTTTGCGCTACCGTCAGCATTAAACTTGCCAATGCGTGGTCCAAGATTGATCAAAACACCAAGTGCAAAGAAACCAGCAACCGCGTGCACAAGGCCCGCCGCGCCAAAGTCGTGAACACCGAATTTCGTAACCAGCCAACCGTCAGCGTGCCAACCCCAAGCGGCTGCAACCACCCAAGCAAAGCTGCCAAGGACAATGGCGAGGATCACAAACCCAACAGTCTGAATGCGCTCAATCACAGCACCAGACATGATGGAAGCTGTTGTGGCGGCAAACAACGCGAAAGCCCCAAAGAACACACCGGATGCGTTGTCTGCAATGTTTGGCCCCATATATTGAGCGCTTTCGCCCCAACCAAACGCGATCGAGCTAGCATAAGCGGCACCCGAGATACCTGCTTCACCAGCTGACAGGGTTAACCCTGTTGGGAAGCCCCAATAGACCCACCAACCAAAGAAATAAAACGTCGGTATCATAAAGGCGAACGCCAAAATGTTCTTAACACCCGATGACAAGACGTTTTTCATACGTGACGATCCCATCTCGTAGGCCAAAAAGCCCGCGTGAATGATGATCATCAATGGAATGGTGAGGTAATAGAACATCTCGGCGAACATAGTGTTCGTCGTTGCCCCTCCACCTTTCAATGCGGCGACTTGAGCCGTCAATTCTGCTAGTTGTTCTTCCACAATTTATCCCCTGTTAGGTTTGGAATTCTGTTGGCAAATTCAGTTCTCTTTCGTGCACCGTCGTATGCAATCCCGCGGTGCTGCCAAAAAGAACCACGATACACCCCACTCTGGCTAGTAATTTCTTAACCATAGTGAAAAATAGTTTCCTGACGGTTGAGAAGATAAAACTTTGATGCTAGCGTTTGAGTCGCAATGACATCAATTTTCGGGAGGCCAACGCCATGTGCGGGATCGTCGGACTATTTCTCAAAGACCCAACGCTTGAACCAATGCTTGGCGACATGCTAACCGATATGCTGGTTACAATGACTGATCGTGGCCCCGACAGTGCTGGGATCGCGATTTATGGCGCTGAAACAAATGGTAACGCTAAACTGACAGTTCAGTCAGACACACCCGATGCAGACTTTTCAAAGCTCGATAATGACCTACGCAAGCTCGTAAAGGGTAAGGTTGAGATGTCGACCAAGGACACTCACGCAGTGCTGGAAATGCAAGCGGATCAGCTGGATATCGCACGCGCTGCCCTCAGTAACTTGCGCCCCAATGTGCGTGTCATGAGTCGTGGTGACACGCTCGAGATTTACAAAGAGGTTGGCCTGCCAAAAGATGTAGCCTCTCGTTTTGACGTGCGAACAATGTCCGGGACCCATGGAATCGGACATACGCGAATGGCAACGGAATCAGCTGTGACAACAATGGGTGCACACCCCTTCAACACCGGTCCAGATCAGTGCCTTGTGCACAACGGTTCGCTATCCAACCACAATTCATTGCGCCGCCGTTTGCGCCGCCTTGGTGTTCACATTGAAACCGAGAACGACACTGAAGTTGGTGCAGCTTATCTCACATGGCGCATGCAAGAGGGTTCCACCCTTGGCCAAGCCATGGAAAGTGCCCTTGAGGACTTAGACGGGTTCTTCACATTTGTTGTTGGCACCAAGGACGGTTTCGGCGTCGTCCGTGACCCAATTGCCTGTAAGCCCGCCGTGATGGCCGAAACCGATCAATACGTCGCCTTCGGGTCCGAGTATCGTGCGCTGGTGAACCTGCCGGGCATAGAAACAGCCCGCGTTTGGGAGCCAGAGCCCGCAACAGTATATTTCTGGAGCCATAACGAGGCACCAACGTCAAAAGAGAAAGCCGCCTAATGCAAAGTTTCGATCTTGAAGCGCAGGGGCTGCGCGCGTTGAACTCAACGCTGAACGCTCAATCCACGGAAACCAACCAAACCGTTTGGGAGGTAACCAATCCCAAAGGCAGCCATGCTATTGCCGTTGGTCTAGACGCCCCAATTGAGGTGAATGTTAAAGGATCCACCGGATATTACTGTGGCGGTATGAACAAACAGGCCACCATTCACGTCCATGGTTCGGCCGGTCCGGGGACTGGCGAAAACATGATGTCCGGGAAAATTATCATCGAGGGCGACGCCAGCCAATATCTTGGAGCCACCGCCCACGGTGGGCTGATTGTTGTCAAAGGCAACGCATCCTCGCGCTGCGGTATTTCGATGAAGGGCGTGAATATTGTCGTACAAGGCAACATCGGCCACATGTCCGCGTTTATGGGCCAATCTGGCAACCTGGTTGTGTGCGGTGACGCAGGCGATGCGTTGGGGGACAGCTGTTACGAAGCACGTTTCTTTGTACGCGGCTCAGTTAAATCCCTTGGCGCTGACTGCGAGAAAAAAGAAATGCGGCCTGAGCACATCGAATTCCTGAGAGAAATCATCGCGGAATCTGGAGTGGATGCAAAGCCGGAAGAATTCACGCGCTACGGCTCCGCCCGCACGCTTTATAACTTCGACGTCGATAACGCCGGCGCGTATTAAGGATACTAACACATGAATAGCCACGACGATAAAGGTATCCCGCACACGACGCCACGGCAGTCTGCGACCTTCTCCGCTGATGTGAACAGCGACATCCGCCGCGCCGCAGCCACGGGTATCTATGATATTCGCGGCGGTGGGGCCAAACGCAAAGTTCCATCCTTTGATGACTTGTTGTTTATGGGTGCTTCCATTTCGCGCTACCCTTTAGAAGGCTACCGCGAGAAATGCGACACCTCCGTAACCATCGGTGGGCTTCACGCCTCTAACCCGATCCATTTGGATATCCCGATCACCATTGCGGGCATGTCTTTTGGTGCCCTATCCGGCCCAGCAAAAGAAGCATTGGGCCGAGGTGCATCCATGGCTGGCACATCAACGACGACTGGTGACGGCGGCATGACACCCGAAGAGCGTGGGCATTCAAACAAGCTGGTTTACCAATATCTACCATCACGCTATGGAATGAACCCCGACGATCTGCGAAAAGCAGATGCTATCGAAATCGTGGTTGGCCAAGGGGCCAAACCTGGCGGTGGTGGCATGCTATTAGGCCAAAAAATCTCCGACCGTGTCGCTGGAATGCGTAATCTTCCAAAAGGGATCGATCAACGTTCTGCTTGTCGTCACCCGGATTGGACGGGCCCCGATGATCTAGAGATCAAGATATTGGAACTGCGTGAAATCACAGGTTGGAAAGTACCCATCTATGTAAAAGTAGCAGGTGCACGTCCCTACTATGATGTAACATTGGCCGTTAAAGCTGGTGCAGATGCAATCGTTCTGGACGGTATGCAAGGCGGCACCGCGGCGACCCAAGATGTGTTCATCGAACACGTCGGCCAACCAACGCTGGCAATCATTCGCCCCGCGGTTCAAGCCCTACAAGACCTAGGCATGCACCGCAAAGTGCAATTGATCCTTTCCGGCGGCATCCGTTCTGGTGCTGATGTGGCCAAAGCCATGGCGTTAGGCGCGGATGCTGTTGCCATCGGCACAGCCGCTTTGATCGCACTTGGCGACAATGATCCGAAATACGAAGCCGAGTACAATGCGCTTGGTACAACCTCAGGCGCATACGATGATTGGCACGAGGGCAAAGACCCCGCAGGCATAACGACCCAAGACCCAGAGCTGATGAAACGGTTTGACCCGATTGAGGGTGGGCGACGCTTGAAGAACTACCTCAAAGTTATGACGTTAGAGGCGCAAACCATCGCGCGTGCTTGTGGTAAAAACCATCTGCACAATCTAGAGCCAGAAGATTTGGTGGCACTGACAATGGAAGCTGCGGCAATGGCCAAAGTTCCACTTTGTGGGACCGATTGGTATCCGGGCAAACCAAACACATCATATTGAAAATTAAGAAGGGGCGCGGCACATTGGTGCACGCGCCCCAATTTATAAAAATACAAAGACAACAGGGATAATTGATCATGGCTACTGATCTCGCACAATTTGCCGAAGAGAACGGCATCAAATACTTTATGATTTCCTTCACCGATCTGTTTGGTGGGCAACGGGCAAAATTGGTTCCTGCGCGCGCTATCGCAGGCATGCAGGAAGATGGCGCTGGCTTCGCCGGTTTTGCCACATGGTTAGACCTGACCCCGGCCCACCCCGACATGTTGGCGGTTCCCGATCCGGAGGCGGTGATCATACTACCTTGGAACAAGGAAATCGCATGGGTCCCAGGCAACTGCGTCATGGAAGGCCAAGACGTCGCCCAAGCACCGCGTAATGTATTACGCAAACTGATAGCTGAAGCTGCCGAAGAGGGCATGCACGTCAAGACAGGGATCGAAGCCGAGTTCTTCTTGCTCACACCGGCAGGCGATCAAATCTCAGACGAATTTGATACAGCGGCTAAACCTTGTTACGACCAGCAGGCGTTCATGCGCCGCTTAGATGTGATCCGTGAAATCTCAGATTACATGCTCGAACTGGGCTGGGGCGCATATCAAAACGACCACGAAGACGCGAACGGCCAATGGGAAATGAACTGGGACTTCGATGACGCCCTGAAAACAGCTGACAAACACAGCTTCTTCAAGTTCATGACCAAATGCGTCGCCGAAAAATACGGATATCGCGCCACATTCATGCCTAAACCAATTGAAGGCCTTACAGGCAACGGCTGCCATGCGCACATCTCTGTTTGGGATGCACCTGGTTCTGCAGCCAAAACAAACGTCTTCGCAGGGGAAGGTACAGGCCAAACGGGTGAACTTGGCTTATCAGAACGTGGCAAACACTTCCTTGGCGGCATTATGAAACACGCGTCCGCCTTGGCTGCGATCACAAACCCAACGGTGAACAGCTACAAACGTATTAACGCACCACGCACCACTTCTGGCGCAACATGGGCACCAAACACTGTCACTTGGACAGGTAACAACCGGACACACATGGTCCGCGTCCCTGGTCCTGGTCGTTTCGAACTTCGCCTGCCTGATGGTGCCGTAAACCCATACTTGCTTCAAGCGATTATCATCGCAGCTGGTTTATCAGGTGTCCGTTCCAAGGCAGACCCTGGAAAGCGCCACGACATCGACATGTACGCCGAAGGCCACACTATCACTGACGCACCAAAACTACCATTGAATATGCTGGATGCGATGCGCGAATACGACAAAGACGTTGGGCTAAAAGCCGCCATGGGCGAAGAATTTTCCGCCGCTTACCTCAAAATGAAAATGCAAGAATGGAACGACTTTTGCGGACATTTTTCCGCATGGGAAAAAGCCAACACCTTGGACATTTAAAACCATAGGGCGGGCTTCGGTCCGCTCTACGCCAACTTCATCTTACAAAAGAAACTCCCGCCGGAGGCTCCACATTTTTCAGCCCCCACAGCGGTTCGAAATAAGAAGTAACTTATGACCAAACGCGTAGCCATCATCGGCGCAGGCCCCTCTGGACTTGCACAAATGCGAGCCTTTCAATCCGCTGAAGCAAAAGGCGCAGAGATCCCAGAAATTGTTTGTTTTGAAAAGCAAGCAAACTGGGGTGGATTATGGAACTACTCCTGGCGTACCGGCCTCGATAAGTACGGAGAGCCAGTTCATGGTTCAATGTATCGCTACCTTTGGTCGAATGGACCAAAAGAAGGGCTTGAGTTCGCTGACTACTCTTTCGAAGAACATTTCGGCAAACAAATCGCCTCTTATCCGCCACGGGCTGTCTTGTTCGACTATATCCAAGGTCGCGTTGAAAAGGCGGGTATTCGCGACTGGATCAGGTTTGAAACTGCAGTAAGGAACGTCAGCGAAAATGACGGCAAATTTACTGTCAACGTAACCGACCTCCCTAATGACCGCGATTACTCAGAGGAATTCGACCATGTGGTCGTTTGCTCTGGCCACTTCTCAACCCCGAATGTCCCGCATTTCGATGGCTTTGAAACGTATCAAGGCCGTGTCCTGCATGCCCACGACTTCCGAGACGCAATGGAGTTCACAGGCAAGGACATCTTGATCATTGGTACTAGCTATTCAGCCGAGGACATCGGCAGCCAACTTTGGAAATACGGCGCAAAATCTATTACAGTCAGCCACCGAACAGCACCAATGGGTTATGCATGGCCCGACAACTGGCAAGAAGTGCCGCTGCTACAGAGAATGGAAGGCAAGACGGCCCAGTTTAAAGACGGCACAACCAAAGATGTCGACGCCGTGATCTTATGCACAGGTTACAAACACCACTTCCCGTTTATGGACAACACAATCCGCTTGCGCACGCCAAATGTGCTCGCCTCTGACGATTTGTACAAAGGCGTCGCATACATCAAAAATCCGAATGTTTTTTATATTGGGATGCAAGATCAATGGTTCACGTTCAACATGTTTGATGCCCAAGCCTGGTGGGCGCGTGATGTTATAATGGATCGAATTGAAATCCCTAACACACCCGCGATGCAGGCCGATATCGACGATCGCCAAACACGAGAAGCGGCTGGTAGCGATGATTATGATGCGATTTGGTATCAGGGCGATTACGTTAAGGAATTGATTGCTGAAACAGACTACCCATCCTTTGATCTCGAAGGGGCCTGTCAGGCGTTCAAAGCGTGGAAGGGGCACAAAAAGAGCAACATCATGACCTTCCGCGACAATGGCTATAAGTCAGTAATCACAGGCACAATGGCGCCAAAACACCACACGCCGTGGAAAGATGCGTTAGACGATAGCTTAGACGTCTACCTCGAAAACTAAGTAACGCCTTGCTGCCTTTAAGCTTAAAGGCAGCAAGGAATACGGCCGAGAGTGTGCACAATCCGCAGTATTGGAACTCTCAAAATTAGAAAATTTAATCTTTAAAGCAGCAAATTACGAGGCTTTTGGTTAAAAAACCTCCCGCGAATGTCTATTTCTACCTCAAGGGTCAAAATGTTATCCATGTGTTAAGGAAAGGCATTTTGATGACAGAATGCTCAATCGTCGTCGTTTTTTGCAAGTGCTCAGTGCTGCAGGTTTGGCCCCCGCGATGCCCGCATTTGCGGCAAGCGCCACAACGACCAGAGCGGCAGATCTAACGACTTCGCAAATGCTCTGGGGTAGCCTATACGCTCAAGCAGGCAGCGTGCAAAAACTAGGTGGAATCACACGTGGCATGGGCTTTTCGACCACGGAGACACATAGTGTCTACACCAAATTGATTCAAAACCATGCCTTAACGGCACACGGTGCCAGTAGCCTCGTCCGCATCGCACGCCCTGCCGCGCCCGTCAGCAAAACCACAGCGCCGCGACAGATCAATGTCGACCTTAATCGAATATTGGGCGATGATATTCCAGACAAAGTCGAAGTCATTGACCAAGACGAGACCAGTCAAAATGAAGAATAGATTACGACCTTGGGCGCGATTTAGTCGGATCATAATGCGCAAACGGTACCACCTCAGCTGGAATGCGCATCTGATGCCCATCTAACTTACCGATCTCAACCTTCGTTCCGATGTCAGCATGGGCCACATCTAAGCGTGCCAAGGCGATGTTTTTCCCTAGCAAAGGCGAACGCATGGACGATGTCACTTCACCAATCTGCGCGCGTCCAATGTGAATGCAATCACCGTGAGCCACGTCGATATTGCTATCGATATCAAGGCCAACCAACTTGCGCATAGGATTCTCTTTGCGACGGATCAGCGCATCACGACCGATGAAATCATCCGTTTTGGATTTAAGCGGTACAGTGAATCCAATGCCCGCCTCGAATGGGTCGGTTTGATCGGTAAAGTCATAGCCCGCAAAGATAAGCCCAGACTCGATACGCACCATATCAAGTGCCTCAAGGCCCATTGGCCTAATACCGTGCTCCTGGCCTGCTTCCCAGATTGCATCGAAAATCTCGGCGCAATCTTTGGGGTGGCACATAACTTCATAGCCCAGCTCGCCCGTATAACCAGTCCGTGATACAACAAACGGCGTACCGGACTCATTGTTTAGGCGTGCAGGTGTAAAACGGAACCAAGCCAGTTGGTCAAATTCAGGATTGTGCGGTGCGGTCCAAACGATCTTGCGCAGTAAATCGCGGCTCTCAGGCCCTTGAACAGCAACATTGTGCATTTGATCAGTTGAGGCACGGACCAAAACGTTAAGCCCCAGCTTTTCAGCCTGCTCCCGCATCCAGTCGCCGCCGTAATCATTACCACCGATCCAGCGGAAATTATCTTTGCCCAGACGGAACACAGTACCATCATCGATCATGCCACCGTGCTCGTAACACATGGCTGTATAGACAACGCCACCAATCGCGAGGGTCTTCATATTACGAGTGAATATGTATTGGCACAACGCCTCTGCATCTGGTCCCGTGATCTCAAACTTGCGCAATGGCGAGAGGTCCAAAATCACCACTTTTTCACGACAAGCATGGTATTCTTCGATTGGTCCTGCTTCGGCAAAGCAATTCGCCAGCCAGTAGCCGTTAAATTCGATGAAGTTGCGGGTGTGTTCCGCAAATTTCTCGTGGAATCCGGTTTGTTTGGTCATAATGGGGTCCGCATCTGGTGTGGGGCGGTACGCTACCGACCGTTGAAATGTCTCTTTGCCGCTGTAGGTGCGTACATGAATATCTGTCGGGTTCCAGCCGTTGGCTGCGGTGGTATCGTCAGGACAGGCTGAACTAACACAGACGATGTCTGTTAGGGCACGCAGCAGCACAAAATCACCCGGACGTGACCAAGGCTCATCAGAATACATCACACCGTGATCATCCAAGAACGTGTTGAAGAAGAAATTGATCGCCATCCAACCTTTGCGTGGTGCAACGCTAAAGTTGGCCAGTGCGCCGTTGAAATTATCAGAGCAATTTATGTGCCCTGGATAACCGATATCATCGTAATATTTCGCTGAACACGCCAATGCGAAGGCATCGTGACGCCCACAGGTGTCTTGAACCACCTCGACAAGAGGTAACATTTCTTGATCGTAGTATTTCGCGTGCAACCCTGGCATTGGATAAGCATGGCCCATCAGCGTGCGCGTGGTGGTAACGTCCAAAGCATGCTCGATCCCTTTGTCTAGCTTTCTGGCGCTGAAGCATTCAAAATCCGAACATTGGCGACCATCTACATCTGTGATCTGGATGTAGTCACCTGCTTTGACAAAAAATGCCTCCGCGGTTTGTGAATGCACCCGAATGTCAGAAACTGGGTCAGCAAGTGGATCAGGTACTTCGAATTTGGTGTGGCTTTTGATAACAGCACGTTTGACAATCACTGTAATCGGCGTTGTGGTGTCTTGGGCTTCAGCATCCATCGGTCCACCCGGTGCTGCGATAATCACGGAACCGTCACGTTGAACGCGGAACGTCTCTTCTGCCTTGGCGCCACTTAAAGTATCAAAGATATGGACAGCCTGCGCCCCACCCAAATTAATCCCACGCGCTTCTAGTCCCATGCGCATTCCGCGCAATGAGTATTCAGAACTAGTCAAAAGTTCCCGCAAACCATCAGCAGTGCCATTGGCCGTCGTTCCGATCACGGACGCGTCGATCAAACCGCCAACACCTGTTGCTACGATTTCACAGCGCTGCCCCCCTTCAGTGTTGATGACAGTGATTTGATCGTTGGCTTCAACAGGAATAAGGACAGCGCCATTGCCTTCAACAACATAGCGCTCCGTGCCTTGTGGCATCGAAAACTGCAAAGGCCTATAAGCCTGGCTTGGACGCGGTGGACCAGGCTGGACCTTCGGATAAGGGTCGGCGAGCATGCAATATCCTTCGAACGTGTTTCACTCAGAATATTGCCTGAGCGGAATATTTATTTATTAAAAAGAATATCCATAAATATACATCGCGCAAGTGATTCTCGACGGCATTAAAAATTGACCAGATCGACTGTACGTCGCTCACGCATTTTGGCAGGAGTTTGACCGTACTCGTCCTTCACTGCTTTTGCTAACGTCGAGCAGGAACCGAAACCAGTTGCCACTGCTACGTCGATGATTGGAAGCAATGTTTCCTGAATCATAACCCGCGCTTGTTTTGAACGGATTCGTTTGTAGAACTTCGCAGGTGTGTCGTTGAAAACCTCTCGAAACTGACGTTCTAGTTGTCGTGTTGAAACACCGAGCTGCTGCGTGAGCTCAGCCATAGACAACGGTTCGCTGATGTTGCTTTCCATCAGCTGAATTGCAGCAGTGATACGCCCATCGAAAAAACTGGCGTTGTGACCGATGCCGCGTGGTTGCTCGGTATTTGTTGGTCGGATATTTTGCAGCAGCGTTCGGTTTCCCATCTCTGCCAGTTGCGGCGCGTCAAAGAATGGCGAGATTAACCCGATTATCAATTCCTGGGTAGAAGACCGCCCACCCGCCGTGACAATGCCATCTGAACTTTCAGCCAAATTGTTTGTCAACTTCGGGTGGTACCCGGTTTCAGTCAACATCAATGCGTCATGCCAATGGGTTGTAACCTTGCCAGCAGGGTTTTTGGTTTCCTGAATGTACGCGGTTGCCGCATCAGACAGCAAAACGACCGGAAGCAATCGCCTTTGCATAGATCGCAAACGCTTTATCCATGGCTCAAAGTGCCCTTCACCCCCGCCCACGACAATCATAATATCTGCAAACCCGTAATCAACGATAGCAGGCTCTGCGCGCAACAACATGTTATTCGAACCTGAAACCACACCTGGTTTGTCGGACACATAACGATATTCAAAGGCATTCTGGCCTAAGATTTGGTTAGCCAAGGCAAGCGTGTGGGTTACTGCGGCGACCTCAAGCTCACAAAAATCTTTCGATACGAAGATTTCAAACCTAGTAGACTGCGTTTCCTGTCGCGAACCCACGAAGAGCGATACGATCGTTTTCTGATCTTGCCTGCCCTGTCGCATGTCATTTTACCCTCAACAGAAATTTACATCTATGATTGGCTAACTAGGTATCACAAATCATATCTAAATGGGGTGCTTTTGGTCACCACGCACTTTCTCTAAAGTAAATATATTTTCCTAAGGGTCAAGTTATGTTGTTATTGATTTTTGATTCACAGGGCAATCTGCACAAGCGTGTTCGGAAATCATGGGCAACCTTCCATATTGTTTACCGATGGAATTGGTAAAGGGGTGCTGTCAGACTAATGATTGCAAACATCAGATTGATGGGGCAATTGAAATCTATACGCTCAGTAGTTGACGCCACTCAGCGATAGCAGCGGCACGGTTCAGCTTGAAATTGATGCGT
>JAOEQC010000026.1 GCA_028388995.1 Ascidiaceihabitans sp. | reverse complement strand
GCCTTTAGTATCAACACGAATGTTGGATCCAAGCGCGTCCATCACGTCAATTGATTCTGTTTTGGTCAATTCCCAAGGGCGCGCTGTAAATGCGTATGGTTTGGAAACCAAAGCACCAACTGGGCACAAATCGATGATGTTGCCCTGTAGGTTCGAATCTAACGTCTCACCAAGGTAAGATGTAATCTCAGCATCTTCGCCGCGACCGGTTTGGCCCATCTGTGTGATGCCAGCAACTTCTGAGGTGAAGCGCACACAACGCGTGCAAGAGATGCAGCGTGTCATATGTGTTTCGACCAATGGACCTAGGTCCAAATCGTCAGTTGCGCGTTTAGCTTCGCGGTAACGTGAAAAATCAACACCATATGCCATGGCTTGGTCTTGCAAGTCGCATTCACCACCTTGGTCGCAAATTGGGCAATCAAGTGGGTGATTGATCAACAGGAATTCCATAACACCTTCACGGGCCTTTTTGACCATAGGTGAATTAGTTTTCACAACAGGTGGCTGGCCTTCTGGACCAGGGCGCAGGTCGCGCACCTGCATCGCGCAAGACGCTGCTGGCTTTGGTGGGCCACCAACGACCTCAACCAGACACATGCGGCAATTGCCGGCAATTGTCAGACGCTCGTGATAACAAAAACGTGGAACTTCCACGCCCGCTTCTTCACAGGCTTGGATCAGGGTCATTGCCCCATCCACTTCGATGTCTTTGCCGTCGATGTTGATTTTGCGAAGGTCGCTCATGAATCAATTCACCCTGAGTAACGCGCCAATTTGGCTCGATTTTTGAATTTCTGCACGCCCAAGCGCACAATAGCTTTCGATATTTCCAACCGTTACGTTATTAGCGGCCAGATAGGCTTCACCTTTAGCGCGAATGCGTGCCTTCTCCTTAGGAGATTTACGGTAGGCGTCGATTTCGGCGTCGGTGTAACCCATGTCGCGTGCCTTATCGCGCAACCCACTAACAAAGCGCAACGCCTTGATGAACCTTGCAGAGACTTTTGGGCATTGTTTTCTGATTTCATCGGCCAAACCGAACGCCAACAGCGCATCATCAATGGCCGGGACGTCACGCAACGCTGGTTTTGCTACAGAAGTGGTCGCAATCATAGCAACGACAACTGCGGGAAGCACAAACTTAAACATGAGTTGTTCCTTTCTCAGAACCGCCCCGTACCACATGCACGGGAACTGTTAGAGAAATGGCTACCCATAGTCTTGTTATGCAATAACAAGCCATCAAAGTGACCACCAACGCGCAATATGTCGCCAGTGAGATCAAAATTTACATGCCCCACGCAACTGAAGTTCGTCGTTAGTGATGGTTAAACCGCTATCTTCAACATCTGGACCAGACATCCAGGCAATGTCAGATGTTCCATATTGGTTAATACAATATTTTGTCGCTTCATAGCGCCCAGCTTCACGTGCGCCTGCCAAAGATTGTGAAGTCTTATAAACAGTTACCATAAATTGATCACGCTGCTTATCTACTTTCGACAGCTTTGTGCGGAACTTCATACCATCAAACGCAGGAACCTGTTCGCTAGGCGTACACGCCACCAATGAAACAGCACAGATCAAAACAAACAAACGCATTAGAACTCCCCCACAATACCAACGGCAGCCAATGATAGAATACAAAGTAGGCCAATAGCCCACGTCGCGCTGCGCAGCCCTTGATTGGTTGTCCGAATATGAACGATTGCTGTCGCAATCCGCGCAACTAGGAATACTGTTGCAAAGATATTGACCCAAAGCGGCGAACCACCAGTCAGCATTGCAGCCATCAACGCAGCAATAAAAGGACCCGCGCTTTCGATTGCATTCATGAACGCACGATTGCTGCGATAAACCGCGTTGTCGTAATTCCGTTTGGGCTGACCACATTCACAACGGTTGTCCGCGGTCCGACCACGACCGCTGACAATACCCAAGATCGAAATCAATAAGGCAAAGCCGGCCAATGAAGCGAGCGCATGGCTGTATGCGTCAAAAGTTTCCATAGAGAACGATCCTTTGGCCTAAGCCGTTGGTCAGTTATTCAGCAGCAACCGCACTTACACGACCAGTCCGCTTGTGTTTGATACGATCTTCGATTTCATCACGGAAGTGACAGATCAAACCTTGGATCGGCCAAGCAGCCGCATCCCCAAGAGCACAAATCGTGTGACCCTCAACTTGTTTGGTCACGTCTAGCAACATATCGATTTCTTCTGGCTCAGCCTCACCCGTCACCAAACGATCCATAACGCGCATCATCCAACCTGTACCTTCACGGCAAGGTGTGCATTGGCCACAGCTTTCGTGCTTATAGAACTTGGACAAACGCCAGATTGCTTTGATCACATCGGTGGAGTTATCCATGACGATAACCGCAGCCGTACCCAAACCAGACCGCTGCTCACGCAAATAATCAAAGTCCATGATTGCATCACGCATATCTTTTCCAGGGATCATCGGAACCGAAGACCCGCCTGGAATGACCGCTTTTAGGTTATCCCAGCCGCCACGAATGCCACCGCAATGCTTTTCAATCAATTCTTCAAACGGAATAGACATCGCTTCTTCAACCACACATGGGTTGTTCACGTGACCAGAAATCGCGAACAATTTAGTACCTGCATTGTTCGGACGACCAAAGCTTGAGAACCATTCAGGGCCACGACGCAAAATCGTTGGAACCACGGCAATGGATTCAACGTTGTTCACCGTTGTCGGGCAACCATACAAGCCAGCACCTGCTGGGAACGGCGGCTTCATACGTGGCATGCCTTTTTTGCCCTCAAGGCTTTCCAGCAAAGCAGTCTCTTCACCGCAAATATAGGCACCTGCACCATGGTGAAGGTAAATATCAAAGTCCCAACTGGACTTACATGCGTTCTTGCCAACCAGACCGGCGTCGTATGCCTCATCGATGGCTGCCTGAAGCGCTTCTTTCTCGCGAATGTATTCGCCGCGAATGTAGATGTAGCAAGCATTTGCATTCATCGCGAAAGAGGCGATCAAGCAACCTTCAATCAATGTGTGCGGATCATGGCGCATGATCTCACGGTCTTTACATGTGCCCGGCTCAGACTCATCTGCGTTGACCACCAAGTAAGATGGACGACCATCGCTTTCCTTGGGCATAAAGGACCATTTTAGGCCGGTCGGGAAACCCGCACCGCCACGACCACGTAAGCCGGACTTTTTCATCTCATCAACAATCCAGTCGCGACCCTTTTTGATGATCTTGGCAGTTCCATCCCAATGGCCGCGCTTTTGAGCGCCTGCCAGTGTACGGTCATGCATCCCGTACAGGTTGGTAAAGATCCGGTCTTGGTCCTTAAGCATACGCCCTTAGCCTCTATCTGACTGGCGCGCACGCCAGAGTTTTATCACATTCCAAAGTGCTGCGCCAAATCCGGCCAACACGACAAGGTCAAGCAATGCGCGGGTCCGGTTGGACCACCCAAAGTATATGCCTGCCAAATTTATGCAGAGCCAAGATATCCCAAGTCCTGCGATAAACAACGATACGCGTTGTCCAATCTTGGATGATTTATCTTGGCTCTGCATCAGTTCAATTGGCGTTTAGTGAACGCCACCTTTCTTAACCTTGCTGGCGAACTCAGTTGTTCCACCTTTAGCAAGAATTTTAGCTTGTGCGATCCAACCATCACGCTCGATACGACCTTTGAAACGAAGGTTACTGTCGACCCATGCGACGTCCTTCTTTTTCCATGTCGCAACTTGATCGAAGTGGTAGAAACCCAACTCGTTCAGTGTTTTTTCCAAAGCTGGACCAACACCTTTAAGTTGCTTCAGATCGTCGGCACCGCCGGCGCGTGCCGCTGTCAATGTAGCTGGTTTAGCGCTTGCTGCAGCTTTAGGCGCAGCTGCGGCCTTTGGTTTAGCTGTTGTTGACTTTGCGGTCGCTGTCTTCGCAGTTGCGACCTTTGTCGTCGCCACTTTTGCCTTCGTTGTCTTAGCGGTAACGACCTTCGCTGTGGTTTCTTTTTCCACAGTAACCTTAGTTCCTGTTGCCTTCGCCGCTGTTATTTTTGCGGTTACGGCTTTCGCAGTTGTCACTTTTGCTGCTGTTTTCTTAGCAGGAGCGGCCTTTGCAGCCGGAGTAGTTGAAGTTTTGGCGTCCACACCAGCAGCTTTTGCCGTAGCAGCCGTTTTAGTTGTTTTTGCAGATGCCTTAGTCGTTTTAGCCGCAGCCCTCTTAGCAGGAGTTTTCTTAGCTGTGGCTGTTTTTGCATTTGAAGCTGTTGATTTGGCAGATGCCGATGCGCTTGAAGCAGACGATGCAACCGCTGCGCCGGTTGCTGCAGCAGCAACTGCGCCGCCCGCCGTCATGCTAGAAGCCGTTGTGTTGGACGCAGCCACTGTAGATGCGGTTGATTGAGCTTGTGGCTTGCACAGCAACCAAGACAACAACGCGCCACCAATGATGAAGATAAGAAGACCGATAAATGCGCTGGGGATAAAGTTCCAAGCACCGTTCCAAAGTACCAAAGCAACAACGGCTCCAGCAACCGCAGAAATGATCCAGCACCACGTTGTGCAGGTCTTATTCTTGGTAAAATTTTCCATGTCGTGTCCCTCTCCCATTCAGAAGTTATTTTTAATATTTTTGTTGTTTTTAATTAGTCTTCATAACTTTTGGCTTTTTGCCCGGACCCTCTGCAACAGCAGTTGCAGCAGCTGTTTTTGGTGCGGTTTCAGCTTTTGCAGTTTTCGGCGCCGCCTTTTTAGCAGTTGCTGGTTTTGTCGCAGCTTTTGCAGCGGGATCGTTATTACCTTGCCATGGCGCGGTCAACGGAACCTCTGTTCCATCGATGCGCTTAACAGTGTCGCCAATGTCGGATGCCAGTTGAACAGACGCATTATGCTGTGTCTTGCCACTGTCGTACTCGGTCAGGCTGGTCAAACCGCTCAAAGGCTCAGCAGCATAGCGACCATTTTGTGGACCAGGCAACGGCACGTAACCAGCGGCCAATTGGTCAATAATCTCGCCCATGCGTACTTGGGTCAGATCTTCGTAATAATCTTTGCCGATTTGGGCCATTGGCGCGTTTGAGCATGAGCCCAAGCACTCGACTTCTTCCCATGAAAACTTACCATCCGCAGACAACTCATGCGGTTTTGCCGCGATTTTCTCTTTGCACACTTCCATTAGGTCTTCAGCACCACAGATCATGCAGGACGTCGTGCCGCAAATCTGAATGTGCGCGACAGAACCCACTGGCTGCAATTGGAACATGAAGTAGAAAGATGCCACTTCAAGGCCACGAATATAGGCCATGCCCAACATGTCAGACACATATTCGATCGCTGGACGGGTCAACCAACCGTACTGTTCCTGTGCGCGCCATAGCAAAGGAATGATCGCAGAAGCCTGACGGCCCTCTGGATACTTGGTAATTTGTGCTTCCGCCCACGCAAGGTTGGCTGGGGTGAAAGCAAAGCTGTCTGGTTGGTCTTTGTGCAAGCGGCGGAGCATTAAAGCGACTTTCGTTTCGCGCCGTGGCTAAAAGTGCCACAAACGGGAGTATTTAAGAAATATGGAAGGGAGGCGATGCGCATCATCAGCGATCGATCTCCCCAAACACAACATCCATGGTTCCGATGATCGCAGCAACGTCAGCCAACTGGTGGCCTTTGCTCATGTGATCCATCGCTTGAAGGTGCAAGAAACCCGGCGCACGGATTTTGCTGCGGTAAGGTTTGTTAGAGCCGTCAGCAACCAAATACACACCAAATTCGCCTTTAGGCGCTTCAACTGGGCAATACACTTCACCCGCAGGAACGTGGAAACCTTCGGTGTATAACTTGAAGTGGTGGATCAAGCTTTCCATTGACGTCTTCATGACTGAACGTGATGGCGGTGTTAGCTTACCACGGGCCAAAACATCACCTGTCGCTTCACGCAACTTGCCAACGGCTTGTTTGATGATCGAAACAGACTGGCGCATTTCTTCCATGCGGCACAGGTAACGATCATAGCAATCGCCGTTTTTACCAATAGGAATTTCAAATTCGAATTCGTCGTAGCACTCATAAGGCTGCGCGCGACGCAAATCCCACGCCATGCCAGAGCCACGAACCATGACACCAGAGAAACCATAATCAAGGATGTCTTGTTCCGTGACGATACCGATATCGACGTTGCGCTGTTTGAAGATACGGTTTTCAGTTAACAGACCACCGATATCATCAATAATAGCGGGGAACTCATGTGCCCACTGCTCGATGTCATCAATCAATGCGTCTGGCAGGTCTTGGTGCACACCGCCCGGACGGAAGTACGCAGCATGCAAACGTGCGCCAGATGCGCGCTCGTAAAAGCACATTAACTTTTCGCGCTCTTCAAAACCCCAAGCCAATGGGGTCATCGCACCGACGTCCATCGCTTGGGTTGTAATATTCAGGATGTGATTCAGCACCCGGCCGATTTCGCAATACAACACACGGATTAAGGACGCGCGACGCGGAACTTCAACGCCTGTCAACTTTTCGATCGCCAAGCACCAAGCGTGTTCTTGGTTCATTGGAGCTACATAGTCGAGGCGGTCAAAGTATGGAAGGTTTTGAAGATAAGTGCGGCTTTCCATTAGCTTTTCTGTGCCACGGTGTAGCAAGCCAATGTGTGGATCGCAGCGTTCTACGATTTCGCCATCCAACTCTAGCACAAGACGCAAAACGCCGTGAGCCGCAGGGTGCTGCGGGCCAAAGTTGATATTAAAGTTACGGATCTTCTGTTCGCCGGTCAGCGCATCATCGAAGCCTTTTGAGCCATCCATCATTTTAACGCTTCTCCAACTCTTGCAACTTAATGCTCAGCCACCAAATACTACCCATTACTTAGTCCCCTTCTCAGCGCCGTCTTTTTCGTCACCCGGTAGGATGTATTCTGCACCCTCCCATGGACTCATGAAATCGAACTGACGATATTCTTGGACTAAGCTGACGGGTTCATAAATAACGCGTTTTTCAACTTCGTCGTAACGAACCTCAGTATAGCCCGTTGTCGGGAAATCCTTGCGCAGCGGGTATCCACGGAACCCGTAGTCGGTCAGGATACGGCGTAAATCAGGGTGACCCGTGAACAAAATGCCAAACATGTCGAACACTTCGCGTTCAAACCAGTTGGCTGACGGGTGAATTTCGCAGATGGATGATACCATTTGTTCTTCACGTACCGAAACCCGCAAACGGATGCGGTGGTTCTGATACATGCTGAGGAAGTGATAAACGACATCAAAACGTTTGGCACGACCTGTGTAGTCAACAGCCGTGATATCCACGAGAGTTGAGAATTTACAGGTCTGGTCAGACTTCAGGAACTCAACAAGCCCTTCAATGTTCGCAGGGGCCACGTCGACGTTCAATTCACCTCGAGTAACATCCCAAGCCAAAACACAATCAGGGCGCTTTGCCTCGATGTAACCGCCAAGTTCTTTCAAACTATCAGACATATTGGGTCCTTACCGAACAATTGTGCCAGTGCGGCGGATTTTGCGTTGTAGCTGAAGGATACCATAAAGAAGGGCTTCCGCCGTTGGAGGGCAGCCAGGCACGTATACATCAACAGGAACGATGCGGTCACACCCACGAACAACTGAGTAGCTGTAGTGATAGTAGCCGCCACCATTTGCACATGAACCCATTGAGATCACGTAACGCGGCTCTGGCATTTGGTCATAAACCTTACGCAAAGCTGGTGCCATTTTGTTGGTCAATGTGCCCGCAACGATCATCAAATCAGACTGACGCGGGGAAGCACGTGGTGCAGTGCCAAAACGCTCAAGGTCGTAACGCGGCATCGCAGTATGCATCATCTCAACCGCGCAACATGCCAACCCAAAGGTCATCCAGTGCAAAGAACCCGTACGAGCCCAGTTGATCAAATCTTCTGTTGAGGTCAGCAAGAATCCTTTGTCTTGCAACTCAGCATTCAAAGCTTGCGTACCGTGTTCTCTGTCGCCGCCAGCGTAGGCTGGACCCGCGCCAAAGGAACCTGCGTCAGTTACTGCCATTCCAAGGCTCCTTTCTTCCACTCGTAAGCGAAACCAGCCGTCAACACAGCCAAGAACACCATCATCGACCAGAAACCTGCCATGCTGATATCCTTAAAGGCGACCGCCCAAGGGAACAGAAAAGCAATTTCGAGATCGAAAATAATGAACAAGATCGAGACTAAATAGAATCGAACATCAAATTTCATCCGTGCATCATCAAATGCGTTGAACCCGCATTCGTATGCAGAAACCTTCTCAGGATCTGGATTGCTGACAGCAATCACAACTGCTGCAATGATAAGAATAAGGCCGAGCCCAATGGCGACGGCGAGAAATACGAGGATCGGGAGGTACTCCCTAAGCATTTCTTCCACGGTGGCTCCTTTGTCTTACGCAACACTTTTGCCTGCGCATCAAGTCGCAAGGTTAACGGTCGGGGGTGTACTCCCCACATGTGGTGGGGTCAACCAACACAACAGCAATTTTGGCGCCGAAATACCTCTGTTTGCAGCGCTAACACTGCAGCAGTTCCCATTCGGTTAATCTGTGTGCGCACTTATGACGCGCATTGGGCAATAAACGATCATCCGATTGCGGCGGTGATTCACTTGCTAAATGTCATCACACGACAATCTGCCAACCGGTTCGAAAATCACATCCAAGACGCTTTGCGTTTGTCAAAAAAAGCGCCAATGCCTTCTGCCGCTTCGTCAGTTTCCCAACGGGTTTTCAGAGCTTCTATGGTGATTTCGATGGTTCCCTCATCAATCCGAGGGCCCAATCTGCGCGCCAGTGCTTTGGCAGCCGCAACCGCTCCAGGGGCACAGGACAAGTAGGGCACAACTTCGGCTTCAATCGCCTCAGCAAACTGCGCTGCGGGTACGGCCCGTGCGAGCAAGCCTAGCTCCACAGCCTCAGCTGAATCAAATATGCGCGATGACATGAAAACACGCCGCGCCCTGCCCTCTCCCATCCGTGAGACCACGTAAGGGCCTATCGTAGCGGGAATAATGCCAAGACGCGTTTCAGTAAGCCCCATTTTCAAACTATCGATTCCAATGGCAACATCACAGACCGCGGCCATACCAACTCCACCCCCAAAGGCATTACCCTGCAACGCACCAATCATTGGCTTGGGCATCGTGTTCAACGCTTGCAGCATAAAGGCCAGCTTTGACGCCTCCTTGGCACGGGTTTCAGGGTCCGCTTGCATCTGCTCGTGCATCCATTCCAGATCACCACCCGCACAGAATGATTTACCCGTCCCCGTCAGAACCACAACACGCACGTTGTCATCATCCCCTAAATCAGCCGCGGCTTGTGTTAGCTCAGCTAACATTATAGCCGACAATGCGTTGTGCTTAGCTTCGCGGTTCAACGTCAATGTAGCGGCGCCACGCGCGTCCACATCAATTTTCAGTGTCTCAAACAAGAATTCACTCCAGATAGGTATTTATATGTCTCGCATAGCACGGGCCATTTCAGCGGCCTGTTCAACAACAGTCAGATCAAGGCCCGTCTCATAGCCCAATCGCTGCAAATGCGCGGCCACATCTTCAGTTGCAACATTCCCCGCAGCACCGGGCGCATAAGGGCAGCCACCCAATCCAGCCACTGAAGCGTCAAACACACGAACGCCCAGCGCAAGGGATGCATCGATGTTAGCCATCGCCCGCCCATTGGTGTCGTGATAATGCCCCGCCAAACGCGCAACTGGGACAACCTCACGCACTGCCATCAACATTTTCACGATGGTGTCTGGGGTCCCAACACCAATCGTATCCCCTAACGAAATCTCATAGCACCCCATGCTGAACAGACGCTCAGCCACACGGGCAACCGCACTTGGGTCTACCTCTCCGTCATACGGGCAGCCAACGACACAAGACACATACCCACGCACCGGCATATCAATAGTACGCGCAGCCTCAATCACAGTCGCAAACCGATCAAGGGACTCATCAATGCTTGCGTTAATGTTCGCTTTTGAAAACCCTTCTGAAGCAGATCCAAACACAGCAACTTCATCGGCCTTCGCTGCCTTAGCGTCATTAAACCCGCGCATATTGGGGGTAAGAGCCGCATAGCGCACGCCATCTGCGCGACTAATCCGCCCCAAGACATCAGCACTGCCTGCCATTTGTGGCACCCATTTGGGACTTACAAAGCTTGCACATTCAATACGACTGTACCCCGCGCGACTGAGACAATCGATCAAAGCGATCTTCTGACCGACTGAAACCTCAACCTTCTCATTCTGAAGCCCGTCACGCGGCCCCATCTCAAAAATATCAATATGGCCTAAGTTGGTTCCAAGGGATTGGTCAGACATGGGTAACTCCTATGATTGCCAGGGGGCAAAGAACTCCTGTGGATATAGACGCTCATCACCTTTTGGTAGGCTGGCTTGAAATGCAGGACGTTGGGATATCCTTTCATACCACACAGAAGTAAGTGGGTGGGCATCTAATTTTGCAAAATGTAACGCCATATAAACGGCTTGGCCCACAGAGACATCAGCGGCGCTAAAACCAGTGGGCAACAAATACTGTCCATTCGCCCCTAGTTCTGCCAAGCGCCCTTCGATGGCATCATAGCATTTTGCCAATCTGGCGGCTTCTAATTTCATCACAATTGGACTGCGCATGGTGTCATCATAAAGGGCCACATGCTGTTGGGTCAAAGAGGCGGAATGCTGACTGATGGTTTCTGAAAAGTGAACCCAAATCAGCCAATCCGCACGTTCAACGTGCCTAGCAGGCCTGCCCAGCGCATTCGGGCTATATGTTTCACACAAGACTTCGGTAATTGCGCCCGTCTCAAAGATCGAACGCCCCTCTATTTCCAATGCAGGGACACGACCCGCAGGTGAACGGGCCAAATAGTTAGGATCGCGCAGGTTCTTACCAAAGGGATGGGTAACCACTTCAAATTCAACACCCAACTCATGTAACAACCAAAGCGACCGCATAGAGCGTGATTGCGGACAGTGGTGCAGTGTTATGCCATTCATGTATTAACCTCCGCCAAACGGATAAGCGCGGCACCAGCTTCTACCTGATCCCCCTCACTCACCAAAACCTCAGCAATTACCCCATCACGGGCAGCCAATAGTGCATGTTCCATCTTCATAGCTTCTAACACAGCCAAGCGATCCCCAGCAGTTACAGACTGTCCTGCTTTGGCGGTCACAGCCTTCACCAATCCAGGCATTGGGGCATCAACGATATTACCGTCCCCCATGGCACTGGCATCACGTTGCAAGGGATCAACAACATCAAAGGCAATGCCATATGTGTCAAACACTGTGACACAGGTCTCTGTCATCGCAACTGCGGGTGCTGACAATCGATCTAGCAGCCATTGCCCCCCCACACGCTGGGCCACAACAACAGCGTCACCCACATACCATGTCTGCGTATCAGCACAGTTCACCTCTACAAAAAGAGTTACCGCTTCCCCCTCATGGGACAACGCAACAGATTGGCGCAGCGCGGCCCACAGGTTAAACCCTGCCCCCGCACTGGGCGTATCAAGACCCATAGCCGCCATACCTGCACGCGCCCAATGGGATGGCGTCACAACAGCGACAGCCGTCAACGTATCAATGTCACGGGCAATTAAACCTGTATCCACATCCCCAGCAGCGAAGCCTTTGTGCTCTGCTAATGCACCCAGAAAGCCAAGGTTGGTTACCGTTCCCGCCACCTGCGTCCCCTTTAAGGCAGCAGACAACTTAGCCAGTGCAACGTCGCGTGTTGGCCCATGTACAATCACCTTAGCAATCATTGGATCATAGAACGGGCTAATCGTATCGCCCCCGCGCACACCACTGTCCGCGCGCACACCTTCAGGAAAGCGCAAATGGGCCAATGTACCCGTGGCTGGTAGAAACCCCTTGGGGACATCTTCGGCATATAGGCGCGCTTCAAAGGCATGACCGCTGATTGTCAGCTCGCCTTGAGATTTGGGCAAAGGCTCTCCCGCTGCGACGCGCAGCTGCCATTCCACAAGGTCTACACCTGTAATGGCCTCCGTCACGGGGTGTTCCACTTGCAGACGGGTGTTCATCTCCATGAAAAAGAACCCATCGGCTTTTAATCCGTCAGAGCCATCCACGATAAATTCAACTGTCCCTGCGCCCTTATAACCAATCGCCTCTGCCGCAAGAACGGCTGCTTGCCCCATAGCATCACGCATCTCTCGGGTCATGTCGGGGGCTGGTGCTTCTTCGATCACCTTCTGATGGCGGCGTTGCAGGGAACAATCCCGCTCAAACAAGTGAACCGCCTGTGTGCCATCGCCAAACACCTGCACCTCAATATGGCGCGGCTTGGTCACAAACTTCTCAACCAAAACATCAGAATTGCCAAACGCCGTTGCAGCCTCAGAGCGGGCAGACGCCAACGCCTCATCAAAGGAACCCGCCTCTTCCACCAGACGCATTCCCTTGCCACCACCACCAGCAACGGCCTTAATCAAAACGGGGTACCCTATTTTACCAGCCTCCGCCGCCAACAGGGCATCATCCTGATCGGCACCATGATACCCCGGCACAACCGGCACACCCGCTTTGATCATCAAAGCTTTCGCGGCATCCTTTAACCCCATAGCGCGGATTGCATCCGCTGAGGGGCCAATGAACACCAAACCAGCGGCTGCTACCTGATCCACAAAATCAGGGTTCTCTGACAGAAACCCGTATCCCGGATGGATCGCCTGTGCGCCAGTATCCAACGCCGCTTGAATGATCACATCACCGCGCAGATAACTGTCCGCTGGGGCATTACCGCCAACATGAACTGCCATATCCGCCATCTGAACGTGCTTGGCACCTGCATCCACATCAGAATGGACAGCAACACAAGTCACCCCCAAAGATCGGGCCGTCTCGATGACGCGACAGGCAATCTCACCGCGGTTGGCTATCAGGATCTTGTCAAACATCAGCTGCCCTCGATCCCACGCACAGGAAACGCCTCAACCAAAGCAGCCGCTTGTTTTGCCATTTCTTCAACGTCCGCGCGTGAAACGATGGCAGCGGCATCATAGATGTCCTCGTCATCCTCCGCGTTGGGGGTCAATTCCACATCCAATGTAAACACATCGGGGCCATCCCCACGGGCAATGCGCACATCAACTTGCGGCTCAAGGCTCACCAAATAGGCCTGACGACCCTGCCCCGCGAGCAGATCATTGATCTCGTCCATGAAATCAAAAATATCTGTGGTCATAAGACAAGGTGATTGAAACGCGACACCCCCCTCATCCGTGGGACACTTCACATCCAAAACCAACCAGTTGGCGTCGTAAAAGTCCTCTGACACATCGTCAGCATAGCTTTTCACAGTCAGGGTCAAAGGCCCCATTTGAAAATCTGTCATTGTCCAAAGTCCTCTATAATTTCAAAACGCTCAAACATCACATCGACATCTGGCGCAAAACGACCCACTCAGGTCAAATACGCTTCATAGCCCAAACTCCAATGGGCCAAATCACGAAACTCGCCTTGTTGTGCAACACGCACCTCATCCATCTTATCAAAAGTGATCCGCTCAACTGCCAGTGTACGCGTTGCAAGGGCTGGCCGCCCTTCCCAATCCAGCGCCAAATCCACACGACCCACAACTGGCAATTACTCTGTTCCATCCACATAGATGGCCCAAGCATCACAAGTGCCCGTTTTCACACCAGACCGCATCAGGGCCAATATCTCAGCATTCAACGCCGCGCTGTCATCAACAGAATAGGCAAACGCCCCCTTATACTTCGCCCGCGCTGCCGCCAAAGTCACCATGCCCAGCACCCGTTCATCTTACAAAACAAACTCCGAGTGAGGCGCACAGCGCCGAGGGCAGAGCCCTCAAACACGCCATCACATCCGAAACACGCCAAACCGTGTCTCCTCTATCTCAGCATTCAACGACGCCGACAGGCTTAGCGCCAATACATCTCGGGTTTTGCGCGGATCAATCACCCCGTCATCCCACAAACGCGCCGACGCGTACAAAGGATGTGACTGTTCCTCGAACATATCAATCGTGGGCTGTTTGAACGCAGCTTCGTCCTCAGCCGACCATTCACCCCCTTTACTCTCAATCCCGTCACGCTTCACTGTCGCCAAAACGCCAGCCGCTTGGGCACCGCCCATCACGCCAATACGTGAATTCGGCCAACTCCACATAAACCGCGGCGAATAGGCCCGTCCCGACATGCCGTAGTTACCAGCGCCGAATGAACCGCCAACAACCATTGTAATCTTTGGAACAGAGGTCGTCGCGACAGCCGTCACCATCTTGGCCCCGTGGCGCGCAATGCCCCCGTTCTCGTACTTACGACCCACCATAAAGCCAGTGATATTTTGCAAGAACACCAGCGGGATCTTACGTTGTGAACACAACTCAACAAAATGCGCACCCTTTTGGGCGGCTTCCGAGAAAAGCACACCATTGTTGGCGATAATCCCGATGGGGCATCCCTTGAGTTGGGCAAATCCTGTCACCAAAGTCTCGCCAAAGCGCGGCTTGAATTCATCAAAGCGCGAACCATCCACCACCCGCATAATCACCTCACGAATGTCATAAGGCTCGCGCGCATCGGCAGGCACAATGCCTAGCAACTCAGCAGGATTATACAATGGTTCATCATAAGACGCCGCCATTGAAGCCCGTACGGCGTGGTTCACCCCACCGCCATCCCAGTTCAACGATGCAATAGCACGGCGCGCCAAAGCCAGTGCATGCGTATCATCCTCTGCCAAATAATCCGCCACACCAGACAGCCGCGTATGCACTTCGCCGCCGCCCAAATTCTCAGCAGACACAATCTCGCCCGTCGCAGCCTTCACAAGCGGCGGACCCGCCAAGAAGATCGTACCCTGCTCTTTCACAATGATCGTCACATCCGACATCGCAGGCACATAAGCGCCCCCAGCGGTACACGACCCCATGACAACAGCAATCTGCGGAATACCCTTGGCGCTCATCTGCGCTTGATTGTAAAAAATCCGGCCAAAGTGGTCGCGGTCTGGAAACACCTCGTCCTGATTGGGCAGGTTCGCGCCACCGCTATCAACCAGATAAATACACGGCAAACGGTTCTGCTCCGCAATCTCCTGCGCACGCAAATGCTTTTTCACCGTCATCGGGTAATACGTGCCACCCTTCACAGTCGCATCATTGCAAATGACCATGACCTCATGGCCCTGCACCTGCCCAATGCCCGCAATCACACCCGCACAAGGAGCCGCGCCATCATACAACCCATGGGCCGCCGTGGCACCCACTTCTAAAAACGGAGACCCCGCATCCAGCAAATTCGCCACCCGTTCCCGAGGCAGCATCTTACCACGAGAGATATGACGATCCCGAGACCGATCCCCCCCACCAAACGCAGCCGCTTGAGCGGCTTCCAAGATTTGTGCTAAGGCGATTTCGTGGGCTACGAGGTTGGATTTGAATGCCTCGGAGGAGGTTAGAATTTGGGATTTGAGTTTCATTAAGTTGCTAAACCTTTCTTGATCTCGCGTAATTAGTTACCCTACCAAGTCGCTGCTTTCACTAACAGCTCGTCAAAGGAGTGGCCTGCAAAACACCATAGGGCATTAAGATCGCGGAAATCGTTTTTCCTTCAAGATTTTTGCTCAATTTACCCTGAAGCTTTTTAGAGTCTTGGGATGGCTGATGAGCCCCATCAAACACATGTGGCACAAAATTTAGTTCAACTTGATTGCTTGGGTTCCAATTGGGAGCATACTCTTTTAGCAGCAAATTTCTTTCCGTCTCAATGAAGCAAGTAAAGATACGGTCTCTTCCGTCGCCTTTTTTCCACCTTGTAAATCTCTGCTTTACGGCATCTGAAATTTCTGGATGCTCTTTGCTGTCGACCTTCTGTAAGATATGGCCTACAACTCTCAACAGAGAAATTGCAGCGGCGTAGATAACTCTCGATTCAACGCCCTTCCCGATTGGTCCATGAGACCACTTCCAAATTGCACTCATTGCGTCGTCCAATACATATTCAGCTTTCAGAACCTTAGGTTCGTCAAATTCCATCAATCCAGATTCAGAACTCATTTTTTGCCATCGCCTTCAATTCCCTACGAATAACCTTACCCGTTACTGTCATCGGCAAAGCCAACAAAAACCCAATTTCTCTTGGATACGAATAACTTGCCAACCGATCCTTAACCCAAAGCTGCAACCCATCCGCATCTTCAACTGCCCCGTTGCGCAACACGACATAGGCCTTCACCACTTCGGTGCGCAGCGCATCGGGCTTGCCCACAACCCCAACAGTCACCACATCGGGATGGGTCAACAAGCAGTCCTCAATCTCTGCAGGCCCAATGCGATATCCGGCAGAGGTGATCACATCATCCTCACGCCCGACAAAGCGCAGATAGTCGCCCTCCCAAACGCCACGGTCCCCCGTCAGCATCCAATCACCAATAAACTTCTCTGCCGTCGCTTCAGGTCGGTTCCAGTATTCCAACATCATTGACGGCGACCCACGGCGCACAGCGATGTCGCCTTCCTCAGACGTCACCTGCCCCTGTACATCCACAACCTGCACATCATGCCCCGCAACCGGCTTGCCAATACAGCCCGCCTTCACAGGGAAATCAGCACCGCAAGAGGACACCGTCATATTACATTCAGTCTGTCCATAAAATTCGTTGATCTGAACACCGAGGGCCTCGCGCCCCCATGCCAACATCTCAGCGCCCAAAGGTTCCCCACCAGAGGCGACAGAACGTAATCCAGCAATCGCAGCATCAGACGCCCGCAACATGCGCAGCGCCGTAGGTGGGAAAAACACGTTGCTCACAGCGCCCGCAGAAATGATCGCAGCGCAGCCCTCGGCCTCAAACTTCTCCATCCGGGCCGCAACCACAGGAACGCCCAAGGCCAAGCCCGGCATCAAAACGTCAAACAGCCCGCCAATCCACGCCCAATCTGCAGGGGTCCAAAGGCAATCACCTGATTGGCCTAAATGGTCATGGCTAAGGGAAACACCCGCCAAATGTCCGCCCAACACACCATGCCCATGCAACGCCCCCTTAGGGCTGCCCGTGGTGCCACTGGTGTAGATCAGAACGCCAGCGGTATCCGTTTCAACCGCCGTCATCTCAACCACACCACCCGTGATCCCAACGGTATCTGCCATCCAAGATTCGGCCAAATCGCCCAGCAATCCAGCGCCCTCATCATCCGTCAGAACGATCTGAATTCCCGCATCATCAACACGAGATTGCAAGGCATCATACTTGAACAGTTTGAACAAAGGTACTGAAATTGCGCCGATTTTCCAGATCGCGATATGGGCTGCAGCACACCATGGGCTTTGGCTAAGTAACACACCAACCCGGTCACCTCCCTGCACACGCGCCATCAAGGCACGTGCCAAACCATCGGCCATTTCAGCCAATGCGCCATAGGTAATGTCGTGTCGAACTTGCCCAGTCAGATCAACAATCGCCAATTGCTCAGCCAGATGGGCCAAACACTGCGCCGCCATATTCTGATGAGGGCTGCGCATGGGTTACGCCATCGCTCCCATCATCTCGCGACCAATCAACATACGACGAATTTCTGAGGTACCTGCCCCAATTTCCATCAACTTAGCATCGCGGAAGATACGGCCAACCGGATTGTCGGATAAATAGCCTGCACCACCCATAGCCTGCACCGCCTGATGCGCCTGCTTCATCGCTTCTTCAGAGGCATACAAACAGCACGCCGCCGCATCTTGGCGCGTCACGTCACCACGATCACAAGCCTTAGCGACCTCATACACATAGGCACGGGCAGAATTCATTGCAGTGTACATATCCGCCATCTTACCCTGCATCAGCTGAAACGACCCAATCGGCTGACCAAACTGCTTACGCTCTGCCATATAGGGCATGATTTCGTCCAAACAGGCGGCCATGATGCCGGTGCCAATACCCGCCAAAACCACGCGTTCATAATCCAAACCAGACATCAAAACCGCAACGCCACGCCCCTCTTCGCCAAGGAGGTTCTCAAACGGCACTTCAACCTCGTCAAAGATAAGTTCGGCAGTGTTCGATCCGCGCATGCCCAGTTTATCGAAATGCGGGGATGTGCTGAAACCAACCATCGACTTTTCGATGATAAAGGCCGTCATACCTTTTGACCCAGCGTCAGGGTCCGTCTTGGCATAGACCACCAGCGTTTCAGCATCTGGACCATTTGTGATCCAATATTTGTTGCCACTCAAACGGTAATGATCATTACGCTTTTCTGCCCGCAGTTTCATCGAAACCACGTCAGAACCTGCACCCGCTTCTGACATGGCCAGCGCGCCCACATGTTCGCCAGAAATCAAACCAGGCAGATACTTTGTCTTCTGCTCAGGCGTGCCATTCAGCTTGATCTGGTTCACACACAGGTTCGAATGTGCCCCGTAAGACAAAGACACAGAGGCAGAAGCCCGCGCAATCTCTTCAACCGCAACAGTATGCGCCAGGTAAGACATGCCAGAACCGCCAAATTCCTCGCCCACAGTGATACCCAACAGGCCCAATTCGCCCATTTCAGTCCACAACTCAGGGGGAAACGCGTTAGAGCGGTCAATTTCCGCCGCCATCGGCTTTACCCGCTCTTGCGCCCAACGGTGAACCATTTCGCGCAGGGCATTCACATCCTCACCCAAATCAAATTTCATCGTGGCATTGAACATGGAAACATCCCCTCAAATTGCAGCAGCAAAGTTTATTGAACACTTGTTCATTATTTAAGCGCAATCAAATAGAGCGGTCAATAGCGCACAACATTAGGGCACCTGCCGTAACAGATGCCCCATGCGCACAATAGTGTATGAAATGCGCCGTAAGGCGCTCCTTTGGATCAGCTTTGTGCTTGATAAACCGCTGACACCTCAGCCCGAATAATCCGCGCGATCAGTTCACAGTCCTCAATGGAAAAGGTCAGCGGCACGCGCATATCCACCACACCGCGCAAAATACGGTCAGAAGCTGGCATTTGCACAGGGTTTACATATTTCCAGCTGTCGTAACGACTGGTGAACGCCACAGGTTCAGCGGCACCAAACCATTTCAACTCCACACCACGTTTCAAACAACGCGCCACCACTTCAACCACTGCATCCTCAGACCAATCCAGCAACAGGAATTGAATTGAGGAACCAACGATGACTTCTTGGGGCGCACGTTCAACGACACTCAGCCCAGGAATGTCGCGAAACCCCGCCTCAAGGGCATAGTAACGATCGTTCCAACGCTGGCATTGCGTTGCTAAGTCCGCAATCTGTGGACGCAAAATTGCAGCCCGCAAGTTATCCATACGCCCAGAAATATTGGGCGTTTCGTATTTGATGTCTGCAAAAACCTCGACTTCAGGGGCCGCCAGATGCCTTTCAAACAGCATATAAGACCCCGACATCATAATTGATTTTGCCGCCAACTCGGGATCATCGGTGACCAAAAAGCCGCCCTCGCCTGAATTTACGTGTTTATAGGTCTGACAAGAATAACAGCCAATCGCGCCAGCACGCCCAGATGGTACCCCGTTCCACGAAGCACCCATGGTATGCGCACAGTCCTCAACAACCTTCACGCCCGCCGCATCACACATCATCATCAAACGATCCATGTCACAGATATGCCCACGCATGTGGCTTAAAAGCAGAACATTGGCTTGATCCAGCTTGGCCTCAAGATCATCCAGATCAATTGTAAGCCCCTCAGTCACGCCCACAAACACAGGCTGCGCACCAACTGCTGCAATCGCACCCGGCACAGGGGCCAGCGTAAAGGCGTTCGATAACACCTTATCGCCGTGCCCAACGCCCAACGCGCGCAAAGCTGTTGCCATCGCATAACCACCAGACGCAACAGCAAGGCAATATTTTACCCCAACATATTGCGCATACTCCTGCTCCAGCAGTGCCGTTTCAGACAATTCACCCGCCATTGTGTTATAACGATGCAAACGACCATGGCGCAAAACGGCCAATGCCGCCTCGATACCAGCCTCGGGGATGGATTCTTGTTGGGTAAAACTACCAGTGAAATTCTCTTTCATAAGGGTGTTGTGCTGATACGAGTGCTGCGCGTCAAGACGCACAACGCAGATTTACAAACCCCAAAACAACTCCTTCACTCCAAAAAATTGGTCACAATGTCTGGCAGGTCTTTGTAGTGGTCCAACAATGCCTCGGGCTCCAATGCTGCCATATCGCCACCGGCAGGGCCAAAGGTGACCAAGACACACGGTACTCCAGCGTTGCGCGCAGTACTGCGGTCCGTATCCGTATCCCCAATCAGACAGGTCAACGTAGGATCACCACCGGCTCGGCGCACCGCCTCAAACAAATGTTCGGGGTTTGGCTTGCGCACAGACAATGTATCCGCACCCACCATCGATGCAAACGCATCGCGCACACCAAGGCGGCGTAACAACTCGTCTGCCAACCCTTCGGGCTTATTCGTGGCAATACCAACGCCATAACCCAGCGTTTTCAGGGCCTCAACAGCATCCATTGCGCCGTCATACATAACAGTGCGGCTGTCGATGTCTTTGGCATAAGCTTCTAATAGCACGGGGTAATAGTGATCCAAAACATCCGCGTCATTGGCACGTTCCAAACGCTGCAGCCCCAACGACAACATCGCCCGCCCCCCGCGCAGCGCCGTGCCTGCATCCGTCAAAGGGTCCAACATATCGCCAACGCCCATGTCACGAAAACAAACATTGGCGGCCTCAATCAAATCACCGCTGGTGTCGGCCAATGTGCCGTCCAAATCAAAAATTACGGTCTTCATAGCCTGTGCCCCTTTGATGGTTTCGGCGGTCAACCGCTTGCGAGTGTTGCAACCCGCAATCTCAATTGATGCCCAAATAGCTTGTGCCTTTGGTACAAATGGATAAAACGGGCGCGACTAGAACAAAAGAGATTTCGCATGAGTGTTGCTTTAATTATTCTAGGTGCCGGCAAAGGCACGCGGATGAATTCTGATTTACCAAAAATACTTCACCCCATCGCGGGTGCACCGATGTTGGTCCACGCGATGCGCGCAGGAGCAACGCTTGATCCGGCCCACACCGTTATTGTTGCGGGCCACGGTTCAGAGGTCGTGACCAAAGCGGCCCATGCTTATGACCCAGAAGCCAAGGTCGTCTTGCAAACCGAACAGCTTGGCACCGGCCACGCCGTGTCCCAAGCCGCTGATGCGCTGGCAGGTTTTGAGGGTAAAGTGATCGTGCTTTACGGTGACACGCCGTTCGTGAAGCCCGAAACCTTGCAGGCAATGTTGGATGCAAAGGCGGACGCTGTTGTCCTTGGCTTTGAACCACAGGATGCTGGCCGATATGGTCGCCTTGTGACCAACGGTTCATCCCTTGAACGCATCGTTGAATTTAAAGATTCATCACCTGAAGAACGTGAAATAAAGCTCTGTAATAGCGGCGTTATTTGCTGCAATGGTCCGATGTTATTTGATTTACTGAGCCAAGTTACAAACGACAACGCATCTGGTGAATACTACCTTACAGACGTGATTGGTCTTGCCCGCAATGCACGCCATTCAGCAACCGTTGTAACATGCTCAGAGGGTGAAACCCTCGGCGTTAACTCACGCGCAGAACTTGCATCCGCTGATGCAATGTATCAGGCCGCTGCCCGCCTCACACTGATGGAAGAAGGTGTAACGCTCGTTGCACCCGACACCGTGTACCTATCGCTGGACACCATCATCGGACGGGACACAATCATCGAACCCAATGTGGTCTTTGGCCCGAACGTAACAGTCGAATCCGGCACAACCATCCGCGCATTTTCACACCTCGAGGGCTGCCATGTTTCACGCGGCAGTGTCGTGGGCCCTTACGCCCGCCTACGCCCCGGTGCTGAATTATCCGAAAACGTGCGCATCGGCAACTTTGTAGAAGTTAAAAACGCAACAATCGCTGAAGGGGCCAAGGTCAATCACCTGTCCTACATCGGCGATGCCTCAATCGGTGAACGCAGCAATATCGGCGCAGGTACAATTACCTGCAACTATGATGGCGTCCTAAAGCACCGCACCGAAATTGGGGCCGATGTGTTTATCGGGTCCAACACAATGCTGGTTGCACCCGTCACCGTTGGCAATCGCGCGATGACAGGCAGCGGGTCAGTGATCACCTCAAACGTTGAATCCGAGGCCTTGGCCATCGGTCGTGCACGCCAAGTATCAAAACCGGGCATGGCACAGAAATTGTTCGATATATTACAATCCAAGAAGGCCAAACTGAAAGGGAGTAGCTAAAATGTGTGGTATTGTAGGGGTCCTTGGGGCGAATGAAGTTGCACCAATTCTTGTTGAAGCACTCAAACGCTTAGAATATCGCGGCTATGACAGCGCCGGTATTGCGACAATTAACGATGGCTACTTGGACCGTCGTCGCGCTATCGGCAAACTGGTGAACCTTGGGGATCGTTTGGTCCATGAGCCGCTCGCAGGTAAATCTGGCATTGGCCATACCCGCTGGGCGACACACGGCGCACCGAACGAGAACAACGCGCATCCGCACAAGTCGGGCAAAGTGGCCGTTGTGCACAATGGCATCATCGAAAACTTCCGTGAATTGCGCGAAGAGCTCGCGACACTCGGCCTCGAATTCACAACTGATACAGATACTGAAACCGTCGCCATGTTGACGGATTACTTTATCTCTCAGGGTGCCACACCAATAGAAGCCGTAAACCAAACACTTGCAAAACTTGACGGTGCCTTCGCCCTCGCCTTCTTATTTGACGGCGAACAGGACCTTATGATCGCAGCGCGCAAAGGTTCTCCTCTCGCAATCGGTCACGGTGACGGCGAAATGTACATTGGATCAGACGCCATCGCACTTGCGCCAATGACCAACCGCGTCGCCTACCTTGAAGACGGTGATTGCGCGGTCCTAACACGCGCAAGCCTAGAAGTTCGTGACCAAAATGGTGAGTTGGCAGATCGCGCCATCAAAACCATCGAGATTGACAGCTCGCGCGTCAACAAGGCCGGTTATAAGCACTTTATGGCCAAGGAAATTGCCGAACAGCCAACTGTTCTTGGCAACACCTTGTCCCACTACATAAGCCCAGAGGGCGAAATCAATCTTCCAGACCCAAGAATCGACTTTACCAAGATCGAACGTCTGACAATGGTTGCTTGTGGTACTGCCTACTACGCCTGCATGACGGCCAAATACTGGTTTGAACAGATCGCACGCATTCCAGTTGAAATCGATGTGGCATCAGAATTCCGCTACCGCGAGCCTCCAATCACCAAAGGCACCGTTGCCCTATTCGTTAGCCAATCTGGCGAGACAGCAGACACCCTCGCCGCGCTGCGCTACTGCGAAGGTAAAGCAGACACGATCCTGTCGGTGGTCAACGTCCCCGAAAGTTCAATCGCCCGTGAAAGCGATTTGGCCCTGCCCATTTTTGCAGGCGTTGAAGTTGGCGTTGCATCGACCAAAGCCTTCACATGCCAATTGACGGTGCTGCTGTCGCTGGTCCTCAAGGCGGCATCTGATCGAGGTGAAATCACGCCAAAACAGCTCGCATATCACGTCGCTTCAATGCGCAATATACCGGCATTGATCAACGCAGCTATCGACAAAGACGCACAAATACAACGCGCTGCACGCAAGATTTCTGAAGCACGCGATGTTCTATTCTTGGGTCGTGGCGTCATGTATCCCTTAGCCCATGAAGGCGCGCTAAAGCTGAAAGAAATCAGCTACATACACGCAGAAGCTTATGCATCAGGTGAACTAAAGCACGGACCAATCGCACTGGTAGACAAACATGTTCCTGTCGTTGTGATGGCCCCGCGCGATCCTTTGTTTGATAAGAGTGTATCGAACATGCAAGAGGTTATGGCCCGCAAAGGTAAGGTCATTTTAATCTCTGATGCCCAAGGGCTCAAGGAAGCGGGTGAAGGCATATGGGCAACCGTTGAGATGCCAACGGTACCAGACGTTGTCGCCCCAATCGTTTACGCGGTTCCTGCACAATTGCTGGCCTACCACACCGCCGTTGCCAAAGGCACAGACGTGGATCAACCACGCAATCTGGCCAAATCCGTAACGGTAGAGTAAAGGGCGTTTAGCTCACTCGGCCTGCCATGAAATTGGCGGGCCACATACATCACGTTGGATGGCTTACCAACGCATATACTGGATACATCCCACATGAACCTCGAGGACGCACTTGCGCAACTCAACGAACACCAAGACGCCGCAAAAGCTGAAAGCTCTGCAGCCTACCATAAGGCGCCCCGCCCCTACCTTGGTGTTGCCAACCCGATCATCAATGATCTGACCAAAGAGTGGCGCACACAGATGGACGTGGATCAACGCGTCGATCTGGCTGATGCCCTGTGGGAAACCGATATCTTTGAGGCACGCATCGCCGCGGCCAAATTACTGACCCAAGCGCGCATCAAAGAAGATGACGACGTCTGGGGCCTGATCGCATCATGGGTGGATGAGTTTGATAGCCTTGCGATTGCCGATTACGCTTGTATGGCGGGTCAAAAGCGCGTTGTAGCGGACCCATCCCGTATTGATCATGTTGAGGCATGGGTAACGTCCGAACATATGTGGACGCGCCGTGCGGCCCTGATGATCACCTTGCCTTGGACCAAACAGAATCACCCCAAAGAACAAGACATGGCAATCCGCCAACGTGTCTTGGGCTGGGCTGCAACGCTTGTTCCAGATCGTGCATGGTTTGTTCAAAAAGCGATCGCAGGTTGGTTGCTGGAGCTATCCAAACACGATCCCGAAACCGTTGCTGCGTTCCTAGAGGAACATGGCGCTGCGATGAAACCATTCGCCGCCAAAGAAGCTGCAAAGCTGCTTAAGTAACAAATCGAACCAGTCGCCCCATGCGCGGCGGCTGGTTTACCCCGTCACCTCGACTGAAACCAGATCAGTCAGCGGTGCACCCAACGCCTGAAATGCCTGCAAAGACATGCGGCTACCGGCCGTTGCTTCGCCCACAATCGGGATTAACAATACTCTCGTTGTTTTGCCGTTATAGGCTACGCTGCCAGTTTGCTGCGCTTTGACCAAAGGGGGCTTTAACCACAGACCCGTTTGCGCGGGGGTTCCAAGGGACGCAACAGTGACTCCAAGCGATCCACTTTGCCCAGCAACAGGTTGCGCGACCGACGGTGTGCCATCTTCTGGACGCGAGATTGGGCTTAATTCACTGGTTGCAACGCCTAACGGCGCGTCAATCACAGCGTCAGGAATAGCATTCCCGGTGCCCAAACCACCAAGGTTAAGGTTTGCACATCCGGCCAAACTGGCCCCGATAACGGTCATCGCGATAATTTGTTTCATATTCTTATCGTAACTTGCACACGCATCGGCTTCAATCGCCCCTTCCCTCTTGCCCTGCCATAGGCGCACCCCTAACTATATACCGATGAATGCACCTCTTATTGACCCCTTCGCACGCGCCATCAATTATCTGCGCGTTTCCGTGACGGATCGCTGCGATTTTCGCTGCGTCTACTGCATGTCTGAAAACATGACGTTCCTGCCCAAAAAGGAACTGCTGACCTTAGAGGAATTGGACCGTATGTGTTCGACCTTCATCGGTCTGGGTGTTGAAAAACTGCGCATTACGGGCGGTGAACCTTTGGTGCGCAAAGGGATCATGACGTTCTTTGACGGTATGACCCGCCACCTTGATGCGGGAACGCTCAAGGAACTGACGCTGACCACCAATGGCAGCCAGCTTGAGAAATACGCAGATGATCTGTTTGCCGCAGGTGTGCGCCGCGTGAACATCTCACTCGATACCCTTGACGAGAAGAAATTCGCAGACATCACCCGCTGGGGCCGCCTGCCTCAAGTTCTGCGCGGCGTCGATGCCGCCCTCAAGGCTGGGCTAAAGGTCAAGATCAACGCGGTGGCCCTAAAAGGTTTTAACGAACCCGAACTACAACATATCACGCAGTGGTGTGCAGAGCTGGGCATGGACCTGACGTGGATCGAAGTTATGCCCATGGGCGACATCGGGAACGAGGATCGCCTAAGCCAATATTGGTCCCTCAAGGATGTTCAAGCAAAATACAGCGAACATTACACCGTGACAGAACTGGCCGAACGCACAGGTGGCCCTGCGCGTTACGTGCGGCTTGAGGAAACAGGGCAAAAGATTGGGTTTATCACCCCACTTAGCCACAACTTCTGCGAAAGCTGCAACCGCGTGCGCCTGACCTGTACCGGAGAAATCTATCTGTGCTTGGGCCAAGAAGACATGGCAGACCTGCGCGCCCCCTTGCGCGCCCATCCAGATGACAACGGCCCACTAGAGGACGCCATCCGCGCCTCCATCGCGATGAAGCCAAAAGGGCACGATTTCGATTACTCACGCCAACAACTAGACGGGCAAATGCCACGACACATGAGCCATACTGGCGGGTGATGGCCCCACTAGACGTTAGGCGGTTGTAAGCGCGGGTCCAAAAACAAAAAATCCCAAATATCACTCAAGATAATTATTCACTTCGCCCGTACTCGAAGACCTCCTTCATCACCCCGCAGGCATCCGTTCTTCGACAATGCCTGACCACCAGCTGCATCCAGCTGGAATTGCCGCGTCATCAAAGTTGTATTCTGGGTGGTGCACCGATGCAGTGTCGCCGTTTCCAACCAAGATGTAGGCCCCTGGGCGTTCCTCTAGCAGATAGGCGAAGTCTTCGCCGCCCATCACCAATGGCGCATCTGCGCATGATCCTGAAATCTTCGTCGCCACGGAAGCTGCGAATTCGGTTTGTTCTGGGTGGTTCACCATGCAGGGATAGCCAAGGTAATATTTCACTTCTGCCTTTGCCCCGAATGTTTCAGACACAGATTTGGCGATGGCGGTCAGGCGTTGCTCGGCCAAGGCACGCATATCCTTAGACATTGTACGCACGGTCCCTTTCAAATGGGTGCGCTGCGCGATGACGTTAAACGCCTTGGATGAGCTTTCGATCGAAGTGACAGAAACCACCAATTGATCCACAGGATCGGCATTGCGGCTAGAAATTAATTGCAGCGCAGTCACCGTGTGTGCCGCAACAACGATGCTGTCAACGGTTTCATGTGGCTTGGCCGCGTGGCCGCCTTTGCCCTCGACGATGATCTCAAACTGATCGGTCGCTGCGAAAAACGGGCCGGATCGGATGGCGAAATCCCCCACAGGCATGCCCGGCCAGTTGTGCATGCCATAGACTTCTTGGATCTTCCAACGATCCATCATGCCATCATCACACATCTCTTTGCCGCCACCGCCGCCTTCTTCAGCGGGTTGGAAAATGACCACTGTGGTGCCATCAAAATTACGGGTCTCGCACAGGTATTGCGCAGCGCCCAACAACATGGCTGTGTGACCGTCATGGCCACAAGCGTGCATCGCGTTGTCGGTCTTTGATGCGTACTCAAGCCCAGTTTGTTCATGGATTGGCAGGGCATCCATATCCGCGCGCAGGCCGATCACTTTTCCAGAAGCTGTTGAATTACCCTTGATCACACCCACAACACCCGTGCGCCCAATGCCCTCAACCACTTCATCACATCCAAAGGCACGCAGCTTTTCGGCGACCAAAGCGCTGGTGCGGTGTGTTTCGAACAAGATTTCAGGATTTTTGTGGATGTCGCGGCGCCATGCTGTGATGTCGTCGTGCAATTCGGCAAATCTGTTTTTTACGGGCATGTGGGTCTTCCTTATAAAGTCTGATGGAGGGCGTCAGCGAAGGGCGTTAAGTGGTCAAGGGCATGC
>JAOEQC010000025.1 GCA_028388995.1 Ascidiaceihabitans sp. | reverse complement strand
TATCCAAGGTGCAGTTGGTCCCACCCGCTAAGTGATGCGGGTATATTGAAAAACCTAGCATGCCGCCTTCGCCCGTCAAGGCACGCAAAACCTCATCGGACTTGTTACGCAACGCAGGATGCCACCAATCTGGATTGGCGTGGGTGATCGCGATCGGACGCGTAGAATGCTCAATCGCCTCCAAGGTGGAACGATCCGCAGAGTGGGACATGTCGATTACCATGCCAACGCGGTTCATTTCCGCGACCACCTGCTTACCCATTCGGGTCAGGCCAGTATCGTCATCCTCATAACACCCAGTCGCCAGCAGCGATTGATTGTTATAGGTGAGTTGCATGAAACGAATGCCAAGTTGATGGCAAATTTCCACCAAACCAATATCATCTTCAATCGGGCTAGGGTTCTGGAAACCAAAGAAAATTGCGGTGCGCCCAGTCTCTTGCGCTAAACAAACGTCTGCCGCTGTGGTCCCTTTGAAGATCAGATCGCCATGCACCTCAAACCAGCGGTTCCACTGTTCAAGGTTCAGGATCATCTCACGAAAACTCTCGTGATATGCGATCGTCACATGTACTGCATCCACGGCCCCTGCCCGCATTTGTTCAAAAACCTTGGATGAGAAGTTGGCGTATTGCAAATTATCAACAAGGACCGGTTTTGCGGACATTACATTGGTGTCCCTGATGAAATATATGATGTCTTTACAACAGTGTAGAACTCAGCAGCGTAGGACCCCTGTTCACGTGGCCCGTATGAACTGTCCCCACGACCACCGAATGGCACGTGATAGTCAGTACCAGCCGTTGCAAGGTTCACCATGACGCAACCGGATTTCGCATTACGACGGAAGTGCGTAGCGCGTGCGAGGTTCTGGGTCATGATACCAGCCGTCAAACCAAAGTTCGTATCATTCAAGGTTGTCAGTGCCTCATCGTAGCTATCGACCTTAATTACAGCCGTTAGCGGGGCAAACATTTCTTCGCGGTTGATACGCATATCATTGTTTGAATTGATGAAAAGCCCTGGAGCCATGTAATATCCTTCGGTCGGCATTTCCAAACGTTGGCCACCGCAAAGCAGTTCCGCGCCCTCCGATTTACCCAACTCAACATAGGCCATGTTCTCAGTCAGTTGTTGTTGGCTCACAACGGGACCGATCTGTGTACCGGCCTCAAGTGCGTGCCCAACCTTCATTGCTTCAGTTGCAACCAATAATTTTGATACGAATTCATCATGAACAGCTGAGTGTACGATAAGGCGGGAAGATGCTGTGCATTTCTGACCTGTGCCCCCAAACGCGCCGCCTGCAGCCATTGCCACAGCCAGATCGATGTCTGCATCATCCATGACAGACAGCGCGTTTTTAGACCCCATTTCCATCTGAATTTTGGTGAGGTTTTCGATGGCTGCACGCGCAATACCTTTGCCAACAGGCACAGAACCCGTGAAGGAAATACCGTCCACTTTTGGGCTTTTGACTAGGCGTTGACCCACTTCAGAACCAACACCCATTACCAATGAAAACAGACCCTTAGGGATATCTTGCTTCGCAATAATTTCTGTCAATGCAACCGCGGATGCAGGTGTTGCGTTTGCAGGTTTCCATACAACTGCGTTGCCATAACAAAGAGCTGGCGCGATCTTCCAAGAGGCCGTGGCAGTAGGGAAGTTCCACGGTGAAATAATGCCCACAACACCCAGTGCTTCGCGGCGCACATCGATCTCGATGTTTTCGCGTGTGCTGTCTGCTGTGTCACCCATTTGACGAAGGGATTCGGCGGCGTAGTACGTGAAGAACTGGCCTGCGCGGTAAACTTCGCCTTTGCCCTCTGCCAGCGGCTTGCCCTCTTCTCGGGAAAGCAATGTACCCAACTCTTCGGCGCGGGCCATCATCTCAGTGCCGATAGCCATCAAAACGTTGTATTTCTTTTCGATTCCCGTGGCTGCCCATTCAGCTTGAGCGACGCGTGCTTGATCAAGGGCTTGCTCAAGCTGATCAGAGGTTGCTTGAGCATAAAGTCCGACAACATCAGATAGATCAGAAGGGTTACGGTTTTCGATTTCGGAGCCACCAGCGACCCACTCACCTGCAATATAGTTCTTATATAATTGTGTCATCTGCGCGCCTAACTGTTGGAAATTTCCCACAATTTGCGCCACAAATTACCTTCAATCAATCGCAATTATCTGAAGTATATTTCAATTTACCTTAAGTATCTTCAGGAAGGATTTTACGGCTGGTGTCAGTTCGCTTTCGGGCAGCGACGCGATACCAACATTCCTTATCTCATTGATATTAAATAACTTAAGGAAAACCAAATCGCTGTATGTCGACGGCAAAGCCTGTTCCGGCAACACTGTTATCCCTACGCCTGCATTAACCAGCGCCAGCAGCGAGATCGTAGTAGATGCCATGATCAACGAACCCTCTAAAATTGGTGCAAATTCAGGGTCTCGGACCATAGAACATGACCCGTTTGCGATGAAACGATGCGGGGCGACATCGGCCCAAGTGAGTTGATCCCAGTCTTTTGCAAGCGGATGATCATGGCGACAAACAACACCGAATCTATCGTTAAACATTTCAAAATGCTCAAAATTATTTGAATCCGGAATAGTCCCAATCCCGATATCTGCCTGATCTTCATACAAAGCATGCAACACATCAGCCGAGGACATATCGCGCACGTCCAACCGAACTGCAGGATGAGATTTGGCGAAGCGTTCTATGACCGGTGGCAGAATTGTGTTGGCCGCTGACGGCGTTGCCGCAATACGCACCAATCCCGCTTGGGACCGTGCCAATGCATTTATCATCGCAACGGATTTATCAAAATGAATCAACTCTCTACGTGCTTCAACATGGATCATTTCGCCCAACGCAGTCAGGCGAGATTTTCGCCCTGCTTCAAACAAAGGCGCGCCGATGTGGCCCTCAAATTGCTTAAGCATCATTGAAACTGCCGAAGGGGTCCGCCCCAGCTCTTTGGCGGCTTGCATGAGATTTCCATTGTCCACGACTGCATGGAAGCAACGCAGCATTTCGACTTTGATCGCCACTTGTTGTCCTGAAGTTAGGTCCACTAATTTCAGGTTACCTGAAGTTATGGGACAGGTCAAAACATGCACATTGCAGCGTTAACGCCCCGCGCAGGGCCAAAATCAACTAAAACTGTACAGATTATTGCCCAAACTGTGCAGCCCATTCTGACAAATTCAAAAATACACTCCCCTTACGCGTGTAATTGAACGAAACAGGGCCAAATCTGTGCCATTTTAACCGCCCATTTCGACCTTCGAAATTTACGAATTATTAAGGCATCTCTGAGCCTTAACCTTATTGAACATCCGGTGAATATTTGAGGTTTCAGAAATCAAGCAACCGCACTTTTTTACGTTGGCGCATTTGGTGGGCTGTCAGGCCATATTCGCTGCGCAGTGCCGCCGACATCGTGCTGGTCGAGCCAAAGCCAGAAGCCAATGCAACCTCCACCAATGGTAATAACGTTTCTTCAACCAAAGACCGCGCGTGTTTGATACGCAGCACCTTATAGAACCGTGCAGGGGACTCATCGAACACTTCGCGAAACACGCGCTCAAGCTGTCGGGTGGAAACGCCCGCTTGTTTTGTAATCTCAGTCATGGGCAGCGGTTCAGAAATGCTGTCTTCCATGATCGCGATGACATCCCGAATTCGGTTGTCAAACAGGCTGGGGCTGTCTGAAATTTTCTTGGGCTGTTCTGCCGCGCTTTTGCGCAATGTGTTCAGCAACAGCCGGTTCCCCAATTCCGCAATCGCGGGTGCCGAAAGATAGGGCGCGATCAGACCAATGATCAGGTCGGTTGTCGCCCCCACCCCTGCGGCCGTGATGATGCCACCAGAGCTTTCGGACAGGCGCGCAGTTAGATTGGGGTAATAGCCTGTTTCATTGAGCAGCGCGATGTCGCGCCAATGGGTGGTGATCCGCCCCTCTAACCGTTGGGATGATCGTATGTAGGCCGTTGCAGCGTCTGACAGCAATACAACGCTAAGGCCTTGGCGCTGCATCATACGAAGGCGTACCAGCCAACTGGCAGCGTTAACACGGGTTCCACCAATCACAACCATTAGATCGGAAAACCCGTGGTCTGGAATGGCAGGCTCTGCACGCACAATCATACCATTGGCCGATGTGACCATGCCCGGTAGATTAGAAGTGAACCGCCACCCAAAGGGTTCGTTGGGGTGGATGTCATTGGCCAGTGACAATGTACGGATGATGCATCCTAGTTCAAATTCATCGAACCCCTTCTCTACAAATAATTCAAACGCCAGCCGCGTGCGACTGGTATCAGCGGCTTTGCGATCGTTGATGTTCATGTTAGTCAAATCGGTGCTCGATTTCTTTGCGCGAGGCGGGTTTGCACGTATTCATGTATCAATTTGGCGGTGCCTGCTATCGCTTTTCATTAAGTATAGCGCATTTGATGCTGTCTGTTGGTTGATTAAATAGCCTAAAGGCAACATCTATCAAAGGTAACCATCATTACTGTCCGTCTAGCAACTTGACTTCACGCTGTTCGCGCACAATTAACGAGCTGGAGGGTTTCGGGCACTGTATTGGGCTTAAACTCCTTGAATTGACGAAAGACTGGAATAATTTTGACTCCTGTTACTCTTCATTTTGTACTGCTTCTTGGTGGGCTGATCGGTGTCGTCGTTTGTGCAAAGATATTCCTAAATGGCGCTGTTGGCGCTGCTCAACGGTTTGGCATTCCAGAATTTATCGTTGGTAGCATTATCGTCGCAATCGGAACCAGCGCGCCAGAACTGGTGATCAACGTCACGGCCAGCCTTCAGTCCGCTGGTGATGTGATCGCGTCCAACATTGTTGGTAGTAATATTGTTAACCTTGGCCTTGGTATTGGTCTGGCTGGATTACTGGTCAAATACCAATGTCCATCAATGGCCTATGTGAAGGCTGCTGTGATTGGTCTGCTGGGTACCGTCTTCTTGTTGCTTGTTACCCTGATGTCCGGTCCCTCCCCTGAGATGGCTGTGTTTAGCCGCTCGATTGCGATAGTTTTTTTCGCTGGCTTTATCGGTTTTACAGTTTGGACGCTACGCAATCCTGATTGTGAAGATGACGAAGAAGACCTTTCCGATATCAGCCAATCCATGTCGATTATCATTCCATGTTTGATCGTGGGAGCCCTCGGCATGAGCCTATTTGCCAACATTACGGTCACAAATGCCGTCGGTGTAGCAACGACATTGGGTATTCCTGACGTCGTCATTGGCGCGACAATCATCGCCGCTGGTGGCAGCCTGCCTGAGGTTATCTCGTGCATAGAGGCCGCCCGTATGAAACGTTCGAACATTGTTATCGGCAATATCGTGGGCAGTCAGATTTTCAACATCTTCGGGATCTTTGGTGTTTCGGGCCTTGTTGCCTCGTTTGAGTATTCTCGTGGCATCGCGATTGATATTGGATTTTTATTGGTGATGACGTTGATCTGGCTGGCGTCCTTCATGCTTGTGCCTGTACGCCGTGTTGTCGGCCCTGCATTACTGGGTACGTACCTGATGTATGCCTGCTACTTGGTCTGGTTGGTTTTGGCAGGCTGATCCATTCACGATCACAGAACACAAAAGCGGCGCGTTGACTAAGATCAACGCGCCGCTTTTGTGTGAGGTGTAGGGCGAGGTTGCCCCCACCCTCTATTGTTTAGACCAGATCGAAGCGATCAAGGTTCATTACCTTGGTCCATGCATCTGCAAAGGTCTGCGCGAATGCTGCATCTGCATCGCTTTGTGCAAATGCTTCTGACAAAGCGCGCAGTTGTGAGTTGGAACCAAAGACCAGATCGACACGTGTGCCCATCCATTTCACTTCGCCGCCACCAACGCCTTCAAACGCGTTATTGTGATCGGCAACTGGTGACCAGCTGACACCCATATCAACGATGTTCTTGAAGAAGTCTGTGCTGAGCGCTTCGGCTTCATCCGTGAAGGCACCGCTGATTGTGCGCAAACCACCAACAAGCGCAGTCATCTCTGGCGCTGTGAGCGTTAAAAGCTGTGCTTTGTCGACAAGCAGTTCTTCAGCAGACACCGCGAAGTCCTTCTTGAGGTAGTTGCGGAAACCATCAGCGATTGGCTCAAGAACCGCAAAGCCTTCGACGTCTGTCTGCTCTTGGGTAGCATCAACACGGCCTGTGGTGATTGCAACGTTGACCGCGTGGCCACCGTTTTTCGCCGCTTGTTCAACAGCCGCAGAACCCGCGATGACGATCAAGTCAGCCAATGAAACCGCAACGCTTGACGCTGCTTGGATCGCGCGCAGGCCATCAAGCACCTTGGTCAATTGCTCTGGATTGTTCACGTCCCAGTCTTTTTGCGGGGCCAATGCGATACGCGCACCGTTTGCGCCGCCGCGGTGATCGGAACCACGGTAGGATGACGCAGACGCCCATGCAGCTTCAACCAGCTCAGCAATGCTAAGGTCAGAGGCCAATACAGCTTCTTTCAGGCCGGCAACGTCTGTATCAGACAATTGCGGACCACCGGCTGGAAGCGGATCTTGCCATAGCAATTCCTCAGCAGGCACGTCTGGGCCAAGGTAACGTACTTTTGGTCCCATATCGCGGTGGGTCAGTTTGAACCATGCGCGCGCATATGCATCGTGGAACTTGTCCGGATTCGCGTGGAAGTCACGTGAAATCGGCTCGTAAAGCGCATCTATGCGCAACGCCATGTCGGCTGTAGTCATCATAGGCGCGTGGCTGCGCGATGGGTCGTGGGCATCTGGTACAGTGCCCTCGCCGCCAACTGCGGTCCATTGTTGTGCGCCGGCAGGGCTTTTTGTCAGCTCCCATTCCCAACCGAACAGTGTCTCGAAGTAAGAATTGTCCCACTGAGTCGGTGTTGGTGTCCATGCACCCTCGATACCCGAAGATGTCGTATGAACGCCGTGGCCTGCGCCAAGTGCGTTGTTCCAACCAAAACCCATTTGCTCGATTAGTGCGCCTTCTGGCTCTGCGCCAACAAGGGCCGGATCGCCAGCACCGTGGGCTTTGCCAAAGGTGTGACCACCCGCAACCAATGCAACAGTTTCTGCGTCATCCATGCCCATACGCGCAAATGTTTCGCGAATATCAACACCCGACAATACAGGATCAGGATTGCCGTTTGGCCCCTCTGGATTCACATAGATCAGACCCATTTGCACAGCAGCCAATGGGTTTTCTAGATCGCGATCACCCGTGTAACGCTTGTCGTCCAACCATACATCTTCAACGCCCCAATAGACGTCTTCTTCTGGTTCCCATGTATCCGCGCGGCCAAAACCGAAACCGAAGGATTTGAAACCCATCGTTTCCATGCCGACCGTACCAGCCAATACGAACAAATCAGCCCACGAAATAGCATTGCCATATTTCTGTTTCAGCGGCCACAACAGGCGGCGACCTTTGTCGAGGTTTACGTTATCCGGCCAGCTGTTAAGAGGAGCAAAACGCTGTTGGCCAGTGCCCGCACCGCCACGGCCATCGCCTGTGCGGTAGGTACCAGCAGCGTGCCATGAAAGACGTACAAAGAATGGGCCATAGTGACCGTAATCTGCAGGCCACCACGCTTGGCTATCCGTCATCAACGCGGCCAAATCGGCCTTCAGCGCCGCAACGTCCAATGTTTCAAAGGATTTCGCGTAATCAAATTTACCACCGAACGGATCAGTTTGATCTGTGTTCTGGTTTAAGATTTTTAGGTTCAGCTGATTTGGCCACCAATCACGATTGCCACGCACTTCATTTGTAGTGTGAATGCTTGCACCGTGCATGACTGGGCACTTGCCGATATCATTTCCGTCCATTGTCGCTCTCCAAGATTGGGCTGCTTTGGAACCCGTTTATCAGATTCGTTTACCACATTTAATTCGTAAATGCCGTTCGTCCTGCGAAATATTGAAATTCTCATTTTTCGCTGATTTTCGCCGATCAATCATGCGGTTCCACGGGGATGTTTTCAGGCGTTACAACCTGAATGTTTGAAATGCGTGTGAGCAGAATACCATTCAAGAGTTTGTGATGATGCAAGAACGCCTGAAAGACGTTTTCCAGATCGATGCGCAGGTCATGATGCAAGACAAAGCTGATGCGCCTTGCCTCTATAAGCGCACGATTGTCCTTGTCCAAATCATGGGCAATGTAGACGTCCGGCGTGATCTTGTTTTCCTCAAGAACATCCAGGATCGTGATGTTGCCCCCACCCATGGAATAGACCGCGCATAAATAGCCCAAATGCCCAACGGCTTTGTCCATCAGCAATGCCGTTTCGTGATGCACACCCTGTCCCCCGGTCACATCAACGATCCGCAAATTTGGGGCGTGGTGGTTAAGGGTCTTTATAAACTCTGCCTCACGCTCTTCCTCACCCAAGAACAAATCATTGCTGCGCGACGTCAGAACGGTGCCGTCCGTCGTTTGCAAGGATTTTGCGATCAGGTAGGCCGCGGTGCGCCCTGCACTTTTGTTATCCAGCCCCACATAGGCGATCCGGTTGGTGCCTGTCAGATCGGTGACCAAAGTGACCACTGGGATGCCGACCTTCGTTAACCGATCCACAGCCGCCCGGATAGATGACAGATCGCGTACCTTTAAGCAGACACCCTGACTGCCCCGTTTCAGGATGCGCGCAAGTGTTGATAACACCTCTACCTCGCTCATTTTAGGCTGCAAAACGAAGCGGGGGCGGCAAACGGCGGTGCCGATCTTGGGCAACACTTGTTCAGCGGCTTGTCGAACCTCACGACTAAAGCGGTCTGGTGCCTCAATCACAAAGTCAAAAAACATGCGCCGGCCACGCGCGGCCAGTTGGGTTTCTTGGCCTTCAAGTTCAGAGATTGCCCGCTTAACCCGCGCCTTGGTTTGAGGGCTGACATTGGGACGACCATTGAGCACGCGATCAATCGATGCCGTACTTAGACCCGATTGCTGTGCGATTTCTTTGAGAGGGAAGCGATGCGTCATTGATGTATTATTGATGTATTTCAACTCACCAATCAACATCAATTTGAGCCAACTTGTGGAGAGATATGAACGGAGAAACACCATGACACCTATGATTGAGCCAGACACCGGCTTCTTTGATCCCGAAGCTTGCGACATATCCACGTTTGAAACGTTGATTGACCAGACAACCGATTTAGCCAATTTGCCACATGCAGCTGAGGTTCAGCACAATGTGCCGGTTTATGACATTGCCGCGTTGCGCGATGCGTTGAACGTCAAAGGCACCCGCCGCCAGATCATGGCTGAATGGGCGCATGTTTTGAGATCAGGCGCAGGCATTATCGTGTTGCGCGGTGCCTATGCGGATACAGCAGTTTTGGATGACGCAACCACAGTTTATGAAAGCATCATAGCAGAAGAGAAAAAGGCAAATGGCGGCGGTGGTGATCACTTTGCCGCGGTGGGATCGAATGACCGCATTTGGAATTCCCTGCAAAAGCTGTGCGAAACAGCGCCACGAGTATTCCTGCACTATTTTGCCAATACGGCCATCGCAGCAGCATCTGAGGCGTGGTTGGGGCCAAACTATCAAATGACCGCGCAGATCAACTTGGTTCATCCAGGTGGCGGGGCGCAACTGGCCCACCGTGATTATCATTTGGGATTTCAGACCGCAGACATCAGCGCAGATTATGCGGCCCATGTGCATGAACTATCCCCTGCTTTGACGCTACAAGGGGCTGTGGCGCATTGTGATATGCCTGTTGAGAGCGGTCCAACCAAACTGCTGCCGTTCTCACAGCTGTACCGCGCGGGATATACCGCGTGGCGGCGCGATGATTTCCGGGCCTCATTTGAAGAACGCTATATTCAACTACCATTGGCCAAGGGCGATGCGCTGTTCTTTAATCCAGCGGTTTTTCACGCGGCCGGGGCCAACACCAGTCCAGACATTCACCGCATGGCAAATCTGCTACAGGTCTCGTCCGCATTTGGGCGCACGATGGAAACCGTTGACCGTCAAAAGATGTGCATTCTTCTGTACCCCTTTGCGAGAGAGGCACAGCGCGCAGCAACACTAAATCCACATGAAACGGCCGCAGCCATAGCGTCATCGGCTGAGGGATATTCATTCCCCACCAACTTGGACCGCGATCCACCCAAAGGGGGGCTTGCGCCTGAGACGCAGGCCGCGTTCTTTGCCCGTGCTTTGGAGACGGGGATGGGTGCAGATGATTTTGCCGCCCACCTCGAAACGATGCGCCTGAACCAACAGGCATAAAAAAACGCCCCATGTTAAGTGGGGCGTCCTTTCGTCTGTCATTGTCTGCTGTCTTTTATTTCAAAGCAGCATCCGTAATTGCATGTGTCCATGCGCCCTCTGGAGCGGCAGAGATCACCGGATCAGAGCCGCCAGACAGCAATGTTATAAATGATCAAAGATCGACTTAAGCGGACAATTGCTTGCGCGACATTGATCCTTCAAGAGCTATTGCGGTTTGTTACTTTATAAAATAACAAAATTTCAATTAACAAGGAGAGGGCTCATGCGAAAGCAGGCAGCGGTGCGGCAATCTGATGTTTTGGGAGTCTTGCACGGACACAAAAAACCAATGACGGCTTATGCTATTCTTGACCAGATGAAGCTAGGTGAACCTGATCTGGCCGCCCCGACCGTTTATCGCGCCCTTGCTGCACTAACGGATCAGGGGCTTGCGCACAAACTCGAGTCGATCAAAGCCTTTGTTCCATGCCGCTGTAGTCATGAGGCAGCGGTTCCTGTTCTGGCCATCTGCGGGGATTGTGGAGCCGTCGAGGAACATGATGGCACCAGATTGCTGCCAGAACTTTCCGCAATCTCTACGCAATCTTCATTCAACGCGACCCGCCATATCGTTGAAATTCATGGCCGTTGTGATGGTTGTTCTACATAATTCCCCAACCTCAATCATAGGATCATTCTGATGAAAATTCTCTCATTTCTTGTGGCAACCGCGATTACAGTCACTCCTGTTCTAGCCGAGGAAAACCGCCAGCTTGATGCGCATGAACATGGTGTTGGACAGCTGGACATGGCATTTGACGGAAAGCAAATTGCGATGGAGCTACATGCACCTGGTGCTGATATTGTGGGCTTTGAGTACGAGGCAGAAAGCGCACCGGAGCGGGCTGCTGTTGATGCGGCAGTTGCGACATTGGCTGGGCCTTTGGGTTTGTTTGTGCTGCCTGACGCAGCGGATTGTAGTGTTGTCCAAGCAACCGCAGGACTTGAACGCGAAGAAGAACACAAGGATGACGATCACGTCGATGATGAGCATGCGGATGACAATCACGCCGAAGCGAAACACGAAGATCACGCAAATGAAGCGGGACATACAGAGTTTCATGCCGAGTATTTGCTGACCTGTGCCGATCCAACCGCAATCAACAACATTAACTTTTCCTACTTTGACAGCTTTCCCAATGCGTTAGAAGTTGAAGTGCAAGTCATCACAGCTGCAGGTGCGACGTCGTTTGAAGTTGAACGTGACGCCCCAACCCTTGATCTGCGCGGGATGTTTTAAAGCCTTGCCTGACACAGCCAAAACTCTGCAACTTGAGAACGTCGCGTACAGCTGGCCGGGGCGTGCATCATTCGATTTGCAAGTTGCTGACCTGACCTTGGCAAGCTCCGAGACCGTTTTACTGCTTGGTGAAAGTGGGTCGGGGAAATCGACGCTGTTGTCACTGATTTGTGGCACCATCATTGCGGGTTCTGGTCGCGTCAGTGTCGCGGGAACGGATATTGCAGCCCTCTCGGCCGGACAACGTGACCGCTTTCGCGCAGAACAGATTGGACTGATCTTTCAGCAGTTCAATCTGCTGCCCTTTGCAAGCGTACAAGACAATATATTATTGCCTTTGAGATTTGCACCGGAGCGACGCAAACGCTTGAGCGATCCGAATGCAGAGGCCGCAAGGCTGTGCCACGACTTGGGCCTGCCTGACGGTGTGATGTCTTCAAAAGCTGGCAATCTCAGTGTCGGGCAACAACAACGCGTAGCAGCCGCACGTGCGTTGATCGGTATGCCCCCGTTGATCATTGCGGATGAGCCGACATCGTCATTGGATGCAGCCACACAGGCGACATTTCTGGAATTGCTGTTCGCGCAATCCTACGCCCATGGCACAACGCTGTTGATGGTCAGCCATGATGCACGCCTGTCCAGCCAGTTTGATCGGGTGATAAACATGACCGACATCGCCCAAACTAAGCGAGATGCCCTATGATCCTTCGTCTCGCTTTTGCATCACTCATTGCGCGGGCTTTGACTGTTGGCATGACCATTCTGGCCATTGCCCTGTCAGTTGCACTGTTCCTTGGGGTTGAGAAAATCCGAACAGGGGCCAAAGCCAGCTTTGCCGATACGATTTCAGGCACCGACCTTATTGTGGGTGCTCGGTCAGGGTCGGTACAACTACTGCTGTATTCGGTGTTCCGGATTGGCAATGCGACCAACAACCTTACGTGGGAAACCTATCAAGACATTGCAAGCCATCCCGACGTGGATTGGATTGTGCCGATTTCCCTTGGTGATAGCCACAGGCAGTTTCGCGTTATGGGCACGACACCAACCTTCTTTGAGCGGTACAAATATCGCTCAGGCAAGTCGCTTGTCGTGAACGATGGTGCCATCATCGATGACCTGTTTGATGCTGTCATCGGGGCCGATGTCGCCGCGACGCTTGGCTACTCTGTTAGCGATCCGATTGTGGTGGCACATGGTCTGGCCTCCTTTACTGAGCACGATGATCAACCTTTTCGCGTCTCTGGCATCCTTGAAAAGACGGGTACGCCCGTTGATCGTACGGTCATCATTGGCATGCGAGCAATCGAGGCGATCCACGTCGACTGGCAGGTACAGGGACAATCCACTCCTGCAGACGCTCTGCGACAGATGGAGCTAGAACCGCAAGCGGTCACCGCAGCCCTTGTGGGGGTAAAGGGCCGCCTTAAGGTCTTTGGATTGCAACGTTTCATCAACGAATACACCCAAGAACCGCTGCTTGCGATCCTTCCTGGTGTTGCATTGCAGGAACTTTGGCAAATCGTTAGTATAGCAGAAACGGCTCTAGTCGGGGTATCAGCGATGGTTGTAATAACCGCCTTGATTGGAATGATGGCCACGATATTTTCCAGCCTGAATGAACGACGCCGCGAGATGGCAATATTCAGGGCAATGGGCGCACGCCCGCGCGTGATCGTGGGGCTTCTTGTGCTTGAGGCAATTGTGATGGCAACGCTTGGTGCACTGGTTGGTTTGGAATTACTTTATATCGGCCTCACTATCGGTCAGCCGTTGATTGACAGCGCCTTTGGCCTTTGGTTACCCATCGAGCCGCCGACGCTTCGCGAGGTTTGGGTTTTATTAGTGGTCATACTAGCTGGCGCAATTGTGAGCATGGTACCCGCATTACGAGCTTATCGCATGTCACTTGCAGATGGAATGACAGTTCGGATTTAGGATGAAAGGATTAAGATGATACAAGTATCCCGCCGCCATTTGATCACAACAGCGATGGCAAGTGCCACGCTGCCGCAGGCCGCTTTAGCCAAGACGCCCACCGAAATAACATGGGATGATTTGATCCCTTCCGGCGTGTCTTATTCAGAGATTATTGCACAAGGTACAATCGACGAGCAAAATGACTTCTGGCAGCCAGTTTATGATGAGAACGCAAAGAAATTGAACCCGATCTTGGATGGTGCATACATCAAGATGCCCGGATACATTATTCCCATTGACCTTACGACCGATGGTGTAACCAGTTTTATTTTGGTGCCTTATGTTGGTGCCTGTCTCCACACCCCTCCGCCGCCAGCAAACCAGTTGGTTTTTGTCACTACGCAAAAACCTTGGCCCAGCGACAATCTTTGGGACGCTGTATGGGTAACAGGCCAAATGGAGCATGAAATCCAAACGACAGAAGTAGCAGAAACCGGCTATCTATTGAAGGCTGAGAAAATGGAAGCCTATGTATGGTGATCCCGTATCTGACCCGCCGAAATTTGATAACAAGCTTGGTGGCCTGTGGACTGACACCGCAATTGGCTTGGGCCGAAGAGTATATTGACCTCGACTGGAAGGACCTCGTTCCAAAAGGGGAGACGATTATCCCGCCCATGCTGCAGGGTCTGATCAATCATGAACAAGCGCCGTTATCGAGCCAGCAGCCAGAATCTACTGGCGTTAGGAGCGATTTAAATGGCTTAATCGTCCGATTACCGGGCTTTATCGTCCCTATTGATTATTCAGGGACAGACGTCACCACATTTATTCTGGTGCCATTTGTGGGCGCATGCGTTCATGTCCCGCCACCACCCGCAAACCAACTTGTCTTTGTTACGACACAGGAACCCTATGAAACCTCGGGTATGTTCGACCCTGTGAATGTAGTTGGTATGTTTGGCGTTTCATCGATGTCAACGCAGCTTGCGGATATCGCTTACGCATTGTCTGCGGATAGGATTGAACCCTTTAGATCATAGCATTCCATGCAGAGCGTCGCCTTAAATAAGGCGCAGTGAAACGTGTAAAACCAGCGCAGATTTTAATATGTCTAATGTTGACTGAGTCCGCAGAACCGCCTTCAATTTTCTGCGGACCAAGCCAACGTCCGCTTTCGGGAAGCTAAATTGCAGCAACGCTCGTATACGCGGACGACTGCTTTGTGCCGTTCACTGCACTTTTCGATAAAGTCTTTGCTCCAGCCAAGCAGCAATTTTTATCAAATTCTGTACAAAAGAATTACCGTTTTTGGTCACTTTCTGAGCTTTGTCTATTTCTGTGTCACTTTTTTGTATTTGTATTTCTTTTTAGCGGGGAACAAATTTCCTTTATTTACATGGGTTTTCTTGCGTTTTTGAGATACCCTTGGATCACTTATCCCCATTTTTTGCGCGCTTTTCAGAATGAATCTAAGTTTTTTTGGCGATGTAGACTTAAGTATTGGGTAACCGCCGATCACGCCTGATCAACACAATTATATGAGTTAGCGCCCCTGGTTTTACTAACTTTGGGTGACCAGAGAAGACTTGCAATGCTGAGCCTTGAGAAGACTATTTGTTTGAAGAAGCCCGCGAGGGTGCGACCACCCTGTGCCGCGTCGCCAGTGGTTCATTCCAAGCTGACACTTGCGAAGGACCCCCTGCCTTCCCACCGTATAGATGGCTTCCATAATTTCATCCGCGCGCTGGCGCGTGAGTTGGCACGCGCCGACCACGCAGCTCAAACGTGATCGCCAGATTGGACATTGCCAATGACTAAGCCACTTCGCGCAGCGCTCTACGCACGTTTCTCAACAGATCTCCAACGCGACGCTTCGATTGAGGATTAATTGCGGTCATGTCGCGCCTTCGCCGCCAAGCAGGGCATTGAAGTCATGGAGGAGTATTCAGATCGTAATGTCTCTGGTGCCAGCTTGATACGTAGCGGCATGCAAAAGATGTTGCGCGACTCGCAGGCCGGACGCTTTGATATTGTGTTCTCGGAAGCAATGGACCGTTTGTCGTGCAGCCAATCTGATATAGCAGCCATATTTGAGAGGTTTCAATTTTAGGAGGTGATGATCGAGACACTCGTTGAAGGCTTGCTGTCAGAACTGCACATCGGGATGAAGGGCACGATGAACGCCATCTTCCTCAAAGACCTCGGGATTAAAACCCGCCGTGGCTTGATGGGACGTGCCTTAGCTGGGAAGTGCGCGGGCGGCAAAGCCTATGGCTATAAAAACCTTGTTAAGTACACCGAAGCTGGTGATCCCATCAAAGGCGACCGCGCCATTATTCCGTGTGAAGCCGCCACAATCAATCGGATCTTTACAGATTACGCCCATGGCATTTCACCAATGAAGATCGCGCCAGCACTTAACGCCGAGCAGATCCCAGGCCCCACAGGCAGAGGCTGGGGGCCGTCCATGCTACACGGAAGCCGAGATCGTGGTACAGGCATCTTAAACAACGAGCTTTACGTAGGCACCCAAGTTTGGAACAACCTGACCTATGCCAAAGACCCTGACAGCGGAAAGCGCGCCTCTCGCCTCAACGCTGAGGCCGACTGGGTCACGAGCCAGGCCCCTCAACTCCGGATCGTCGAAAAAGCGCTATGGGATGCGGTGCGTGCTCACCAAGGTGCGCTCAAGAGCAAGGGCACCAACACCCCCTCTGGGACCGCCGACGACCGAGGACATTGTTTTCAGGGTTTTTAAAGTGTCAGCGTTGCGGCGGCGGTTTCGCAAAGGTGTCACAAACACAGTTTGGTTGTTCAACAGCCCGTATCAAAAGGCATCGAGCTGTGCGACAATATGAAGACTATCTCTCAAGCTGACCTCGAACAGCACGTTCTGGATGCCGTGCAAAACAACTTCACGGACAAAGATGTCCTGACCGTCTTCTGCACTGAGCACGTCAACGAACGCAATCGCCTGATGGCGGAGGCCGACAATGGTTGGGACCCGCTGACGGCTGAGCTTGGCATAGTCAAACGCGATCATAGAAAACTGGTCGATGCCATTATAGCGGGTATTCCAGCAGGCCAAGTAAAGGAAAGAATGAACACGCTGACGCAGCGCAAAACCGCATTGGAGGCACAACTCGCGACTACGCCAAATGCCTATAAGATCCGCATCCACCCAAAGATGGCCCTCTCTTATCATGACAAAGTCAGTGTTTTAATCGATCAGCGGGGCAAACCCGACCACATGGCAGAAGCGAAGGAGGCGCTACGTTACCTTATCGACAGAATCGTACTGTCGCCCAATTCGGTCACGGGCAATCTAGACATCAAGATTGAAGGTGCACTTGCGGGCCTGTTATCACGTACGATAGGAACCAGATACAAAAACGGCTGAGTACGGATGCTCAAGCATCTGATGTTAAGAGATAATTAGTGTTGGTTGCGGGAGGGTGCAACCGCCGAAACCTACCATAGCTAAGCTGCTTGGCTTGAATTGTCCCTATGGGCGGAAAGCCGACTTTCGCTGCACCTGAAATTGAGCCAAATCAAATTGCACAAAGCAAACTTTAATTTCATGAAGTGTCAGTGTTTGAGCTTACAAACATTTATCCAGCCTAGAAAGTTAAATGATCCCCAAAGAACGCGCGGGCTTTCACTGTCGCTGGTCGATTCCTAATCCCGCCAAGCCACCTCGTAAGGTGTTCTGCCTTTTCCAGCGACAAGCCGAGATGCTCGTAAATGTGCAACCATGGGAAAAGCGCAATATCGGCAATGCTATAGGCGTCACCGCATAAGTATTTTTTATTGCTTAGCTGGTCGTCCAAATATTTTATTATTTGATTTGCGACTCCGCGATGCCTCGCCAATGCCTCTGGATTGGGTATTTCTGCAAACCGCGACCAATGTTCGACCTGTCCAAAATGTGGTCCTTGAGTAGATGCCTGATAAAAGAGCCATGCGACCAGCTGATCGTGCATATTTGGATCGTCTAAAAGCCCCCATCCTGTTTTCTGGGCTAAGCTGAGCAGTATCGAATTAGACTCGGTTTGGTGCCGTTTTCCATCAAAAAGCACAGGTACTTTTCCAGCAGAATTTATCGCGAGAAATTCTGGTCCATGTTGCTCGCCTGTACGGATATTGATCGGAAAGTACTTAAATTCGACTTTCGCTTCGAGCAGGAACACCAAAACCTTGAAAGTGTTGATGGTGTCGAATCCATATAATTTCATCATCAGTTTAAATCTTGCAATACGTGGGCATCACGGGCGTAAGCGCTAGTAGCGATTTGGTGTATTCAGCCTTTGGCGTTGTATACACCGCGTGTGTCTCGCCGACCTCTTCGATCTTGCCGTTGCGAAGGACTGCCGTCTCGTCAGCCATTTGGCGCACGACGGCAAGGTTATGGCTGATAAAAAGGATAGTCAGGCCAAACTTGGTTTGTAATTCTTTCAGCAAGTTCAAAATTTCAGCCTGGATGGATACATCTAATGCAGAGGTCGGTTCATCACAAATCAAAAAACGCGGTCGCGCCAAAAGGGCGCGCGCCACGGCGATACGTTGGCGTTGTCCCCCTGAAAATTGATGCGGATATTTGGTGATCGCGTCAGGTTGCATCCCAACTAACGACAGCATCGAGGCCGCCAGTTTCTCTCGTTCCTTCGCATCTTTAATAAAACCGTAAAACCACAAAGGTTCTGTCAAAATATCACCGACTCGGTGACGCGAATTTAGGCTGGAGTAAGGGTCTTGAAACACCATTTGAACCAATTGGCGTGACAAGTGATGGCGGCTGCGTGATTTGCCAAATGGCAATGCAGTGTCGCCTAAAGTCATTGTGCCATGACTCGGCGTAATTAGTCCGGTGATGGTTTTTGCCAGTGTTGATTTGCCCGATCCACTTTCTCCAACCAGCCCCATAATCGATCCTGGTTTGATATTCAGCGTAACATCATCCAACGCGATATAAGGAGGTGGCTTACGAAAAAAAGATGTGCGCGGACCAGCAAAGCGCACGGTCAAATTCTTCAAGGACAATCCTGTTAGATCGTGTAGTTGACCTTTAAGCAGCCAGTTTTCTGCGAAGTCTCCCAATGTCGATACAGTGTCACCCGCATCTGGCACGCGAAAGCGGTCAATCTTGCGGTCCAGCGGTGGAACTGCGTCCATTAGGGCCTGTGTATAGGAGTGTTTGGGTGTCCCCAATACTTGCGCTGTATTGCCCGTTTCTATAACGCGCCCTTTGCGCATTACCGTGACACGGTCAGCCACTTGCGCAATAACACCGATGTCGTGCGTAATCAGCATGAATGCAATTTGGCGTTCTTTTGCCAACCGTTGAATTAAGTCAAGAACCTGCGATTGGACAGCCACATCTAAGGCAGTTGTGGGTTCATCCGCAATGATCAATTCTGGATCGGTACTGACAGCCAGCGCGATCACCACCCGTTGGCGCATCCCGCCAGAAAATTGATGCGGATACGCTTTGATCCGCTGAGCGGCGTTTTTGATCCCTATTTCTTCCAATAGATAAACCGCACGCTTACGGGCTGTGCTTATGCTGGCATCCGAGTGCGCTTGAATGGTCTCTATCAGCTGATCCTCAATGGTCATCAAAGGGTTCAGGCTGGTTTGCGGGTCCTGAAAGATCATAGAAATGCGGTCACCGCGCACCTTATGAGCTTGTGCAAGTGTCAGAGTGCGCAGGTCCGTGTTACCCAGTGTCAGGGTGCCGTTCGATACATACCCCGGTGATTGCAGCAGCCCGATCGCTGCCGCACCGACGGTGGACTTACCAGCACCACTTTCCCCGACCAGCCCATGAATTTCACCGGGCTTGATCGTCATATCGACGTCTTCGATGGCTGTAAAATCGCCAAAACGGGAAGGGAATTTAACTGTAAGGTTTTTGATAGTCAGCATTTAGCGCAACCTCGGGTTAAAGAGGTCGCGCAGGAAATCGCCAAGGATGTTGATTGACACCACCAGCACCACAAGGAACATGGTCGGAATCCACAAAATCCACCATTCGCCGGACAACAGGAATTGCATCCCAATACGGATCAGCGTCCCAAGGCTGGGGCTGTCCGCGGGCAAGCCGATGCCAAGGAACGACAAGGTGGCCTCCAGCAAAATCGCCGAAGCCAAATCGACAGTCATGATCACCAAAAGCGGCCCCAAGATGTTTGGCAAGATATGCACAAACATCACCCGCAACGGATGCTGACCCATCATGATCGCAGCCTGCACATATTCCTTATTCATATGCATAAAGGTAGAGGCACGGGCCGTGCGGGCAAAATTTACCCAAAGCGACAGTGCAATGGCCAAAGTCAAAACCGCGACCCGCAGGTCTTGTTGGATTGCAGCAGGCAAAATACCTCGCGCGATGCCGTCGATCAGCAAGGCAGTCAAAATCGCGGGCAACGCCAGCTGGACATCCGCAATGCGCATGACAATGGCATCAAAACGCCCGCCATAATATCCCGCAGCCAGGCCCAGCCCGACGCCAAGAACCGCAGCGATGGTCAGGGCCGACAAGCCGATGACTAGCGACAGCCGCGCGCCGTACAAGATCGAGGAGATCATATCGCGCCCCTGATCGTCCGTTCCCAACAGGTACTTAGGGTTCGCGCCGTCCAACCACACCGGCGGCAACAGGCCATCAAACAAGCTGAACGAGGCTAAATCATAAGGGTTCACAAGCGCGATCCACGGTGCAAAAACAGCACCTAAAAGGATTATAACCGCAAAAATCGCCGCAACCATCGCCGCAGGGGAATGCACGAACAGCCAAAAACCTTCGTTTTTTTTCACAAACGCAATCATTACACGTCCCTTATGCGCAGACGTGGGTCGATTGCGACGTAGAGCAAATCAACAATGAGGTTCACTAACACAAAGAAAAACGCGATCACCACAAGGTAAACCCCCATCACTGGGATATCGACAAAGCGAATCGATTCAAGGAACAACAAACCCATACCGGGCCATTGGAACACGCTTTCGGTAACGATGGAAAAGGCGATGACACCGCCAAATTGCAGACCAATGATCGTAATCACTGGCACCATCGTATTTGCGAGGGCGTGTTTATAATGCAGGCTGCGCATCGGAACACCGCGCGCCATGGCAAAGCGGATGTAATCGGACCGCATGACCTCCATCATCTCGGCGCGGACAAGCCGCATTGTCAGGGTCAATTGGTAAACGCCCAATGTGATCGCAGGCAATAATAACGCGCGCCACCCATCAATCGTGAACAGCGAACTTTCCCAAGCGCCAATCTTAAATGTGCCACCCCGTCCAAAGGTCGGCAGCCACCCCAGTTGCACACCAAAGATGAAAATCAACATGATCCCAATCACAAACGTCGGGATCGACACACCGACAAGGGTGGTCATCAAAATGGTCTGGGTCAGAACACCGCGCGGCTTAAGCGCCGTGTAGACACCAGCTGGCACCCCAACCAAAAGCGAGATCATCAACGCCACAACACCCAATTCAAACGTCGCTGGAATACGGCTAGCAATCATATCTGCCACGGGTTGACGGGTGCGGTAAGAAAATCCGAAATCGCCTTTCAGCATGTCGCCTGTAAAACGCAAGAATTGATAAATGAACGGATCATTTAACCCCAGCTCTTCACGCAAGCGTTCCTGATCCTCGACAGAAGTTTCCACCCCCGTCATCTGGGTAATCGGATCGCCCACGAATCGGAACAACGAAAAGGCTAAAAAGGCGACAGCCATCATCACAAATACGGATTGAAGCATCCGTTTCAGGATAAAATATACCATCGCCCTTTTGCCCTATGTCCAGATCAGTTTACTGTAACCCAGCGCAACATAAAGAAGTTGTCTGCACGTTGTGTAAGGTCGACATTGTCTTTCGCCGCCCAGATCAATGGTTGGGTATAAAGCGGGATGTAGGCCACTTCGTCTTGTGTGATTTTCACAACTTCGTCGACCATGCCCTGACGTGCGGCTGGATCGATTTCTTGCTGGATAAGGGGTAGCAATTCATCGACACGCGCGTTGGAATAGTTACCGAAATTCCACGAGCCCAGTTTACGTTCGTTGTCTTGGCTGTGCATTAAAAAGCGGATTGGGTGCTCCATATCAAACGTGCCCGGTGACCAGCCCAACAGGTACATGTCGAAATCGTCTGCGCGAAGCTGTGGCCAGTAATCGCGAACCGGGCCTGTGCTGAGTTCAGCGTCTAGACCAACAGCTGCGAACATGGACGCTGCTGCACGACACAAGGCTTCGTCGTTGATGTAGCGATCATTGGGGCATTTCAGACCAAACGAGAACCCATCAGGATAACCAGCTTCGGCCAACAACGCTTTGGCGCGTTCAGGATCAAATGCTGGGCGATCACTGTTTGCTTTGGAAAAACCAGAGATGCCTTCCGGGACCAGTTGGCTTGCGGGTTCAATTTTACCACGGAACAACACGCGGTTGATGGATGCGATATCGATTGCATGGGCCGCTGCCAAACGCACACGCGGGTCTGTAAAAGGGTTCGCATCAGTAACGTCAGAGGAATAAAGCAACGCGTCATGTTCGTGGCCAAAGCCGAACATAATCACTCGGGTCTCTTCGCCCTCAAGCACCTTGAAGCCATCACGCCCCTCAACTTGGGCGACGTCTTGCAACGGGATCGGCTGGATGAAATCAATCTCGCCAGATAGCAGTGCAGCAAGGCCTGTTGCGGAGTTGCCGATGGGTGTGAACACAGCTTCAGTGATGTTGTGATTAACCACGTCCCACCAGTCCGCATTCGGTGACAATGTTGTTCGTACACCAGGATCGCGACTTTCTAAGGTAAATGGGCCAGTGCCGTTCACGTTCATGGTCGCAAAATTTTCTGCGTCACGTGCAGGCAGAGCGGCATCGTTTGCCATTGCCCAGCCCTTATCAAGGATCATGAAGTTAGCGATTGAATCAGGAAAAAGCGGGTTCGGCGCAGAGTTGACGAAATCGATAGTGAACTCGTCCACAACGCGAACATCTGAAACAGGTGCAAACCATGAACGTACATCGGCAGCCTCATCAGAGGCGCGTTGGTAGGAAAACAAAACGTCCTCAGCAGTAAACGCAGACCCATCTTGAAAGGTCACATCTTGACGCAGATTAAAACGCCAGCCGTTTTCGCCCGTCAATGGCTCCCACGATGTGGCCAAGGATGGCTCGATGGACATGCCCTTGCCGCGCCGGACAAGTCCCTCGTAGACATTGTTCAAGAATGATAAAACCGGCGCCGAGTTCACGGCATGAGGGTCCATTGTTTGTGGATCGGTGGTTGACGCCCAGCGAAATGTTTCTGCGGTTGCGCCCATTGCTGACATACTCAGCGCGCCTCCCAGTAGTGCCAATTTTAATGTGCTCATTTTTCTCTCCGTTGGTTTCAAGACGCAATTCTATGTTGGTAGTCAATCATACCAGTTCAATTCCGACAATAGGTGATGGATGGTGGATCCGCGCCTTGCGCCTTTTCTCATTGAAGCACTGTTCCACACGTCAATGAAGAAGAAGATGGACACGCTGGAAGCGAGCAACACAGAGCTGGACGCCAAACTGGCGGCTGTTCCCGCAGAAGACCCAACCATATACCTCACAAACACGATAAAAACCTAATAGTCCCACATTGTTCCGTCTTGCAGGCGCACGATCGGGTGGCTGCCAGGTTTAAACTCATATTTCGCAGCCTCGTTTTCGTCAAAATCCACGCCAAGACCCGGTGCATCGCTGACATGCATCATCCCATTTTGCATCACATGATCTGAGGGAAATAGCGCGTCGCATTCTGGGGTGCCAAGTACGAGGTATTCTTGGATGCCGAAATTTGGTGCCCATGCATTAAGGTGATGTTGGGCCGCCATTGAAATTGGCGAATGGCTCGGCGCGCCGTGGAATCCGGTGCGCACGTGGTGCATGCCAGCCAGATCGACGATCCGTTTCAAAGGAGTGATGCCACCGCCATAAGTTACAGCGATGCGGATGAAATCGATCAATTCATTTTTGATTAGCTTGTTGCAATCCCAGACCGAATTGAACACCTCGCCGATTGCTATAGGCGTGGTCGAATGTTGCCGGATCAAACGCAGCGCGTCTTGATCTTCGGCGGGGGTTGGGTCCTCTAACCAGTAAAGGTCCACCGGTTCGACAGCCTTGGAGAACGCTGCAGCCTCGCGGGGTGACAACCGGTGGTGGACGTCATGCAGGATCTTTAGCTCCTGTCCGAACTTGGCGCGAATATCGGCCAAGGCTTGCGGCATGTAGCGCATATAACGGTCGGCTTCCCAAATTTCAGTCTTGGGAATGATCCCACTGAAATCGGTCATATAGTCGCCCTTTCCGCCCACCTCCTCTGGCACCGCATAACCCGCCGTCGCCATGCCCGGAATGCCGCATTGTACGCGCACGGCTTTGTAGCCCTGTTCAACGTAGCGCGTTATCGAATCCATCAAATCAGGCAAATCCGCGCCCGTCGCATGGGCGTAAACCATCGCGCTGTCCCTGCTTTTCCCGCCGAACAAGTCATATAGCGGCATGTTCGCCAGCTTGCCCTTAATGTCCCACAGCGCCATGTCGATCGCACCAAAGGCGGCCATCGCAATCGGGCCGCGCCGGAAATACGCGCCACGATAAAATAATTGCCAGATATCTTCGCTTTTGCGGGGGTCCATGTCGATCAAGTTCGGGATCAGATAATCCGTCAGATAGGCTGCAGGCAGCGTTTCGCGATTGTTCAGCGTCGCATCGCCAAGACCGTAGACTCCCTGATCCGTCACGATCTTTAGCGTGACATAGTTCTTACCCGGCCCACCTACGAAGACCTTTGCGCCTGTGATTTTCATGATGCTTCTCCTTTTGGTGTTTGTAGCTCATCCGTGCCGATGACGCCCCCCGGTTGGCGCGCCCAGAACGTGGCATAAAGCCCGCCAAGGTCCAGCAATTCGCCATGGCTGCCTTGCTCGATAATCCGCCCTTGATCCATGACGATAATCCGGTCGAGTTCGGCAATCGTGGACAGGCGGTGGGCGACGGTATTGCCTTGCATCACGCCGCGCAAAGCGGCCTGAATTTCGGCCTCTACTGAAATATCGAGCGCGCTTATCGCCTCGTCCAAAATCATGATCGGTACGTTTTTCAGAATTACGCGGGCCAAGGCCACACGTTGACGCTGCCCACCTGACAGCTTCACACCGCGTTCGCCCACATGGGCGTCATAGCCACGCCGTCCTTCGCTGTCTTGCAACCCGAGGATAAAGTCATGGGCATGAGCCTGTTTGGCGGCGTGTTCAATCTCGGCCTGCGAGATGCCCGCCTGCCCCAACCCGATGTTGTCGCGCACGGATCGGTTCAGCAGCGCAGCCTGTTGGCTGACCATGCCGATATGGTGGCGCAGACTATCGAGGTTCACATCCGCCAAATCCTGTCCATCGATGGAAATCGTTCCGCCTTCGGGCGCGTGAAAGCGCAGGATCAAGTTCACCAGCGTAGATTTTCCAGCCCCCGATGGCCCAACCAATCCGACCCGCTCGCCCGCCGCGATGGACAGCGAGACTTGATCCAAACCGCCGCCATCTTTGCCGTAGTGGTGGCGCACATTCGCAACTTCTATCGCGCCATGATTCAGTACAAGATCAGGCGCATTTGGGTCTTGGGGAATGGCAAGCGGTTGGCACAGCGTTCGCAAGGCCTCGCGTACTGAACCCACCTGTTCAAAAATTCGCCCCACCACATCCATGACCCATTCGGCCAATGACGCAATACGCAGCGACAGCGCGATCGTGGTGCCAACCACGCCAATGGTTGCCATTCCGTGGGACCAAAACCAGATGCCCGCGCCCACGAAACCGACGATTATCAGCCCTTCTAACCAGATTGTCGTGGTCCGCAAACCGACACTGATCTGGCGGGCCTCAAACAGACGCTGGCGGGTAGTTTCCAAGGCTGCTGTATGGTTCGCTTCGATCTGCGCCCGGTTGGCGAATAGACTGTCCGTGTCAAAGTTGGAAAACACATCGACGACCTTGCCCAGCAAAGTGGATTTAGCAGCCATGAACACCTCCATCGCGTTCACGGCACGTGGTACGATCCAGACCATCAGCCCGGCATAGATCACCGCCCAGGCCAGCAACGGCAGGGCCAAGCGCACGTCGACCTCGGACATGAACACCACGATGCCGATCATATAGACCGCGCCGAAGGCAACGGCGTTAAGCGATTGGAAAATCACCGCCGCGGCGTAATTGCCCATCAATACCAACCGCGATGCGGTTCGCCCTGCAAGGTCGTCTTGAAACCAGCCAACGGACTGCTGTGTCAAATGCGCATGGGCGCAGAAACGGAATAGGCTAGCGTCGTTACAATCAAACCCAATGTCATTGACCGCATGGCGCAGGAATTGAATGAACGGGCGCAAGATAATCAGCATGAATGCCGCGAACATCAGGCTGCCTGCGTGATCCCGCCAGATCGCGGAAGGCGCGCTATCGACAAGCATATCGATCAAACACCCCGCATAACTGATTAGCCAAACTTCGACGCTGGTGGCAAGGATGGTCATCACAAGGCTAAGTGCATGACCCGCCGCAGCGGGCGCAGGTGGCTGCGCAGATAGGGCCAGACGCTGGTGGCTGGCGGGCCGCCAACGCCAGCATCATAGGGGGCAACCAAATTGAGCGCGAGGCGCGTGGCTAGCTCGTAGATCGCTCGCAATTTCTGCTCCTTTCGTAGTCTGTTTTACCGTCCCAACCAGCCGCCATCGACTGGCAGGGTAATGCCAGTGACATAGCGTGCAGCGGGGGACGCAAGGAATGTGACCGCGCCCGCAATGTCCTGCGGTTCGGCCCAGCGCCCCAGTGGGATACGGTCAAGGATCGCTTTGTTGCGCGCGGGGTCGTTGCGCAAATCTGCGGTGTTATTGCTAATCACATAGCCGGGGGCGACGGCATTCACCGTGATGCCCTGCGCCGACCATTCATTGGATAATGTCTTGGCCAGCCCCGCGACCCCGCTTTTCGACGCGGTATAAGACGGCACACGAATGCCACCTTGGAACGACAATAGGGACGCGATGTTGATGATGCTGCCACCCTTGCCCGCAGCGACGCGTGACTTGGCAAAAGCTTGGGACAGGAAGAAAACCACCTTGAGGTTGATGTCCATCACGGCGTCCCAATCGGCCTCGGAGAACATCAGACTGTCATCCCGACGGATGATGCCTGCGTTGTTCACGAGCGAGTCTATGGGGCCGAATTTATCCTCGGCTTGTGCGAACGCGGCTTGGGCTGCAGGGACGGTCGCAAGATCAGTACGCAGGGCATCCCCCTTGCCGCCCGCAGCCACGATTTGCGCCAATGTATCGTCCATCGATGACCGCCCCACGGCGATCACATGGGCACCGTGACGCGCCAGATCGACGGCAATCGCCTGACCGATCCCCGTATTGGCACCCGTCACAAACGCGCGAGTGCCGGTCAGGGAAACCCCAGTCATCGCATGTCCTCCATCGCGACCATGTTGACGTCCGTATAATCAACATTGTCACCCGCCATCGCCCAGATAAACGCATAGGACGAAGTACCTGCCCCGCTGTGGATCGACCAAGGTGGCGACAGGACGGCCTGTTCATTGCGCACGATCAAGTGGCGGGTTTCATCGGGTTCACCCATCAGATGTACGATGTTCTGACCCTCATCTAGGTCAAGATACAAATATGCTTCTGACCGACGTTCATGGTAATGCGCAGGCATCGTGTTCCAAACAGACCCTTTACCCAGCTTGGTCATGCCCATCACGATCTGGCAGCTTTCCATCACCGCGGGATGTACGAATTGATAGATCACGCGTTCGTTGCTGGTGTCGCGATCGCCCAACAGGACCTGCGCCGCGTCGTCAATCGTGATCAACCTCGCTGGGACCGCACGATGTGCAGGGGCCGAGATGATGTAGAAATGCGCGTCAGGCCCGCTGACCGTGACAGCACCCGATCCCATCCCAAGATAGAGCATGTCGCAACGGCCCATGGCGTAGGTTACACCACCTGCCTCGACCTTGCCATCGGTGCCAAGGTTGACCAATACCGCCTCGCGGCGATCAAGCCATGACTGCGTGCCAGTCTGGTCAACACCATCGATGGTCAAAGGGCTGGATTTGGGTGTTGCGCCACCGACGATCATCCGGTCGTATTGCGAATAAGTCAGGCAAACCTCGTCATCCGACCACAGGTTGTCGATCAGAAATTTGTCGCGCAATTGCGTAGTGTCAAAGGTCTTAGCGTGGCGCGGATCAATTGCGCGGCGTAGGTTGGCCTTAAGCATCGTATCCTCCCGTGATGCGTGAATTACATTTGCGGCGCTTAGGCCGCAACGTCAGATTGTTTCCAATTTCCACGCCATAGGCGGCGATGAAATAGCGGGAATTTCAAAAGCTCTTCCCAGAACATCAGAGACAAAACCCAAGCTGGATGCACACCAAATACAAGCACAGCGATTGCCGTCGCAGGCACGCGGAACAGCCATTGTGACCAGACGAAAATATGCATGACATAGATCGTGTCACCGCTGGCGCGCAGCGTGTTACCACATATCGCGTTGGATTGCTTGGGGAACGGCAGCACCAAAAGGACAAGCGCAAAACTCGCCAAATAGGCTCGCGTGTCGGGGCCAAGTTGAGGGTAAATCACGTCTGGCAAAAGGCACAGAATGCCATAGACAGTTGCGACCAAGGCTGCGGCGACAAAGCCCATCCGCCAAGACGAGCTTAGGAATTTTTCCAGCGTGGATTCGTCTCGTTTTTGGCCCAACAGTTGCGCCACGATGATCCCCGTGGCCTGCGCCCACTGCATTCCCATCGTGCCCGCAACCATCACCCACGGCATGATCAAGGTCATAGCTGCGAAGGCTGCGATGCTCATTTGCGAAAAGATCAGCATGCTCACGCGGGTCGAAAAATTCGCGCTGATGAAGGTGACTGCGATGGGCCACCCAAAGGCCACGTGTCGACGTATCGTCGCGCCGAATGTCCCGTTGCGCCAACCTTTGACTTGGCGCAGATCGCTGTCAAACCGCCAGGCCATCACGGCCAGAAACCCAGCCTGTACCGCTATCGCAATCGCGCTGCCCAGCGCGGCCCCTGCAACACCCATTGCAGGAAAGCCAACGTAGCCATGTATCAAGATAACGCTGAGGGCGATATTAATAG
>JAOEQC010000024.1 GCA_028388995.1 Ascidiaceihabitans sp. | reverse complement strand
AAAATCTGGCGAACCCGCCGCTTTGCTTCTTCATCATTAGGGGCGGCATTGCCGTAAATAAAGTAAAACCCGTTGCGCGCTTGGGTCACGTAATTGCGCAACTCATCTTTTTTTGCTGCCAAAAGCTGGGTTTCCAATGACTTGATTTCACGTTCTGCGAGCGCGCGGGACTGTACGGTCACAAGCGTAGAAATTGCAGCCACAGCAAGGATCAAGGGAATGGCCGCAACGAGCGACAATTTTAATCCGTAAGTCAGTCGAAGATAAGGAAACAGGCGAGTCATAAACGAATCGATACGCGGGAATTAGTCCGAATCAAAGGGTTGATGTCGCAAACTACATAACTCATCGTGCCTAAGTTTGCTGCGTTTTGGAGGCTGGAACTCCTGTTTTATATGTGTTTGGGGGGTGAAAGCATTTTAAAAAAGGGTGGCCTACGCAGTAATAGGTATTCCCAAAAGAAAATGCGACGTTAATGTTTTGATATTCGAAACAACCACGCGCGCACGATTGCAACGTGTGGGACACTATTATCTGGGAGGATAACTTATGAATCGTCGTTCATTTTTGAAGACATCTGCTATGGGCGGTACCGCCGCTGCTGCAACAACTTTGGCTGCACCTGCGTACGCAACAGGCAAACGCACTTTGACAATGGTTACATCATGGCCACGCGGTTTCGCGGTTCTTGATGATGCTGCGTCATACCTAGAAAAGTTCACTAGCGAAATGTCAGATGGTAACTTGACCATCGACAAAAAAGCTCCGGGCGAGCTTGTTGGCGCACTTGAAGTATTTGATGCTGTGTCTTCTGGTCAAGCTGATATGTACCATTCTGCCGATTATTATTTCATCGGTCAGCACCCTGCATACGCCTACTTCACAGCGGTTCCGTTCGGCGGCACAGCTCAAGAAGTTATCAACTGGTATGAGCACGGTGGTGGTCAAGAACTGCACGATGAGCTTGGTGAAATCTTTAACCTCAAAGGTTTGTTGTCGGGTAACTCTGGTTCACAGTCTGGTGGTTGGTTCCGTAACGAAATCAATTCAGCTGCTGACTTCAACGGCTTGAAATTCCGTATGCCTGGTTTGGGCGGCAAAGTTTTGGGTAAATTGGGCGCATCTGTTCAAAACATCCCAGGCGGCGAACTGTACCAAGCATTGTCTTCCGGTGCTTTGGACGGCCTAGAGTGGGTTGGCCCAATGGCCGACGAACGCGCTGGCTTCCAAGAAGTTGCAAAAGTCTACTACACAGCTGGTTTCCACGAGCCAGGATCTGCGTTGGCGTCTTCCGTCAACTTGGACGTTTGGAATGATCTAACACCCGCACACCAAGCAATCTTGCAAGGTGCGTCACGTGCAACAACACACGTTCAGTTGGCTGAAACATTGGCAAACAACGGTGCAGCACTGTCACGTCTACAAGCACAAGGTGTTAAAACGCTGCAGTTCTCTGATGATGTTTGGGACGCATTCGGTGCGGCTTCCAAAGAAGTTATGGATGAAAACATGGGTGACGAGTTGTTCGCAAAGACACGCGCATCATTCGAAGCGTCCATGGCGTCATCTTCTTCTTGGATCGACAAATCAGATGGCTACTACGTGCAGCAACGCAACCGCGTTCTGGGCAACTAAGCCTTTTACCAAATCTATCGGAAAGGCCCCTTTTGAAAAGGGGCCTTTTTGAACGGTATCGCAATCTAGGGCCAGCACAGCCTTGAAATGTTGCGCCGCATTCTGCGGTTTGAGGGGGGGCACAATGACAGACGAAACAGTATGCACAGGATTTTTCCGTGCCGCGACGGATGCCAAGGGTGACATCAGTTGCTTGGACCAGTTCCAATCCAGTGGCGTTTTGCAATTTATCTCGGGTAATTTTTTAGAAGCTTTTTACAATGTACCGATAGCGATCATCAACGCGCCGATGTGGTTGGATTGGCTGACTTGGGAAAACACGTTGGAAGACAAACAATCGCTAATGAGGTTTGTTTATTACGGCGGTTCTGTCGAATTTTTCTTCGTCCTTGCTACACTCATCTTGGGCATGACCATTTATGGCATGATCAATAATAAATTCATGTGGAGCGTCGTTCGTGTTTTCGAGGGTTTTGCCAATACGGTTGGTCGGTTCTTTGCATGGGCCGGTCTTTTAATGGTTCTACAACAGATCATGATCGTGTTTTTACAGCGCATCTTTACGCGCCCCGACATCTCTATCGGTTTTGGTATTCCTCTACAATTTGACATCAGTTGGTTCGCCGAAGAACTTAAGCTGTACAATGCTTTAGTCATTTGTATGTGTGTTACCTATGCCTTCGTGCAAGGCAGCCACGTGCGTGTCGATTTGGTTTATGCCGCTGTCAAATTCCGCACCAAAAAGATGATCGACATGTTCGGGTCACTTTTCTTTATGGTGCCTTCTGCCGTGCTGACATGGATGTATGGATGGTACTTCTTGTGGCGCCACCTGATCGTACCAAATCCATCCGCATCGGACAGCTTGGACCGTCTGGTCAACAAGGCCCGTGCACTACGCTGGAACGTTGAGACCATCGGATTTAGTCCAAATGGATTTACCGGATACTTCCTGTTTAAGGTCTTGTTGGTGACGTTCACCGCTATGGTCTTTATCCACGCAATCGCGTTCTTCTACCGCTCTTTCCTTGAGTGGAAAGAGGGCGAAGAGAGTGAAAACAAATACCTCGACAAGGATTCCTTGGGTGAAGGTGAAGAAGACTATGAAGGGACGCACTGATGTTGTTTGGACTTGATGGCGTAGAAGTTGGCCTGATCATTGTCTTTATCACCCTGTTTGGTGGTATTCTTTCCGGCTTTCCTGTGGCGTTTGCCATTGGTGGTGCTGGTATCATTTCTTTCGGGATTATAGCGTCTTTAGACAGCGCAGGCCTATTGATCCACCAAGCGATCGATGACTCCAGCCAGATGTATCAGGATTTGATCACTGCAGGAGTTGGTGCGGATAAAATCAGCATATTCAGGTATCCTGAGCTGCCGCGCGCTGCCGAATCTGTATTCCCTAAAGGCTGGGAAGTTGCGATGGACCGCAATGTATCCTTTGTTGTGAACCGCATGAACGAGCGTGTTCTGGCAGGGCAATCCATTGAAACCCTTTTGGCCGTTTTGATGTTTGTTCTTATGGGGATCACACTAGAGCGTTCTAAAATTGCAAATGATTTGTTAACGACAATGGCGCGTGTCTTTGGCCCGTTACCGGGTGGTTTGGCTGTGTCCGTTGTTGTCGTTGGTGCATTCCTTGCCGCATCGACTGGCATTGTGGGCGCAACTGTTGTGACGATGGGATTGCTTGCCCTACCAACAATGTTACGCAATGGGTACAGTCCAGAGATTGCGACGGGGGTTATTGCGGCTTCAGGTACTTTGGGGCAGATTATTCCACCCTCAATCGTAATTGTTTTACTGGGTACTTTAGCGGGGGATTTGTATTCCTCAGCACAAGAAGCCCGCGCAATTTCAGTTGGCTGTACAGATGCCCTAAGCTATCTTGGGGAACCTGCGGTTCTATCTGTTGGCACCTTGTTCCAGGCGGCATTGGTGCCTGGGATCTTGCTGGCCGTTCTTTATGCGCTTTATGCATTTGGTTACGCTTTGCTTAATCCCAGCAAGGCACCAGCGGTCCAGATGGGCACAACAAGTTCCGAACCCATCACACGCAATGAAGCAATGACATTCTTTCTTTTCGTACCAATCGCGTTGATTGTAGGAACAGTTCTTTTAGGGAATTTGGGTATTATCGGCGGCCAAAGCACCGTGATTTCAGCTTTCTCTGACATCGGAGATAGTGCATCACTGCGGACCAATGTGTCTGAGGCGTGTAAGGTTGCAATGATCGAATTGCATGGCCTTCCAGCATGGGATGCAGCCATTGCGCAACAAGTCGCAATTGAGGCTGCTGGTGGGGTCGTCCAATCCGAACGTCTGTCCGAAGAGGCATTCGCGATTGCACAACAGGCCAAGATTGATGGCGCAGCACCCATTGGGACTGGCACGGCAATCTTATTGTTGTTGTTTAGCCTTGTGATGGCGATTGGACGCGGGGTTTCCCCATCGGCGAATACGCGACCTCTCATTATCGGTGGCATTGGTGTCTTGGTCGCATTGTTGGTAGACATTGTTATTTTGGGTTCATCCAATTCGTCTGGTTCTTACGTTGTGATCATGTTTTTACCCTTCGTGGCGGTCCTTTACGGTGTCGTTCATGCAGGCGCGATGTGTGCCAAGAATGAGTTGATCCGTGTTGTTTTCCCGCCGTTGATGCTGATCGTTGCGGTTCTTGGTTCGATTTTGGGTGGTATCACCAACCCGACGCCAGCTGCTGCACTTGGGGCAGGGGGCGCGATCATGTTGGCAGCCTATCGCAAATTGTCTGACACAGATCGTTCACCAAAGGTGATTATCTGGTCCACGCTAGCAATTGGGGTTTGTATCCTTGTAGGCGTGAATTTCGACCTGCGGATAAATCAGGATGACGTTAGCTTTGAAAGCTGGTTTGCCTTCTTCGTTGCATATGGTGCTTATCTTTATGCCATGTTTGGCTTGCTGTTCTCGTGCTGGATCCTGTTCACTTCAGGTGTTTTGACCCCTGTCGTACGTGAAACCGCCAAGGTGACATCGATGGTCTTTACCATCCTGATCGGGTCACAGTTGTTGAACCTTGTTGTTATCAGCTTTGGGGGTGAACATTATATTCAGCAGTTCCTCAAATCTTTCGATAACGAGATCACAGTGTTCTTGATCGTGATGCTTGTGCTGTTCGTCTTGGGCTTTGTTCTGGATTTCCTTGAGATCATTTATATTGTTATCCCGATTGTTGGCCCAGTCATTTATGGCGGCACATTTGATCCTAAGTGGGTAACGATCATGATCGCGGTGAACTTACAGACTTCGTTCCTGACGCCGCCCTTTGGCTTTGCGTTGTTCTATCTGCGCGGAGTTGCACCCAAGGAAGTGACTACGCGGCATATCTATCGTGGGATTGTCCCGTTCGTCTTGATCCAGGTCGCAGGTTTGGGCTTGTTATGGACCTTCCCGAGCGTGGTGACGTTCCTGCCGGATTTGATCCCGAACTAATTTTCACAATAAATCATACTAAAAAGGCCACCCTTCGACGGGTGGCCTTTTTGCTGTTGGCTCTAAATTTAGGATGGCTAAGGCGGCAAAATACCGTTCCTGTACATCGCTGGTTGTAGCTGTAGCCCTTTTTTTGAGTTGTTCTTAAATCAGCGGGCGGATTGAATGCCTGGCAAGCGAATGTTGGCGATTTGTTCTGAAATTGGATAGTTGGACAAGGGATGCATGTCGGCGGATATCTTGTTTGGGTCCGGAACTGGTTGCCACTGACCACCAGTGAATATCTCTAGGCCTGCGAAGTTTGCTTTGTAGCCCATTTTCTGACTGCCTGGGACCCAATAACCGAGATAGACATACGGTAGATTAGCTTCTTGCGCGATACGGATGTGATCAAGGATCAAGTAGGTGCCAAGGCTGTGGCGCTCGAGATCTGGATCAAAAAACGAATAGACCATGCTTAGCCCATCCGCCAATACGTCTGTCAGACCGACTGCGATCAGCTCGTCCGTCAATGCATATTCAACCACACGACTGCGAATCGGGGTTTCTTCAATCATCGCTGCGAATTCAAAGACATCCATTTCTGCCATGCCGCCATCGGAATGACGTGCATCTAGATAAGTGCGAAACAAGTCGTACTGGGCCTCAGTCGCCCAAGGGGATGTCGCGCGTCTGGATACATCAGCATTACGCCGGATAACCCGCTTCTGACTTTTGGTTGGCGTGAAGCGGCTGATATCAATACGGGCGGACAAGCAAGCGGAACATTCTGCGCAAGAAGGGCGGTAAAGGATATTCTGGGACCGTCTAAAGCCTTGTTGCGATAGGCTATCATTCAGGTCTTGTGCACTGTCACCTTGAAGTGCTGTGAACAGCTTTCTCTCGGTCCTACCATCAAGGTACGGGCAAGGTTGTGGTGCCGTCATATAAAACTGGGGCGCTATGGGGAGTGTGTGGCGCATTCAATTCCTTAAGCTTCGTTTCAACCTTAACACACTGCCATTGAGTGTAAATGTTTGAACTGCGGGCAACTACCGGCGTGCTTGTTTGTTTAACATGACCGTTCCTCAGACATGGTCGGTTAAACTTTGACCACGCATACTTGCGCACATCAATACAAGAGAGACAGCCTGCAGCAAAAAAATACCAATACTTATAGTATAACCAAGCGTGCGAAGTGCGGCTTTGTCAAATCAAGGCGCGCGCCGGTGGGATTGTGCAACTCGATCGATACAAGCCTCATACGCCATGTGGCGGATCCGTTTGCGATAGTAATTGTACGGTAAGCAAAGCCATCCAACAGCCACATCAGTGGCCAAAAGAAGATGCCTAAGAAGCCTGCAAACGGCAGCACAATAAGGCAAATACCCAAGATAATGACTTCATCTAGGACCCACGCAAAAAGCCGCTTGGCAGGAACGTTTTCGTAAAAAGCGGATTGGGTGATTGGATCTGGTAGGTGTGTCATTGTTTCACTCTGGTTAGGGAGGGGCGGTTATGGCATTTCTTCAATAGTGAAGCGGAAAATTTGCTTTTTTTACCCCCGCTGAGTTTTAAGTATTTGAGTGGGGGGGCATGTAATCTCTAATCTTAGAGGCGGCATTGGCCAAATTAACTTCATCTGTCGGGATGCCGGCCCCAAGGGCTTCTAGGTTAGCATGTAGGCCCTTTTGAGTTTTGTTTATCTTCGCAAAGTGAAACCTTGCCTCGTAGCGTGTAACTGGCATTGACCTGACGATGTTGGCAGTCAAAGTAGGAGGATGAGTTTTGAAGCTGAACTGACCCGCTGCCCGCGCCCTTTTAACCCCGAACGTGGGGTGGAAACGGCTGCTTTGGTTCATGGGGTCGCCCCTGCCATTTCAGCTTTGATAGTGGGCGCGGCTGGCAGCAGTCCCTATTTGGCAAACTTGGTTGCCAAAGAAGCGGATTGGATTGCTTCAGCCTTTGATAATCCGAATTCTGCGGTTGAGACAGAATTGGCCGCATGCTTGTCTTGTGGCTATGATGTTGTCGGTTCACGGCTTCGCCAAGCAAAGCGCAGGATCGCCTTGTTAACTGGCTTGGCTGATCTTGGCGGGGTCTGGTCCTTGGAAGAAGTCACGGGAACGCTTAGCCGATTTGCAGATACGGCCACCACCGCCGCAATACGCGCCTCGATAGCTCAGCAAATTAAGCGCGGAAAATTACCTGGTCAGGGCATAAACGACATCGAAACAGCGGGCGGTATGGTTGCGCTTGCTATGGGTAAGATGGGTGCGAATGAGTTAAATTATTCGTCGGACATTGATCTGATTTGCTTGTTTGATGAAACTCGGTTTGATGCAAACGACTTTGCCGACGCACGTATGGGGTTTGTTCGTGCGACCCGCGTAATGACCGCTTTGCTTAGCGACCTTACAGGTGAGGGGTATGTTTTTCGAACGGATCTACGTTTGCGCCCTGATCCCTCTGCAACGCCCGTATGCATCGCCATGGAGGCGGCAGAGCGGTATTATGAAAGTCTCGGGCGCACTTGGGAGCGCGCGGCCTTTATCAAGGCGCGCTCCGCGGCTGGCGACATAGAGGCCGGTGATAGGTTCCTGAAAACATTGGGGCCCTTCGTTTGGCGCAGGCATCTGGATTTTGCAGCTATCCAAGATGCACACGACATGCGTTTGGCTATTCGCCAGCACAAAGGGTTGGGCGGACAGATCACTTTGGCTGGTCATAATATGAAGCTGGGGCGCGGTGGCATTCGTGAGATCGAGTTTTTCACCCAGACGCGCCAACTGATTGCGGGTGGACGCGATCCTGAATTGCGGATGAAGGGAACCCGCGAAGGGTTGGCGGGGCTGGCGCAGAAGGAATGGATAGCTCCTGAGTTGGCGAAAACACTGTCTAATCACTATGTGGCGCACCGTACGGTCGAGCACCGCTTGCAAATGGTTCGCGATGCTCAAACGCACAATTTGCCTACTTCGGAAGCCGAATTTGATCGCCTTGCAGCACTGATGGATATGAACCGTTCAGATTTAGAGGCGGATATTCATCGTCGCCTAAGTGAAGTTCATGACGCGACAGAAGGGTTCTTTGCGCCTAACGCCGTGGCCGCGGTGCAAGAACAAATTCTTGATCCTGAGATTATGGAGCGCTGGCGGACCTATCCTGCTTTGCGTAGTGAGAGGGGAGCGGCCGTATTCGAACGGATCAAGCCCGCGATCGTCACGCGCCTTGCCCAAGCCGCAAAACCCCAAGAGGCGTTATTGGCTTTGGATGGGTTTTTGCAGGGGTTACCAGCAGGCGTTCAATTGTTTTCGTTATTTGATTCTAACCCTCAGCTGATTGAATTGCTGGTCGATATCGTTAGTACCTCACCCGCCTTGGCCCAATACTTGTCACGAAATGCGTCTGTTTTTGATGCAGTTATCGGCGGTGACTTTTTTAGTGAATGGGTTGGCCAAGCGCTTTTGCAGTCGGCTTTGATGGATTTGCTTATTCGTGAGAGTGACTACGAGGCTAAACTTGATGCCACGCGGCGGTGGACAAAAGAACTGCATTTTCGGGTCGGTGTGCATCTATTACGTGGCTTAATCGACGCAAAAGAAGCGGGCGTTCAATACAATGATCTTGCGCGGGCGGTCGTCGGAGCAATCTGGCCTGCAGTGGTTGATGAATTTGCGCGCCGTTATGGCCCGCCCCCAGGCCGCGGGGCGGTCGTCCTTGGCATGGGGTCATTGGGGGCTGGCATGTTGAATGCGGGCTCCGACCTTGATTTAATAGTCATTTATGATCCAGCAGGTGTTGACGTCTCAACAGGGCCACGTGAACTAGCAACCCGAGTTTATTACGCTCGCTTAACGCAAGCGATGATCACAGCTTTGACAGTGCCGATGGCCCAAGGGCGCTTATATGAGGTCGATATGCGGCTGCGCCCATCTGGAAACCAAGGGCCTGTTGCGACCAGCTGGACAAGTTTCCAAGATTATCAACAAAATAATGCATGGGTTTGGGAGCATCTTGCATTAACTCGCGCCGATTACCTAGCCGGCTCTACTGATCTGGGATCTGATATCGAGAAATTTAGGCAAGATACGCTCGATGTAGAACGGAAATCGCAGGACGTTTTAACCGAGGTTAAAGCAATGAGGGCGCGAATTGCGCAAGCTAAGCCTGCTGAAAGTATCTGGGATCCTAAGATCGGTGCTGGTCGGATGCAGGACATTGAGCTGTTTGCACAGGCGGGTGCGTTGCTGGATGGATCGCCAGCTCGTGAGACAAGCAGTGGATTAGACGCTTGTGTCGCACATGGGTTAATCGATTACGCCGACAGACAGGTTTTGCGGGCAAGCTATGAAATGTGTTGGGCGTTGCAATTGTCTTCGAGGCTGCTGTCAAATGGAGTATTGAATCCTGCAAAAATTGGTGAAGGTGCAATGGGTTTTGTTTGTCGGACAATGGGATATGAAGATTTGGTCGCTTTGGAATTTGCTTTGGTAACTAACTTTGACGCTGCGAAAGATGTGATTGACCGTGTGATTGGCTCAAATGAAAGTAATGCAGATAAATGAGAAAAGGTGATTTGAACGATCCTAAAGGTCTTATATTCGAGGCTTATCGTATGGACGGTATTACCAAAAGCGAGTGTCGCTCCATCTTTTTGGATTGGGCTCTCAGTTTGCCAATAGAGCAAGACACTGGCCAAACCTTAAGGCTGATGTTGGTTCAATACGGTGAACCAACGCCTGATCATCCGATGAGTGAGGTGATGCGTGAAGGCTTGGCCGGAATGGCTGCGCCCCGCAGACGCGGTGGTTGGCGTTCGAGAACTCGCCCAAGCTAAAGGTCATAAATATAAAGGGTTACAGCTGAAATTTTTATTTCAAACTCCGAAAATTTCACAAAGTGCAGTGAACTTGCCGCAATACCGCCTCAATTGAAGCTCAAATGTGTCTCAACAAAACAAGAATAGCCGCAGAGTTTCCGTCGGAGAATAAAATGAGAATTCTGAAATTGGTTATGGTGCTAAGTCTGGGTGCAATGGTGTCCGCATATGCATCTGTCGATACAGCAACGCGTAACGCACGGTTTGAACCAGAACCTTCTGGCTTTGTCCAAGTTTTGCCTTCGACAATTGCTGGCGAAATTAATGTCATGGTTCCAGAAACACTCAAAGTATCTGAGTAGAATAGCTATTTTCCAGGCGGCGATATTGTCTAGCGTGGAGATGCCGCGGGCAACCGACGTGAGCAGGTTAAAGCAGTTTTTGACACGGCCTTACTACAAGGTACTGAGACCCTTGAGGGTATTGTAAATGTTGGTTTGGATGTTCGGGTGGAACGTTTTCATGCTCTGACCCAGAAGGCAGGGCATACTACTGGTGGATCCATTCGATTAGATTCGCGATTCGCATTCGTGATCTTGCAACAGGCGCTGTGATCGGTAAACCGTGCTCAATCAAAGCTGATTTAGAGGGCTTTGGCGGCCAGAAAGAGATCGAAGCTGAATCTATTGGGTTGATTTAGAAAGTTCGCCTCACGCAACACCTGGCTGAGGTTATCCGCCAAGAACTTGGTGGCGTTGGAGGTTTCCAGGACCCCAAATTGGGCTTCATGCGAACCTTAAACAACATCTAAGCTTCCCCCAAGCGGTAAAGCAGACTAGAGGGGGCGCTATGACAGCGCCCCTTATTGATGATATCACCCGCCCCGTAGTACGGCTTATGCCCAAAGCAAACGCACGTGCCATCCGCCATGGTTTCCCATGGGTTTATGCCAATGAGATGGTTACAGACCGTCGCACTAAGGCATTGGCTCCTGGCGCTTTAGCCGTTTTGCAAGATGAATTGCGCCAGCCCCTTGGTTTGGTTTCGGTAAATCCGAACTCTAAAATCATCGCACGCGTTCTGGATACGGATCCAGATGCACAATTGGACCATGAATGGTTTGTTGCCAAAATTGCACGCGCACTGAAATTGCGTGAACAATTGTTTGACGCACCATTCTATCGTTTGATCCACGCAGAGGCAGATGGCCTTCCTGGTGTTGTGATTGATCGCTTTGGCGACACTTGCGTGATCCAACCGAACGCGGCATGGGCTGATACGCATTTGCCAATGTTGGTTGCTGCGGTGGCTGAAGTGACAGGCATCAGCAACATTTTGAAAAATGCTGCTGGCCGTACCCGCGCTTTGGAGGGATTGGATGATGAATCCGGCGTTGTAATCGGTGCCGCGCCAGAAGGTCCGATCCCGGTTGCGATGAACGGCGCAATCTACATGGCAGATTTAATTGGTGGTCAGAAGACGGGCTTGTTTTTTGACCAGCGACCGAACCACGAATTTGTTTCACGCCTTTCAAATGGCGCGCGTGTTTTGGACGTGTTTAGCCATGTTGGCGGATTTGGTTTGGCCGCTTTGGCAGGCGGTGCTGCATCAGCAGTGGCCGTTGACGGCTCTGCACCTGCACTTGAACTAGCAACACAAGGTGCTGCGGCAGCAGGATTTGGCGACAAGTTCAGCACACGCAAAGGCGATGCATTTGATGTTTTGACATCATTGCGCTCTGAAGGTGCCAAATTTGACATCATTATCTGCGATCCGCCAGCCTTCGCGCCGTCACGTCAAGCTGTTGAAGCTGGTTTGCGCGCCTATGAGCGTATCGCACGCCTCGCAGCGCCGTTGGTGGCTGAAGACGGTATTTTAGGTCTCTGTTCGTGTTCACACGCTGCTGATCTTGCACAGTTCCGTGCAGCTTCGGTTCGCGGTATTGGTCGCGGTGGACGCCGTGCGTCCTTGATCCACACTGGCTTTGCCGGTGCAGACCACCCATTGCTTCCGCAATTGTCGGAGAGCGGATACCTCAAAGCATTGTTCTTCCGTCTATGAGAATTTTCCTCGATGCGTGCGTATTATTCCCCACCGTAACTCGTGAGATGTTGCTTGGGGTCGCACGTGCCGGGGTTTTCGAACCTCAATGGTCGCCGCGCGTTCTAGAAGAATGGGCCCGCGCAACTTTGAAGATTGGGCCTGAGGCCGAAGTATTCGCACGCGGCGAAATTGCGCTTTTGAATGCAGTGTGGCCAAGGGCCGAAATTATGCCAAACCCAGGCCTTCAGGCGCGACTTTGGTTGCCTGATGCAAATGATATTCATGTGCTATCAGCCGCTATCACGGGATCAGCAGATTCGATCATGACGGTCAATGCCAAGGATTTTCCTCGTAATGTTTTGGCTGAAGAAGGTCTGACGCGTATCGATCCTGATAGTTACCTGTACCAAGTTTGGCAGGCATCACCTGAAATTGTCAAATCAGTAGCGGACGGAGTACTTGAAACCGCGCGCCGGCTGTCTGGTGAGGATTGGAAAACGCGCAGCTTATTTAAAAAAGCTCGTCTGCCACGGATCGGAAAAGCGCTGGATTAAGTGCATAATTCGGTTGCTTTGGTCTCCAAAAAGAAACTGGCAATGCACCAGACGCCGCAACCACCTTGGGAAATGTCGGAAATGCAACCTACCTGAAGGGAGACTGCGGTGTATGCGGGATTAAGCATTATCGTCCGTATCACCGACCTAAGGGAATCCCATGGCTTATAAAACTGACATTCAGATCGCACGTGAAGCGGCAAAGTTGCCAATCCAAGAGATTGGCGCAAAGCTGGGGATTTCCAGCGATGACCTTCTGCCTTATGGCCACGACAAAGCCAAAGTAAGTCAAGAATTCATCAACTCGGTTCAAGACCGCGCAGATGGCAAGTTGATCCTTGTGACTGCGATCAACCCAACGCCAGCAGGAGAGGGTAAAACCACAACTACTGTAGGTTTGGGTGATGGTCTAAACCGCATTGGCAAGAACGCATGTGTTTGTATCCGTGAAGCATCGTTAGGTCCAAACTTTGGCATGAAAGGTGGCGCTGCTGGTGGTGGTTACGCACAAGTTATCCCAATGGAAGAAATGAATCTGCACTTTACGGGTGACTTTCACGCGATAACATCTGCGCACTCATTGCTTTCTGCGATGATCGACAACCATATCTATTGGGGCAACTCACTAGAAATCGACACACGTCGTGTTGTCTGGCGTCGCGTCGTTGACATGAACGATCGGGCATTGCGTCAAATCACGGCCTCTTTGGGTGGTGTATCTAACGGGTTCCCACGTGAAGCTGGCTTCGACATCACGGTTGCCTCTGAAGTCATGGCCATTCTGTGCCTGTCAAATGACTTGCAAGACTTGCAAAAACGTCTGGGTGACATGATTGTTGCGTATCGCCGTGACCGCACACCCGTCTTTGCACGTGACATCAAAGCAGACGGTGCAATGACTGTTCTGCTAAAAGACGCAATGCAGCCAAACATCGTACAAACGCTCGAGAATAACCCAGCTTTCGTACACGGTGGCCCGTTTGCGAATATCGCTCACGGATGTAATTCTGTTATCGCAACGACGACTGCGTTGAAATTAGCCGACTACGTTGTGACTGAAGCGGGCTTCGGTGCTGACTTGGGCGCTGAGAAGTTTATGAACATCAAATGCCGTAAAGCGGGCTTGGCCCCATCGGTTGTTGTTTGTGTTGCAACCGTTCGTGCGATGAAAATGAACGGCGGCGTTGCTAAGGCTGATCTTGGCCCAGAAAACGTCGCTGCGGTACAAGCTGGTTGTCCGAATCTTGGGCGTCACATCGAAAATCTTAAATCATTCGGTGTGCCCGTTGTGGTTGCGATCAACCACTTTGTCACGGACACAGACGCCGAAGTTAAAGCGATCAAAGACTTTGTCTCCGAACAAGGCGCAGAGGCAATCTTGTCACGTCACTGGGAGCTTGGTTCCGAAGGTTCTGCTGATTTGGCCAAACGCGTTGCTGAAATCGCAGATGCTGATGTTGCAAACTTTGCTCCGATCTATCCTGATGAAATGTCATTGGCAGACAAGATCCAAACTGTTTGTAAGCGCATCTATCGCGCGGACGAAGCATTAATGGATCAAAAAATCCGCGATCAGCTAAAGCAGTGGGAAGACCAAGGTTACGGTCATCTGCCAGTATGTATGGCCAAAACACAATATAGTTTCTCAACTGATCCGACCTTGCGCGGTGCACCAACTGGTCACTCGGTGCCAGTACGCGAAGTGCGCCTAAGTGCAGGTGCCGGATTCGTCGTGGCAGTCTGCGGTGAAATTATGACGATGCCAGGCTTGCCTCGTGTACCATCAGCAGAAAACATCATGCTGAATGACAAAGGCGAAGTCGAAGGCTTGTTCTAAGTCACAATTTAGAGCGATAAGGGTGAAAAGCCCTGTCGCTCTGTACGAGCCCAATTGGGTTACCCTTGCCGGTGGTAGGGTCTACTAGTCTAAAGAAACCAAAAGGAATTGCGCAATGGCGGCAACGGTTATTGATGGAAAGGCCTTTGCGGCCGATGTGCGTGGTCAAGTTGGGGAACATGTTACCCGTTTGAAAACTGATCACGGAATTACACCGGGTTTGGCTGTGGTTCTCGTGGGTGCAGACCCCGCGTCTGAAGTTTATGTTGCTGCTAAGCACAAACAGACGGTTGAAGTTGGAATGAACAGCTTTGAACACAGACTTCCTGCAGATGTATCCGAAGAGGTCTTGTTTGAACTTATCGATAAATTGAATGCTGACGGTAGTGTTCACGGCATTCTGTGCCAATTCCCTGTGCCTGATCACTTAGATGAGCGCGCAGTTGTAGCGCGTATTGATCCTTCCAAAGACGTTGATGGCCTGAGTGTCGTCAATGCGGGCCTGTTGGCTAGCGGAGAAACTGGTTTGGTGTCTTGCACGCCGCTGGGTTGCTTGATGCTATTGCGCGACCAAGTTGGAAACATGTCTGGCAAAAACGCTGTTGTTATTGGTCGATCAAACTTATTCGGTAAACCGATGGCCCAGCTGTTATTACAAGAAAACTGCACAGTGACGATTGCGCATTCACGTACAAGTGACTTGGCAGAAGTTTGTGCACGTGCGGATATTTTAGTTGCGGCCGTGGGGCGCGCTGAGATGGTGCAGGCTGATTGGGTTAAGCCGGGTGCGGTTGTGATTGACGTTGGTATTACACGCACACCGCATCCCGACAAACCAGGCAAAAGTAAGCTGTTGGGCGATGTAGATTACGCGCAAGTTTCGGCTGTTGCTGGGGCGATTACCCCAGTTCCGGGTGGCGTTGGCCCTATGACGATTGCCTGTTTGCTTGCGAATACGATCACGGCTTGTTGCCGTGCCAATGGTTTGGCTGAGCCGGAGGGCCTAACCGCGTAAGATACACCCAGGGCGGCATTGCTGCCCTGCGCTACGTTCTTTCCCGGTTTTATTGAAAATCCTAATGTACAGGCTTCATCCACGTTCTACTTTAACTTTTTTTCTTGTGAGTTTCCATCGGTGGTTTTTATTTTTGAGGGTGGCGTTGAAGTGCGTCAACTGATTGCATTTCAAAACCTGAGCCAAAAATTGTTTTTATTAAAGTTAAGAGTAATGGTTTCCCGTTTCGGAACATCTCCCCACCTTAGAACTTTATTGATCCGGTTCGGATTACTGACTTTCGCAGGCATTTTATTGTCTTAGTCAGGCCTATTTGGCACCTTTAGATCAGGTGGAATGATACAGCGTTTTATCTACTGGTTTGTACTGAGTTCTGTTAGTATTTCTATAGCACTTTCGCTCCAGAATTTGGTCTGGGAGTACCGAAGCGATTGGCATCTCCTTTTAAAAGGACGCTCTGTTATATTCGGGACAACAATTTTATTCGCACCATTTTTGTGGATGTGGACATTCCAGCGCTATCCAGTGCCATTAGACGATCCGCCCGCAGTTTTTTGGATTACTTTGGTTACTTTTGCGATCTGTGTTTAGGCTAGTATTTTTCGATTTGGGATAACCTATTTCTTGATACAGTCTGGCTCTGCAATGGTTGATGAGCCGAAGGTTGCACGTCTAGTTTGTCGTCTACCCGAAGATTTTTGTGGTAAGATTGTCCATTTGGCGATTGATGGGCATATTGTTTGGGTTATTATCAATGTCGGAACTTTTGACTTACGAATGCGGTTTTCAGATGCGGTCGATGAAGTTTCAGAAATCACGGGCATTTGTGCCCATCGATCTCACTGGGTTGCAATTGCTAAAATAACTGAGACGATAACAGTAAAAGGAAGCCCCTGTTTAGTGCTGTCAAACGGGGACATGGTTCCGGTGAGTCGGAAATATGGACCTGATTTAGGGGTCCTCGGGATCCTATAGGTAGAATTTTGGCTGCTATTGACGAGGTTTTAGATTAAAGATCATTTTCTGAATTATTCTGGCAGGCGTCAGATCTGCGCCAATTGGAGCTGCGTCGATTGCTGCCTCCACGTCCTTGACCAGAATGCCGATCGTATTTTCACAGGTGTAACCTTCACGTGCAAATTCAATTTTATTAAAACCAGAGGCTAGCCAATTCTGCCCAGATGAGGTGTCTATCAACTCGAGCATAGCTTTTTCGTCTAGCCCAGCTTCATCGGCCCAATCCAAAACCATGCGCGTCATAGCGGTATGTGAGGCTGCTAACATGTTGTTTAACACTTTTGCTTGCATTCCCGCACCAAACTCACCCATGCGATGAAATGTGGTCCCCATGGAAGCAAATAGCATTTGTGCGTCGTCTAAATCTGCAGCTGTCCCACCCAACATAAAACTAAGCTCGGCGCGTTGTGCAGCAACTTGCGCACCAGACATTGGGGCATCGATCAACGTAATATGGTCAGGAACTCGCGTGCGAAGGGCGCGAACGTATTTGGGAGATAAAGTTGAGCAGACGATTATCCGCTCAAGTTTTGGGGCGGAGGTTACAAAGCCCTGAGTGTTGAATAGCACATCTTCGGTTTGATCGATGTCACGCACAACCGTGATCAATGTGCTAAGGTTTTGTGCAAAACGTTTTGGATCCGTCGTGATCCAATCGGAGTCGTGATCTACCACATCGAAGCCTCTGGAGGGCAGGCCCACGCTGCGCAGTGAAGTAAGCATTGGCGTTCCCATGCGCCCACAGCCAGCAAGACCGATCATTTGACGATTGTAGCCTCAGTCGCAGCGAGCAGTTCGCCTTCAGAAACACCATCTGCTGTCTCGACTATTTTCAGACCACCTTCGACTACATCCAGGACACCAAGGTTGGTGATGATGCGATCAACTACGGACTTTCCAGTTAGCGGCAGGGTGCATTCTTTTAGCAATTTACTGACGCCGTGCTTGTTCGTGTGATCCATCACCACCACTACACGGCCAACGCCTGCAACCAGATCCATTGCACCGCCCATGCCTTTGACGAGCTTTCCGGGAATCATCCAGTTCGCCAGATCACCGTTTTCAGCCACTTCCATCGCGCCAAGGATCGCCATAGCGATCTTACCGCCACGGATCATACCAAAGGACTCTGCACTGTCGAAATAGGCGGTCTGGGGCAGTTCAGTTATTGTTTGCTTACCCGCATTGATCAGATCAGCGTCTTCCTCACCAGAGATAGGAAAGGGCCCCATACCCAACATACCATTCTCAGATTGAAGGGTTACTTCGATTCCTTCAGGAATGTAGTTGGACACGAGGGTTGGAATACCGATGCCTAAGTTTACATACCAACCGTCTTGTAGCTCTTGCGCGGCGCGTTCCGCCATTTGATTGCGATCCCACATGACTTAGGCCTCCCGTACTGTGCGTTGTTCGATACGTTTCTCATGATCACCTTGGAAAATGCGATGCACATAAATACCGGGCAAGTGGATAGCGTCTGGATCGAGTGAACCCGTTTTCACGATTTCTTCGACCTCAACGATACACATCTTGCCGCACATTGCTGCAGGTGGATTGAAATTGCGTGCAGTCTTGCGGAACACAAGGTTCCCAGTTGCATCGGCTTTCCATGCTTTGACAATGGCCAAATCCGCAACAATGCCTTCTTCCATGATGTAGGTCTCACCATTGAAGTCTTTATGCTCTTTACCGTCAGCGATCACTGTGCCCACACCTGTCTTAGTGTAAAAGCCTGGAATGCCGCAGCCACCAGCACGCATGCGTTCTGCCAAGGTGCCTTGTGGATTGAATTCTAGTTCAAGTTCACCGCTTAAATATTGGCGCATGAACTCTGTGTTCTCACCGACGTAAGAGGAGATCATCTTTTTGACCTGCTTGGTTTGCAGCAATATGCCGATGCCAAAATCATCAACGCCTGCGTTGTTCGAAGCAAAGGTCAATTCCTTAGTGCCCGCAACTTTTATCGCTTTAAGCAATAATTCGGGGATGCCGCACAAGCCAAAGCCGCCTGAGGCGATGAACATTCCATCAAACAACACGCCTCCTAAGGCCTCTGCTGCAGATCCGTAGACTTTCTTCATGGAAACTCCCTTCCAAAAACTGGTTGGGAAATTTGTGGCTATGAGCCAGACCAAAGTCAATGAGTTGTAAGGAATAGGAAAGACAGAAGCACAATGTCACGAAATGTGCTTCTGTCTATTAGAGTGAGCCTAAGGTTATTCTTCCGTAGGAGCTGCCTTTTTCGCGGTAGCTTTTTTGGCTGGTGCCTTCTTGGCGGCAGGCTTCTTAGCAGCTGCTTTCTTAGGTGCAGCCTTCTTTTTTGCAGCAGGCTTCTTTTTCGTTGCTGCCTTGCGTTTAGCTGGTGATTTGGCCAATTTTTCTTCGATTAATTGAACGGCTTGATCAATGCTTAGATCTTCAGGCTCTATTTCGGATGGAATGGTTGCATTGACCTTTTCCCACTTCACATAGGGCCCGTATTTACCCTTCATTATGTTAATAGAACCGCTCATGTCAGGGTGTTCACCCAATTCACGAAGCGGTGCAGCAGCAACGCCGCGCCCTCCACGGCTGGCGATTTTTTCGGCCAACAATTGAACGGCGTGATTCATACCAACACTAAAGACAGCTTCGATTTCTTCAAGGTTGGCATTGGTCCCGCCACGGTGCGAAGTGCTTTCAGCATGCTTCAGATATGGACCATAACGACCAATATTGGCCCAAACCATGATGCCATCTTCGGGGTGTGGTCCGATTTCGCGAGGCAAGGACAACAAGCGCAAAGCTTGCTCCAAGTCGACTTCTGTTGGTACCCATTCTTTAGGAATAGACTGACGTGGTGGCTTTTTATTTTCTTCAGTAACTTCGCCGCGTTGCACGTAGGGACCAAAACGGCCCTTGAACGCAGAGATTTTGTCCCCAGCGTCATCACCCAAATACTTGCCCTCTGGCGGGATGCCATTTGGGTCTTCGGTACCGGGAGGGCCGAAAGCACGGGTGTATTTGCACTCTGGGTAGCTTGAACAGCCGATGAATGCACCGCCAGAGCGGGCTGTGCGCATGCTGAGGCGACCAACATTACAATTTGGGCAAAGACGCGGGTCGCCACCTTCTTCCGTCATTGGGAACAAGTGTGGTGCCAATACGTCGTTGATTTTCTCAAGAACTTCAGTAATCCGCAGTTCTGAGGTTTCTGCAATAGAAGCAGAGAAATCGCGCCAGAAGGTTGCGAGTACATCCTTATAGTCGCGTTCGCCCGCGCTTACGTCATCCAGCTCTTCTTCAAGGCTGGCAGTAAAGTTGTAGCCAACATAGCGGCGGAAGTAATTTTCCAAGAAGGCGATAACTAAGCGGCCTTTGTCTTCTGGGATCAAGCGGTTCTTTTCTTTTCGTACATAATCGCGGTCTTGGATCGTTGTTACGACTGAGGCGTATGTAGACGGACGGCCAATTCCCAACTCTTCCATACGTTTGACCAATGTGGCCTCGGTATAACGGGGTGGTGGTTGGGTAAAGTGTTGTTCGGGTTTAACCAGACGTTTGTCTGATGCGTCTCCTTGGGCAACTTGTGGCAAGCGTTTGTCATCATCATCTACAACAACGTCGTCGCGGCCTTCTTCATAAATTTTCAAGAAGCCGTCAAAAAGTACAACCTGGCCTGTCGCACGCAAAGTGACTTGTTGATCTTCGCTGCCGATGTCGACTGTGGTGCGCTCAAGGCGCGCTGACTGCATTTGGCAGGCAAGGGTGCGTTTCCAGATCAGATCGTACAGTTTTCGCTGATCCGAATCTATAATTTTCAGATCTTCAACAGATTTGGACAGTTCGGTTGGGCGGATACATTCGTGTGCTTCTTGGGCGTTCTTGGCTTTGTTCTTATAAACGCGTGGCGCGTCAGGAACATATTCTGTGCCGTAACGGGCAGAAATTGCATCACGTGTTAAAGTGATGGCTTCGGGTGCCATATCGATGCCATCAGTACGCATGTAAGTAATAAGGCCTGCCTCATACAAACGCTGAGCGGTGCTCATGGTTTGACGCGCGCCCATACCGAACTTGCGGCTGGCTTCTTGTTGAAGTGTCGAGGTCATGAATGGCGGAGACGGGTTACGCGAGCCAGGCTTTGCCTCGACTGATTGGATGGTCAGGTCACGGCTGTTGATTGCCTGTTCGGCCAATTCAGCTTGAGTTGCATTCTCTAAATCGTAGCGTTCCAGCTTTTTGCCAGCTAAATGCGTTAGACGTGCTTCAAATTCTTGGCCACGTGGGGTCGCAAGTATGGCCTTCACACTCCAGAACTCACGTGCATTAAATGCTTCAATTTCCATTTCGCGTTCGGTCAGGATGCGCAGACACACGGATTGAACACGGCCTGCCGATTTAGCACCCGGCAATTTGCGCCACAGAACGGGAGAAAGGTTGAAGCCCACCAAATAATCGAGTGCACGGCGGGCAAGATATGCCTCAACCAAAGGCATATCGATTTGGCGCGGGTTCTCCATTGCTTCAGTTACGGCCGTCTTAGTAATCGCATTGAACACAACGCGGCTAACAGGTGTGTCCTTATTAATAGCCTTACGCTTAGTTAGTGCTTCTTGCAGGTGCCAGCTAATAGCTTCTCCTTCGCGGTCCGGGTCGGTCGCGAGGATCAGTTCGTTGTCGTTTTTCAACGCATCAGTGATTGCTTTGACGTGTTTTTTGCTGTCGGCCCCAATTTCCCACAGCATTTCGAATCCGTTTTCGGTATCAACAGATCCATTCTTTGGGGGAAGGTCACGTACGTGACCGTATGAGGCCAGAACAGTATAATTATCGCCTAAATACTTGTTGATCGTTTTCGCTTTAGCTGGGGACTCGACAACAACTACGGGCATAAATAGGGGCACCTTATATGGTAATTTTGGGCGTCTATGGCTGTGCAGGATGTGTTGCGCAAGAGCTGATTGTCAACGGGTGTTGAATAATTCAGTTGGCGAATACGTCAAATGACGCGCGCTAACAGTCCCCCTGCATGGCAAGGAATCTGCTCGTCCAACTCTAAATCCAACAAAATTGGGGTCACTTTTGCAGGTGCCGAATTAAGGTCACGGATCAGTTGACCTTCTGCAATTAGATAGGGGCCCAGGCGTAACAAAATTTTCATGTGCAGTTTTGATATTTCCTTCAGGGTACGTTGTTTCGTCGGTGGTTCTTGAAGGGGCAAAGTAGCTTGCGCTGGAACAATGGGTGTGAACGTTTCTGTGATGTCGCTTACATATCTGATCAATACGGCTCCATCGCGGATCAACAAATTGCCTCCAGCAGCGCGTGCATCAAGTGGGTGTCCGAGCACGGCTAGAACATCGCGTCCTTGGTCTAGCGCGTCGCGTGCCGTGATCAAGCTGCCAGATTTTGCGGCCGCTTCGATAACCACGGTCGCTTGAGATAAGTCTGATATGATGCGGTTCCGTTTTGGGAAGTGGCGTGCCATCGGCATTTCACTTATACTTAACCCTTGGGCCGCAATGTTGGTCGCTAATTATGTGTTCTCTGCAGGGTACATTATATTCACTCCGCCAGCTTGCAATGCGATGGTGCCAGTATTTAGTGCAGCGATGTGAGCTGCAGCATCTAAACCGCGCGCAAGTCCTGAGACTATTACATACCCCGCTTGTCCCAGTTCAGTTGTAAGTGATTTTACCATTGGTGTGCCGAGGGTGGATGCGTTTTGCGCACCTATCATCGAAATAGCTGGACGTTGTAATGGTGACAAATAACCTAAGGCCCATAAAAAGGGTGGAGCATCTGTAAGGTCGCGCAGCTGGGCTGGATAAAGATTACTGGTGTCATCAATGAGGACCGCACCCGCCGTACGTCCATTGTTAAATTCTGTATGGATAACCCTCTCTGGGCAGATAGCATAAGTTTGAGCACCGGGGGTACGCGCCACCTCCGGTAGCGCGGCCAACGCATTTTGCGCGGTGCCGTGTTCAATCAGCAAACGTTTATACGTTGAAATGCCGACCCGGTGTGATCGCAACAGGCGAAGGCGATAAAGCCGATCATCTTCCGAGGTGGGTGGGAGTGGGGGGAGTGGAAAAAGGATTACATCCCTGTTCAGTCATCCTATGCCCCGTCTGTTGCTGGATTCGGTATAGCGAGATGTTGGTTAATGGTGGGTAAATGGAATCGCCTCTATTTGATCTTTGGTTCGCGAAAAACTTGACAAGGTTCCATTTGCGCTAAACACATCGCTAATTAGCAACTTTTATGTTGCACTTCCCCCAATTGTTAGCCCACCTATCATCAAAGTTGGCTGCCCAACGCCAACAGGAACCCATTGCCCTGCTTTGCCACAGTTGCCCATCCCAGGGTCCAGCGCCATGTCGTTACCTATGGCCCGAATCTGTTTCAGGGCCGTTGCGCCGTCACCAATCAGCGTGGCCCCATTAACGGGTGCGCCGACCACACCGTTCTTTACTTGATACGCCTCGGTACAACTAAACACGAATTTTCCGTTTGTGATGTCCACTTGTCCACCACCAAAACCAACAGCGTAAATACCGTCTTTCAAGTTGTTCACAATGTCACCGGGGGCCACATCGCCGCCCAACATATAAGTGTTGGTCATCCGTGGCATGGGGGCGTGGGCATAGCTTTCGCGCCGGCCATTGCCGGTTGGTGCAACGTCCATAAGACGCGCATTTTGACGGTCCTGCATATAGCCCACCAAAACACCGTCATCGATCAACACATTTTTGGCAGAGGGCGTGCCCTCGTCATCGACAGTGATAGAACCACGGCGATCAGGAATTGTACCGTCGTCCAATACAGTGACCCCTTTGGCAGCAATGCGTTCACCCAATAGCCCAGCAAATGCGCTTGAGCCTTTGCGGTTGAAATCTCCCTCGAGGCCGTGGCCAATCGCTTCGTGTAATAAAATACCTGGCCAACCTGGACCCAGAACAACGTCCATAACTCCGGCAGGTGCAGGAACGGCGTCAAGGTTCACCAATGCGACGCGCAGGGCCTCGCGGGTTTTGTCCTGCCAATCTTTGGGGGCCAGCATGCCATCAAGACCAACACGCCCACCGCCTCCAGCACTTCCTGATTCGCGACGGCCATCTTTTTCGACGATAATTGAGACGTTCACGCGGGTCATTGGACGGATGTCGCGGACTGACCCACCTTCAGGGCGCAAAATTTCGACTTCTTGGATTGATGCGGCGATGCTCGCTGTGACCTGGACCACACGTTTATCTAAGGACCGCGCGAAATCATCCATCGCCCGTAGTGTGTCCAATTTAACTGGGAAAGATGCACCAGCAATCGGATCTTCATCAGTATATAGCTTAATATTAGTGGCTTGCGGGGCGTCCGACCAGGTTCCGCCACCGTCTGCGATAGCCAATCGCGCTGTTTGAGTTGTGCGTTTCAGTGCGCTTTCTGAAATTTCGGTTGAGTGAGCATAGCCAACGACTTCGCCGCGAACCGCACGGAGGCCGAATCCCTCAGAGGCGTCATAGCTGGCTGTTTTGAGGCGGCCATCGTCGAAAACCATCGCCTCTGAACGGCGGCGTTCAAGGAATAACTCGCCGTCATCTGCCCCCGCGGTTGCTTCGCGTAGGGTTTTGAGGGCAGCTTCGCGGTCCAAATTGGTCTCAAATGGCGAAAAATGGGTGTCTGACATCTGTTGGTTCCTGTATTTTATTGGTGCTTTTTCAGCTTTCATCCTGAATTTGGTGAAAAAGCGTCCGTTTGCCGCGCCTGAACATCTTTATCTTGTAGTCAGGATATGATTGTAAGCACGTATAATACAACGGGAGGCGGACGTGTTTCGCACTATTCACCTTCCATGCGAACCAACAGTGATGACTGGATCAGGACGACACATGAAAAACCTATTCTCCACCACCGGCCTTTTGGCTGCGGTCGCGGCGGCACCTGCGCTAGCCCAAGAAAACCTTGAAATCATCGGTGCCCCGATTGATGGCAAGATGGGCTTTCAGCCAGCAGCCACCGAACTGGCCCGTGATATTCACGCGTTGGACAATCTGCTTTTGATCGTGATCACGATCATCACAGTATTTGTTACAGCTTTGATGCTTTGGTGCATTTACCGTTTCAGCAAGAAACGTAACCCAGAAGCAGCAAGCTTTACGCACCATACCACTGTTGAGGTGTTGTGGACTGTTGTCCCAATCGTTGTTCTTGTCTTTATCGGCGCATATTCACTGCCGATCTTGTTCAAGCAACAAGAGATCCCCTCAGCAGATGTGACAATCAAAGCGATTGGCAACCAATGGTACTGGACCCATGAATATGTGGACCACGACTTTGGTTTCGACAGCTACCTTATTGGTTCTGACGCGACGCTCGATACATCTCTACGTGCCGAAGACGAAAACGTGACAGCGTTTGTTCTTGATGAGCACATGGAAGCCAAGTTGGCTGAAGCAGGTTATTCTCGCAATGAGTGGTTGTTGGCCACAGACACTGCTGTTGTTGTACCTGTGAATAAAACAATCGTTGTTCAGGTGACTGGGGCTGACGTGATTCACGCGTGGACTATCCCTGCATTCGGAGTGAAACAAGACGCCGTGCCAGGTCGGTTGGCACAGCTTTGGTTCAAAGCAGAAAAAGAAGGCATCTACTTTGGTCAGTGTTCTGAGCTTTGCGGCAAAAGTCACGCCTACATGCCGATCACCGTAAAAGTTGTAAGCCAAGAAGCTTATGAGGCTTGGTTGCAAGTTGCGATCGACGAGTATGCGGGCACGCCACTGCCTGTAAGCGTCGCCTCTAACTAAATTGGGGTAGGGCGGGACGGGTTACCGCCTTCCTCAGCACAGTTTCCCCATTACCCTAATTGCGAGCGAGCAGCATGTCAGACGCCAGCTATACCGTCCCAAGTAAAGAGACCGAGGCCTCCTTGGGTGATTACTTCGCCTTGCTTAAGCCACGGGTCATGTCACTTGTGATTTTCACCGCCTTTGTGGGCATGTTGGCAGCACCTGTTTCTGTTCACCCTGTCGTGGGTTTCGCATCCATCCTGTTCATCGCAATCGGTGCCGGCGCATCTGGCGCACTAAACATGTGGTGGGATGCAGACATCGATATGATCATGAAGCGGACGGCTAAACGGCCAATTCCCTCAGGCAAAGTTCAAGCTGGCGAAGCATTGTACCTCGGTGGGGCACTTTCTGGCATGGCAGTGATGATGCTGGCTCTCTCGGCTAATTTGCTAGCAGCAGGCCTGTTGGCTTTCACAATCTTCTTTTACGCCGTGGTTTACTCCATGTGGCTGAAACGCTCTACACCTCAAAACATCGTTATCGGTGGTGCAGCCGGTGCATTCCCTCCGTTGATTGGCTGGGTTGTTGCTACTGGATCTATGTCGATCGAGGGTTGGTTAATGTTCGCATTGATCTTCGTTTGGACACCTCCGCATTTTTGGGCTTTGGCATTGTTTATGCGCTCTGATTATGATGATGCAGCTATCCCAATGTTGACAGTAACGCATGGCCGTCCAAGCACACGCCGCCACATATTGGGGTATACAGTTGTACTGTTCGCCTTGGCTGTGGGCACGGCCTTTACCAGCATCGGTGGCCCTGTTTACTTGGTGGCGGCATTGGTCTTGAATACTTTGTTCCTCAAGGGTGCATACGATATCTGGAACCGAGACGAAGTTGCGTCAGAGAATGATGGCTATGCCGTCGAACGTAAGTTCTTTAAGCTTTCACTGCTTTATTTGTTCCTGCACTTTGGTGCGATTTTGGCCGAGGCTCTGTTGCGTCCTTGGGGATTGGGTGGCTGGTAATGGCTCTTAAAGTTGAACACGAAATCCATCAGCGTCGCAAAGGTCGCAATGTTGGTGTTGGCCTGATGTTGGGTGCTTTTGTAGTGCTAGTTTTGGCGCTGACATTTACAAAAATCACTAGCGGTGATTTTGAATTGCCTAAAGCGAACGAGATCAGCCAGTGAAAAAGTTGTCCGGACCACAAAAAACAGTTGCACAAACAGTGTCGCTTGTCGTTTTGATGGGCGGTCTGGCGTGGGCTTCTGTGCCTTTTTACGATTGGTTCTGCCGCGTTACTGGCTTTGGTGGAACAACCGGCATTTCGAGTGTCGCACCCGACGATGTGCTAGAGCAAACCATCAAGGTTCGTTTTGATGCCTCACTGCACAGCGATATGGATTGGGACTTCAAACCTGAAGTCCACGAGATGGAAATGCGCATTGGTGAGACGGGCTTGGCCTTTTACGAGGCACACAACCCGACAGATCGCCCTATCGCAGGTCAAGCCAGCTATAACGTCACACCGTACCAAGCTGGTTATTTCTTTAACAAAATTGACTGCTTTTGCTTTGAAGAGCAGGTATTGCAACCGGGTGAAACCGCTATGATGCCTGTCAGCTTTTATGTAGACCCGGAAATTGTGACGGATCGTGACGCAAAATACGTGCACACCATCACACTTAGCTATACATTCTACGAAATTGATTTGCCCGAAGGCTTCGCAGCCCTAGACGCAGTCACAGACACAACCTTGAACTAGGGGACGCTTCATGGCCCAAGCAAAAAATCACGACTATCACATCCTACCACCATCCATTGAACCATTGTTGGGCGCTGTTGCTGCATTCTTTATGCTGTTTGGTGCCGTACTGTGGATGCATAATTCCGGCCCTTGGATGTTCTTGATTGGCTTTGTTGCTGTTCTTTACGTCATGTTCACATGGTGGTCTCGCGTTGTCGAAGAATCACACGTTGGTGATCACACAACAGTCGTTCAAATCGGCTTGCGTTATGGCGTGATCTTGTTCATCACATCCGAAGTTATGTTCTTTGCAGCATGGTTCTGGTCTTTCTTCAAGCACGCAATCTACCCGATGGAAGATTACTTTGGCTCTGAATATGTGGCTCCAGAGATTTATCCAGTTGATGCATTGCATTTGCCACTAATCAACACGTTGATCTTGTTGCTATCTGGCTGTGCCGTAACTTGGGCCCACCACGCACTGGTTCACGAGAACAACCGCAAAGATTTGATTATGGGCCTGACCCTATCAATCATCTTAGGCGTCGCGTTTACTGCACTTCAAGCATATGAATATGCACACCTTCTTCACGAAGGTTGGGTTTTCGGTGGCGACGAGTTCTACTCTAACTTCTTTATGGCAACAGGCTTCCACGGCTTCCACGTATTGATTGGTACAATCTTTTTGACCGTCTGCTTGATCCGCGCAATTAAAGGTCACTTCACACCAGAACAGCACTTGGGCTTTGAAGCCGCGGCTTGGTACTGGCACTTCGTGGATGTGGTTTGGTTGTTCCTATTCTTCGCAGTCTACATGTGGGGCATCTAAGCCTGATAGTGTCGGTTGCACATCGGCGTTAAATACCTAATACAACAAGGCGCATGAGACATCTCATGCGCCTTTTTCTTTTCCCCGACGAGGGCGTTATGAAACGTGTAATCTTCTTTGTATTTTTCGGACTGGGTGGCTTTGCTGTCTTGGTCAGCTTGGGCACTTGGCAGATCCAACGTCTGACATGGAAACAAGAGATCATTGAACAGATTGAAGGACGGATTGTTGAGGCACCTGTTGCCTTGCCGGCAACACTTGATCCCATTGAAGACAAGTACCTATCTGTTAGCGTTGAGGGCTTCATGAAGCCTGAAGTCCTGCGAGTGCTGGTTTCCCAAAAAACGGTTGGTGCTGGCTACCGCCTTATCAGCCCGTTCATGGTTGACGAGCGTAAGATCTTAGTTGACCGCGGTTTCATCACGGTCAACGACCCTTTGCCGGAACCATCAGTGTTACAGGTCCAAACGATTGTCACGGGTAACCTTCATTGGCCCCAAGAAACTGATGGCTATACGCCTGGACCTGACATTGAGAAAAACATCTGGTTCGCACGGGATGTGCCGCTTATGGCAGCGACGCTAAACACCGATCCGATATTGATTGTTCTGCGTGACACAACGGCAGCAAAAGACGGCGTATCGCCTTTGCCCGTAGACACCAGCCGCATTCCGAACGATCATCTGCAATACGCAATTACATGGTTCTTGTTGGCCTTTATCTGGACAGCAATGACTGCCTATTTCCTGTTGTGGTCACGCCGCAGCAAAACTGAAACCTGATCAGAGTATGCATACGTGAAATATATCTCGACACGGGGACAAGCCCCAGAACTCACATTCGAAGAGGCAATGCTAACGGGCCTTGCCCGCGATGGTGGCCTATACGTGCCAGAAACCATTCCACAGCTCAGCACCGATGACATCAAGGCGATGGCTGGTAAGTCCTATGAAGAGATTGCGTTTCAAGTCATGCGGCCATTTGTGGGCGACACATTCTCGGACGACGATTTCAAAGGTATCATCGAGCGTGCCTACAAAGGCTTTGGTCATGCAGCACGCGCACCGTTGGTCCAACTAGATCATGGGCACTACCTTCTAGAGCTTTTCCATGGCCCAACACTCGCGTTCAAAGACTTTGCGATGCAATTGATCGGCCAGCTGTTCCAAACCGCTTTGTCGCGCCGCCAAGAGCGCGTCACGATAGTGGGAGCCACATCTGGGGATACTGGTTCTGCTGCAATTGAAGCATTCCGTGGTCTTGAGAATGTCGATGTATTTATCATGTATCCACATGGACGCATATCCGAAGTACAGCGCCGGCAGATGACAACACCATCTGAGTCTAATGTTCATGCGCTTGCCATGGACGGTGATTTTGACGATTGCCAAGCCCGCCTGAAAGACATGTTCAACGATTTCGAATTCCGTGATGGTGTCCGCTTGGCTGGAGTGAATTCAATCAACTGGGCACGTGTTTTGGCGCAGGTTGTATACTAC
>JAOEQC010000023.1 GCA_028388995.1 Ascidiaceihabitans sp. | reverse complement strand
CTCTGACATGGGACTGCCATCAGCAGTTTATGGCATCTTGATGTCTATCGTGGTGGCACCCTTTGTATATTGGTACCGAAAAACTTAAGAGGCCCGAAGGCCCCAAAACATATTTTAATACTGCAGCTACAAAAGATTGAACTACTTCTTCGCTTTTGCAGCCACTTCAGCAGCCTTCACAACGGCCTTTTCTTCCTTCGTCATCTTGTTGCCCCAGCTGTTGTTGCTGATGCCCAGATCACTTGGCATTGGTTTGGTTTTGCCGCGACTGACTTTGCCACCTTTCTCAAGGAATTGCTTGATAAGGTCTTCGTCTGTCGTTTCTTTGATAACTTGTTTCATGTGTAAACCCTCCGGTGAAAAATGGGATCAAAGCGATTTCGTAAACTTAGGTCACTATAGGGCAAAGTCACAAGGGCCAAAGTATTGGGATAACCGCAGATGCTAGAATCCCAATACTTAGGTTTAGCGGAATACCAACACGCATAAAGTCCGTGAATTTGTAACCACCCGGACCATAAACCAACATATTGGTTTGATACCCGATTGGCGTGGCAAAACTGGCAGAGGCCGCAACCATAACCGCCACAACAAGCGGGCGCGGATCAATCCCAAGAGCCGTGGCCAATCCAATAGCGATAGGCGTAACCACAACAGCCACAGCATTATTGCTGACCAATTCAGTCAACACTGAGGTCAACAAATAGATAGCCCAAATAATGAGGAAGGGCGGCAAATTACCCAGTGCCGGCGCAATTGCATTCACGATCAGCGCAACGGCACCCGACGCCTCAAGTGCCGCACCAATGGCAAGCATCGAAAAAATCAGCGCCAGAAGACGGCCGTCCACAAAGGAAAACGCTTCTTCCGCATCTATGCAGCGTGTGATCAAAACAAACGAAACTGCTAGGATCGATAGCAAGAAGATTGGGGCGACACCCAGTGCTGCCAAGGTCACCAACCCAATAAGCGCCGCAATAACGAGCGGTGCATGGCTTCGACGAAACGCACGCGCAGACGGTTTGGACACGTCAACCATTTCCATCTCAATCGACAGACGTTGAATATCCGCAGGCGCACCTTCTAACAAAAGGGTGTCTCCTACTTTCACAATCAGGTCATCCAATTGACGCCCAATATTTTGGTTACGGCGATGCACAGCCAACGGATAAACTGCGAACCTACGGCGTAGGCGCAGTGAACCCAATGAGCGACCAATCATCTTACAACCAGGTGCAATCAATGCCTCAACGGTTGTGGTCTCTACTGCCGAAACCTGGTCAACACGCTTTAGTCCTCTGTTTCGCTGCAGCGACAACAGTTCAGTAATCTGGGTTCGCAAAACGACGCGATCACCCACGGCCAGCTCAACACCCTGAAGATTGCGGCGCAAAGACCTGTCACCACGAATGACATCGATCAAGCGTACGCCTTCGCGTTTGAACAATTGAACGCCAGTAACTTCGCGACCAATCAAGTTGGATTCGGGGGGAATGACCGCTTCGGTAAAGAACTTCATGCGGGACCTATCGGACAACAAGTCCGTCATGCTTTCGCGATCCGGCAACAACATCGGTGCGACAAAGCGTAAATAGATCATGCCCCAAATTACAAGGATAATACCCAGCGGCGTAACCTCGAAAATCGTAAATCCAGCCAACCCTTGGGCACGGGCGACACCATCAACCAACAAGTTGGTCGATGTCCCGATCAAAGTCAGTGTCCCACCCAAAATTGCGGCGTAGCTCAGCGGGATTAGCATCTTAGACGAGGCAATGCCCATAGTCTTGGCAAGCTGAACAAACACAGGGATCATCACAACCACAACAGGCGTGTTCGACACAATCGCTGATGACAGAACGACAAAGGTCATCAGCAACACAATAGCTAAGGCGGGATTGGTTTGCGCAATACGGTCCGCCTGCCCTGTGAATGCCTCTAGTGCACCAGTGCGCACCAACGACCCCATAATGATGAACATCGCCGCAATGGTCCAAGGCGCTGGGTTTGAAAGCACCTGAAGGGCATCTTCATACGGCAACAACCCTAAACCTAGCATCAAAGCCGCACCTGTGATTGCGACAACTTCTGTGGGTAAGGTTTCGCGTAAAAAAAGGATGAACATGATCGCAACCACAGTGAGGGTTAGGATTGCGCTACCAGTTTGCGAGAACTCAAAGAATGCCATGGAGCTACCTATTTTAGTTGCGACCAATTTGATCCATCGAGGCACTCGGCGCAACCGGTTCACTTGGCTTGCGCGGCTGTACCAAATACATCCCCGCCAACATCGCCAAAAGCGCCAGCCAAACTTGCGGCACATAAGTTTCGTTCAAAATGACCTTGGCCCAAAACACGCCAAAGACCGTCACAAGATAACTGACCTGTACCGCAAAAACGGGCCCCGTGCGTCCAACGAGCCATACGTAACCGGCGTAAACCATCACATGAATCAAAGAGCCTAAGATATGTGCATAATCCGGAATACCGTAGGGCGGCATCGGGTTGATCCACTGCCCCGTGGCCAACGCCAGAGGCAACGAAATAATAGCTCCAACCAATGATGCACCCAGTAGAACTTGGATTGAATCCATCCCTGCAGTGCCCCATTTAGCGACGTAATTGCCCTCACATGCGTAGCACGCGCCACCTATCAGCGCGATCATTACCCAAAAAGCAGATCCCATTTGAGGGATGCTGGCAGAGGGTAGAACAATCATCATGACACCGGCCAAACCAAGGAACAGCCCGCCCAATCGGCGCGCCTCAAACCGGTCATTGCCAAGGGCAAGTGCGACAGGAAAGGCAAAAATAGGGATCATAGAAAGCAGGATGGATAAGATACCTGAGGGCAGATGCACCGCAGCTTGATAAGTCGCTGAATTGGGGATCACGGTGCCAATTAGTGCTACAATCAAATAGACCCGCAACTGCGCAGGACCCAAGGGCAGACCTTTACCACGGATCAAACTAACAACCGCCAACAGGGCCGCCCCTATAGCGGCCTGCCAAAATATCAGGCCAAAATGTTGATAACCTTCGCTCACAGCCAACTTGGACATCGGTTGGGTAAAGCTCCAACCCATCCCTAAAAAAATCAGGACAATGCTATATCCAAGAAGTTGGCGTTGGCTCATCTAGCTCTTTGGGCCCGCTTGAAACAGCGCACCACCTTGGCGGACCATTTCAATGCGCGTCGCCTTACCGGTTTTATCGTCCGTCTCGATGTAGACACCTGATAGGGTCGCGTCGCCAGCAGCAGGTGTAAACCGTTCTTTGGGCATACCAGTGATAAAGCGGCGCAGCGGTTCGGATTTTTCCATACCGATGACTGAGTTATAGTCCCCACACATACCCGCGTCCGTCAGATACCCCATACCTTTTTGCATGATCATCGCATCGCTGGTTGGCACGTGCGTGTGTGTCCCGACCATCAAGCTGGCGCGTCCGTCACACCAATGCCCCATAGCCATCTTTTCAGATGTCGCTTCGCAGTGGAAATCAACAATGATTGCATCGGCCTGACCACCAAGTGGGTGGTTCTTAAACACAGGTTCAATCGCAGAAAACGGATCATCAAATGGGCGTTTCATGAACACTTGACCGAGCGCTTGTGCGACTAGCACTTTGCGGCCGCTATTGGCGGTAAACAAACGTGCCCCTTTGCCGGGTGACGCTCTGGAAAAATTCAGCGGACGGATTACGCGCGGTTCATGTTCGATAAACTGAAGCATATCTTTTTGGTCAAAGGCGTGATCGCCAAGCGTGATGCAATCTGCGCCAGCTTCCAAAATCAACTTGGCATGAGCGCCTGACAGCCCCATGCCACCCGTCGCATTTTCGCCGTTCACAACGACAAAATCTAGTTTCCATTCTTCACGTAAGCGAGGCAATTTTTCAGAAATGGCGCGGCGCCCGGCGCGGCCCATTACATCCCCAAGGAACAATATTTTCATGGAGCATGGGTTAGGCGGGCAAAGCCGCTGGGGCAAGAGGGATTCACACTGCCGACCTGAATTGATCTATTTATTAACTCGCCAGAATTGTATCTGGATCAAATCACATCCGTTTTGGTGTGATTATCCCCGTTTCGGTCACGATCATATCAAGGGGCTGATCTGTAGGTTCCAAAGGCAAACCTGCGGCTTCCTGCCCAGAGAATGCAAACCCAATGGCCAAAGTCGCCCGTTTCGCCCGCAAGATTTCAAGCGTGCGATCATAGAACCCTCCGCCATAACCTAAACGCCCCCCATCACGGTCAAATGCAACAAGCGGCACAATCACGATCTCTGGTTCAAAAAAATCATCCAGTACTGGTATGCGCGCACCAAATGGTCCGTCTTTCATTTCAGCATCCGGTTCCCACCGTGAAAACAGCAAAGGATGGTCCATTTCAACAATGACTGGAACCCCAACATGGCCATAAGCCGCCGCTTCGGCCATCGCAGGCAATGGATCAATTTCAGTGCGTATCGGCATGTAACCAGACATTGGGACACCACGATATCCAGCCAACAAGGCAGACAAATGCCCAGCCGCTCCACCAGATTGTTCACCAAACGCAACTTTGCGGCGTGCAAAGCCAGCCTTGCGCGCCGCCACTTTGATCTGAGCAAGGTCGTTCATAGCAATATCATCGCAGCAAGACCAAGGAATGCAAAGAAGCCAACGATGTCAGTCACAGTTGTCACAAACGCACCCGACGCAAGCGCAGGGTCAACGCCCCAGCGTTCTAGCAGCACAGGAATTACCGTGCCCGCAAAACCAGCAACAACCATATTCACAACCATAGCCGCAGCAATCACAGCCCCCAGCATCGGGGAGCCAAACCAGATAATTCCAACGACTGCCATCACAATGGCAAAGATCAAACCATTCACCAGTCCAACCAACACTTCACGACGCAAAACGCGCCACACGTTCGCGCTGGTCAAATCCTTAGTTGCAATCGCACGCACGGCAACGGTCAAAGACTGCGTTCCGGCATTGCCGCCCATGGATGCCACAATAGGCATCAACACCGCCAAGGCCACGATTTTTGTGATCGCAATTTCAAATTGCGCAATCACCATCGAGGCGGCAATCGAAGTGATCAAGTTAACCGCCAACCATGGCATACGCTGTTTAGTTGTCTCAATGACGCGGTCGGACAGCGATCCCTCACCAACACCGGCAAGACGCATAATGTCTTCTTCGTGCTCGTCATCCAGAACAGCCATCGCATCATCAATGGTAATCAGACCGATCAATCGGCCCTCGCCATCAACAACGGGGGCAGAAATTAGATGGTATTGGTTAAAGGCATAGGCGACGTCACCTTCATCCTGATCCGCAGGAATGATTTGGAACACGTCCTCAACGATCGAGGTAAGGAAAACCTCACGCTTTGAACGCATAATCTTACCTAGGGTGACATTACCAATCGGATGCAAGCGCGGATCAACCAACACAAGATGATAGAATTGATCAGGCAAGGCATCTGGATCGGAGCCGCGCAAATAATCAATCGCATCGCCTACAGTCCAATGCTCTGGGGCCATAACGACCTCGCGCTGCATCAAACGACCCGCTGAGAACTCAGGGTAGCTTAGGGCTTGCTCAACCGCCGCACGGTCAACGTCTTCAAGAACCTCAAGGATCGCCTCTTGCTGTGTTGCACGCAGGTCTTCGACCAGATCCACAACATCGTCACTGTCCAAATCGCGCACAGCTTCAGCCAACACTTGAGGTCTAAGTACCCCAATAACCTCTTCGCGGATGCTCTCATCCAGCTCTGACAGGATATCACCGTCAAACTCACGATCGTATAAACGGATTAGCCGCGAGCGATCAAACTCATTGATTTGCTCCAAAAGGTCAGCAATATCAGCAGCGTGCAGAGGGTCCATCAGCTCGCTAAGCTTAGCCTTATCCTCAATATCCACAGCATACAGGATCGCACTGACGTTTTTACGGTTCAGCAGATACGCATCGTCTTCACGTACGTTCTTTGGCCCTTCGGCGGATATTTGGGTGTTTTCGCTCATGTTGATCAAACCATATGCGGGGGGCGAGATAGTGACAATGGGATGCGTTTGCGAAATATCATTTACCGTATGACCCCGCCGGATTAGGTATGGTCCATGACAAATCAAAAATTACTTTGCGGTCAAGTTTTGACCTATTCTGGCGACCCCTTTGTAGGCGCATGGCAAGACGCTATTCACGTTAACAGCTCCGGTGGTGTCTTGATCCGAGACGGCGTGATTGAAGCCATAGGCAATGCGGCCACGTTGCAAGCCACACATCCAGACGCGCAAGTGACGCAATACGGTGAAAAGCTTATTCTGCCCGGGTTTGTCGACGCGCATGTCCATTACCCACAGACCGGGATTATCGCGAGTTGGGGCAAACGTCTGATTGATTGGCTCAACACCTATACCTTCCCAGAAGAAATGCGGTTTGGGGATCCAGCGTACGCGGCTGCAATCGCAGGGCGTTATCTGGACCTGACGCTGTCCAACGGGACAACCACCGTTTGCTCTTATGCGACCATCCACCCCGAAAGCGTGGACGCAATATTTGAAGCCGCGCTTGCGCGTGGCCAACGGGTTGTTGCGGGTAAAGCCTGCATGGACCGAAATGCGCCCGATGGGCTCCGCGATACGGCACAGTCGGCATATGATGATAGCCTCGCATTGATAGAGAAGTGGCATGGCGTTGAGCGTGCCCATTACGCGATCACACCTCGTTTTTCCCCCACCTCAACCATTGAACAACTTGAGGCCTTGGGCGCACTATGGACTAAACGGCCCGATGTATTGATGCAAACGCATCTTAGCGAACAAGTTGATGAAATCGAATGGGTCAAAGGCATGTATCCTGACGCCCGTGATTATCTAGACACCTATGAGGCCTATGGCCTTCTCGGGGAGCGCGGCATCTACGGTCACTCGATCCACATGGAACCACGCGAAATGGATCGCCTGTCCGAAGTGCGCGGCGCGGTGGTGCATTGCCCAACTTCAAACACCTTCATCGGTTCAGGTCTGTTTGACATGGCCGCGATGAAAGCACGCTCGATCCCAGTAGGACTGGCAACCGACACAGGTGGTGGGTCCTCATTTTCAATGCTGCGCACAATGGCAGCGGCCTATGAAATTGCCCAACTTCGCGGTGTCGCCCTACATGCCAGTCAGTTGCTTTGGCTGGCGACTGCTGGATCAGCCCGAAGCCTTCATTTGCAAGACCACATCGGTTCTTTGAAAGCTGGCAATGACGCCGACCTTTGTATTCTTGATCTGGCGTCCACCCCTGCCATTGCACAACGCAGCACGCGGGCGACCGATGTGTGGGAGGCTATCTTCCCAACGCTAATGATGGGAGATGACCGCGCAATTGCAGATGTTTGGGTGCAAGGACAGCGACGCAGCTAATTAGCAAGGTGCAGCAAGAACCATAACCCAATAGTTGTCAGGTCCACGGGCCAGGCCAAATTCACCCGCCTTTTTATGGGTCATGTTCTTGTAGTGCCCTTTGGATGCCTTACAACACACCATCACCTCTTCGAGGCTTTGCTGACCACGCGCAATACTTTCTTCCACAAAGCAGCACTTGTACCCTTGCGCCGTTGTGCGATCACCAATGGATGATCCGTTTGCGCCAGTGTGGCTAAAGTAGTCTCAGCTTGCCATGTCATTGGCATGTGCGGCTGCAACTGCCTCAAGCTGTGGGGAATAGCGAATTGCCTTGCGATGTTTACCTTTACGAATTTCGTTGATAATCTGCGTTGCTGCAGGATCAGCAAAAACTGGGTTAATAGTAGAAAAAGAGAATAAAAGAGCGGCGACTAGATACTTCAAAGCTGATCCTTCAAAGCATGTGCCAACTTATTCTGGTGCTTTATGACAGCATCCAAATCAATCGTTGTGACCTGACCTTCCCGCACAATTTGGCGTCCCTCGATAATAAGGTGCCTCACCTTTGTTGGCCCCGCTAACAACAATGCCGCAGGGTCCCACGATCCAGCGCTTTCAATACCTGTTGTGTCCCAGATTGCAACGTCACCGCGACAGCCCACAGCCAACCGACCACATTCAGGACGTCCCAGAACATCCGCTCCACCACGTGTTACGATCTCAAGTGCGGTACGTGCGCTCATCGCATCCGCCCCAAGCGCGACACGCTGCAACAACATCGCTTGACGGGCTTCTGCAATCAGATTGCCAACATCATTGCTGGCTGATCCATCAACGCCCAGACCAACAGGAACACCAGCATCATACATCCCGCGCAACGGCGCGATGCCACTGCCCAAACGACAATTGGAACACGGGCAATGCGCTACACCCGTTTTTGTGCGGGCAAACATCGCAACCTCTTCGGTATCTAATTTGACGCAATGCGCGTGCCATACATCGGGGCCAGTCCAACCCAAATCTTCAACATATTGCCCAGGGCGTTTTCCAAATTTCTCAAGACTATAGGCGATGTCCTCATCGTTTTCAGCCAGATGGGTGTGCATCATGACACCCTTGTCACGCGCCAAAATCGCTGCATCGCGCATCAATTCCGTACTGACGGAAAACGGTGAACAAGGGGCTACACCAACGCGACACATCGAAGCCGCGGCGGCGTCATGGAACCCATCAATAACGCGAATGCAATCTTCTAGAATGGCCCCTTCCTGCTCAACCAAGCTGTCAGGTGGAAGCCCACCATCGCTTTCACCGATGCTCATTGCGCCGCGTGTGGGTTGGAAACGAATGCCCAACTCGGCTGCGGCGTGGATTGTGTCCTCAAGCCGCGAACCGTTGGGGTATAGATATAAATGGTCAGAACTTAACGTGCAGCCTGACAACGCCAACTCCGCCAACCCCACTTGGGCCGACGTGAACATATGATCGGGGGTAAAGTGTGACCAAATTGGATAAAGCGTTTGCAGCCAGCCAAATAACAACGCGTCTTGGCCACCCGGAACCGCGCGTGTCAGCGTCTGGTACAAGTGATGGTGTGTGTTCACCAAGCCAGGTGTGACTACGCATCCCGCAGCGTTGATAACTTCGCCAGTTGTCCTCAGACCATGCCCAACCTCAACGATTTGACCGTCGCGGATCAAAACGTCTGCACCGCTTAACTCTCGGCGTGCGTCGTCCATGGTTAAGATCGTATCCGCATTTTGGATTAGAACTTCGGTCATGGGAATTCTTTCAAAATTGCCAACGCTTCCTCGTGGATTTCAGGATTTGCTGCTGCAAGGGCTCGACCACCATTATGGGCCGGGCCGCCTTGCCAATCGGTGACAATGCCACCTGCCCCGTGAATTAATCCAATTGGGCCTTGGATATCATAGGAATTCAACGACGCCTCAATCACCAAGTCAACATAACCTGCCGCTAAAAGTGCATACGCATAACAATCCATACCATAGCGGGTCAGCAGGGCTTTTTCAGCCACGGCTCCAAAACCTGCCCGTTCTGTCGGGGAACCCACTTCGGGGAATGTCGTAAAAACAGTCGCTTCCGATAGTAGGCGCTGCTTGCGTGTTTGGATAGCGCCCTCGCCATGTGGGCCAACAAAGTGAGCACCTTGCGGCGTGCCAATAAAGCGTTCGCCGATATAAGGTTGATCGATCACGCCAATCTGCGGTCCAGCATCATCCCCAACCGCAATCAAGACACCCCATGTCGGCGTGCCGGATACAAAGCCACGTGTTCCATCGATTGGATCCAAAACCCAAGTCAGGCCACTGATGCCGGATTTTGCTCCATACTCTTCACCAAGGATTGCATCATCAGGGCGCATTTGGGCCAAAAGATCGCACATCGCTCGTTCTGCGGCTTTATCAGCGACAGTGACCGGATCAAATCCAACCGCCAGTTTGTTTTCTGCCAATAGCCCAGCAGAACGAAAGTGAGGGAGGATGACAGCACGTGCAACATCAGCCAAAGCATTGGCGACTGATACAAGTTCGTCGTGAATTTCAGGTCTATATGTCATGAAAAAGGGGTGCCATTTTGCCCCCCAAATTGCAATCATTCTCAGCAGGCTTATTAAACAAGCCTGCTATACGTCAGTTTTTAAATTGCAAATATTAAGCTGCGTCGCCCAAAACACGGGCAAGATCAAATACGCGACGGCGTCGATGTGCAGGGATCGCATAATACGAACGCACAAGGTACATGACTTCTTTGTTGTTCATAAAATCAGCAGGAGTTTGCTCCGTCGCAGGTTCTTTTACTGTTTCAAGCGGCACTGATTGCTCAATCTCATCGAGGAAATACGCGGCAGGTGCCCCAAGTGCTTCAGCGACATCCCACAATATAGACGCGATCACACGGTTTGCACCAGTCTCGTATTTTGAATTTTTTGGAATTTTATACCAACGATTTTAGCAATTTGCTGTTGTGTCATTTCAACAATCCAACGTTGCTGGCGCATTTTCAGACCTACGTGAATATCAACATTGTGCGGCATCATATTTTCCAAAACCCGGTCCCGAAGAGTAACTCCTTTAATTCCTTCAAACAGCAACGACGAAAGCACCCTCTTCGTACAGTGGAACATCTTCTCGTTACGGTCGAACTATTGATGTCGGACGTTACGTCATAAATCAACGACCTCACAGCGGGGGGAAAATGCATTTTGGTCCCAGTTCGTGCATGCGTCAAACCTGGGTTAGATGCCAAGCCTGCCGAAACACGTAAAAAAATAGCTTATTGGTTGCCGTTAAGCGATATCCTGGTTTCGGCCTAGGCAGCGCTTAGCTTCACCTTTTCGTTGCCCCGAAAGGCACGACGCAACATGTCAGCCAGAGAATCGTGGACCACGCCCTTACAACCACCTGAACCGTATAGATTAACCTTCTGGGCGGGCAGTTTTGGAAGGCTGTTATTGTGATCGATTCGTTCCAGATGTGGCGGTTCTGTGCCCTCAAGCATCGTATGCACCGCTAAATCGGCACTCACGGTTGCCTCGATCGTGCGATCGCTCTCTGTCTCAACTACGACATCCCAGTCAATTCCAGCGCCATCTAATCCCTCAATCACTGTGGGGCGAAACGCGCATTTAAAACCGAATGCCAGCTTAAGCGGGCGATGACGCCACGCTGACCCACTTGGGGCACCGATCCAGCACAGCGGCTTGGTACAAAGCGTTTCACCACCGGTCCCCACTTGGGTTTCGGTGGTCAGGATCAAATCACAAGTACCCTTGCTGAATTCCTCAAACAACAGCCGCGTATATGAAGTACGCAACTGAACCCGCACGCGTGGAAAGGCGCTATTGAACTGCTTCAGAACTTGCGGAATCACCGGATAAACGATGTCATGGGGTACACCCAAGGTTATTTGCCCCTCGTATGCCTGATCTGTCAGGCGTGTCATAACCTCGTCATTCAGGGCCACCATACGGCGTGCGTAGACCAACAGCTGCTCCCCTGACGCTGTCAATGCAATGGTGCGGCCAGAACGATCCAACAACTCAAGTCCCAATAATTCCTCAAGCCGCTTAAGCTGCATCGACACAGCCGACTGCGTCAGGTGCAGGAAGCCCGCTGCCCGTGTTACACCGCCCGCTTCGGCAACCGCCACAAACGAGCGCAGCGTCGTTACATCCAAATTCCGCATACATCACTATCCTTGATATGTCACATCACAACCATTCGCTTTTATAATGTAAAGAAATTACGCACAAACATCAACAAATCTTATGCTTTTAACTCAAACCATCGAAACTCGTTAAGGAAGGGAATACTATGACCCATATTGAACAACGCAGCAGCTTTGCACCCTATCCACGCTCGGCCGCCTCTCTACGTCACCTTTACAACGTTTGGCGCAGTCGCCGCGCCCTTTGCCGCATTGGATGATGCGGCCCTAAAAGACCTCGGCCTAACACGCCACGACGCAACACGCGAAGCCACCCGTCCCTTCTGGGACACGCCAAATACGTGGCGCATGTAGCACTGAGTTAAATAATCGTTAAAATTGAAGCATGTTTCGGGCAGAATTGACTTGAAACATGCGCCCCGCACCCCGATATTCAAAAATATACAACAGGCAGAGGTTTTTCTGCCCCCAACAGTTCCCTTTGGAGGTCAAAAATGGCTGACGTGAATACAATCCGCAGCGCGGCAGGTGCAAATGCCGCCAGCATCGACGCGGGTCTGCGCGCCCACATGAATAAAGTTTACGGTCAAATGTCTATCGGCATGTTGATCACTGCGTTGGCAGCTTGGGCCATCGCTGGCTTGGCGGTCACATCTGACCCGTCAGCTGCAGCAACCAACGCTGAAGGCGCTGTATATGCGCTGCGGGAGGGTTCTTACCTGACCGGTTTGGGCAGCCTGCTGTACACTTCGCCATTGCGCTTCGTCGTCATGTTCGCACCACTTGCCTTCATCTTCTTTGGCTGGGGCGCATTGATGAGCCGCGGTTCGGCTGCTGCTGTTCAATTGGGTTTCTTCATCTTTGCCGCCATCATGGGCGTCTCAATGAGCTCAATCTTCTTGGTTTACACACCGTATTCCATCACACAAACGTTCCTAGTCACAGCGATCGCCTTCGCAGGTCTTAGCCTTTATGGTTACACCACGAAGAAAGACCTGTCTGGCATGGGTACATTCCTGATGATGGGTGTAATTGGCCTGCTTGTTGCTATGGTTATCAACATCTTCTTGCAATCTTCTGTAATGATGATGGCGATCTCAGCCATCGGTGTTTTGATCTTTGCAGGCCTAACCGCCTACTACACACAAGACATCAAACGCACATACGTTGCACATGCTCACCACGGTGACCAAGAATGGTTGGACAAAGCAGCTTCAGACGGCGCGTTGTCTTTATACATCTCTTTCTTGAACATGTTCCAGTTCTTGCTGATGTTCATGGGCCAACAAGAATAAACATAAACACCATTTGATGTAATCAGGGCCGCCCAATTGGGTGGCCCTTTTTCGTTTAACAACAGGAGAAGACGATGCTGGAGCTAAGACCAAACTGCGAGTGCGACCTACCACCAGAAGCATCCAATGCCATGATCTGCACCTCTGAATGCACGTTCTGCGCAAACTGCGTGAACAACGTCCTTGCTAACGTCTGCCCCAACAGCGGTGGAGGCTTTGTTCTGCGTCCCATACGCCCCCTACAGGCACGTCGGGAGGGGTTAGGCCACAATCACCAGCAACCAAGTCAGGTGCGCGTACACACCAAGTACACACGCGAAGAGTTGATAAACTTTGCAGTGCGCCATAAGCACGTTAATCCAGCGGATCGTTAGGGCGATCGACTTTAGTCAGTTAGGTTTAGAAGCCAGCAACGAACATCACGTGGACTACATAAGTGCACGACATTCAAATCGCCACGCACATTCGTTAAAAGCTACGCAATCTTGGCACGAGAGGAATGACGACTCGTCCATATATACCGATACAAAGCCAAAGTTTGAGGATGCATACGTTCGACAAATCCTTTCGGCAAGTTGGCGCGGCCTTCCGCTTTAACTAGGTTGCGAAACAAGCGCTTTGTGACGCGCCACAACCGCAAGCCAACGGGCAAATCGAGCCATATCAGAACCTCTGCGCATGCTGCGCGACTTTCATAATTTCGCGACATCCCACCTTCAAATATCCACGACTGATGTGCCTCAACAGCTAACTCCATTCGCAATTTTTCGGCCAACGGACGTTCGACCCAGTTTTCTTGCCAATGGATTCAGTCCATATGAAAGACGGGTAAATTTAATTGCTTACCCAACATAAGCGCCAATGTGGACTTCCCCGAACCCGGACAAGCAACAATCATCATACGTTTCATGAACGTGCCTCCCAAAACGCAAAAGGCCGCGCTAAATGCGCGGCCTTTGTATACGTATTCAGCTAAAATCTTACTTGATTTTGCCTTCTTTGTACTCAACGTGCTTACGTGCAACTGGGTCATACTTACGTGCGACCATTTTTTCAGTCATTGTACGTGCGTTCTTTTTGGTCACATAGAAGTGGCCAGTGCCCGCGGACGAGTTCAAACGGATTTTAATCGTGGTTGGCTTAGCCATGTTACTTCTCCTGCTGCGTAGGTTCCTGAAAAAGCGGAACCGCGCGTGAATTCTTGATTTATGGCTTCTACCCCGCTCACCATCCAAGTCAACCGCAAAAGCAGGAAGATCATCGGCCAGCAGTAGAAAAAACCGCGACTCTGTGAAAAACACTGCACCCAAGGTCTGGATACAACATTTCCAACAGCGATACACTGCCAAAGATAATCATTTCACAACATCAGATTCGCAGCCCTTTCGGGCCCTAAATGACAACAAATGTAGATATGCGCGGAAGGCCTATAAGCCGGATTTTGTCTAGATGCGTTACCACACCCGAGATAGTCATTCATCTTAGCACGCAGTTACCTGCGCACCTCTAGCTGCCAACCCGGACCTGCTGGGGCAAAAGCAGCCCCGCGACTTGCGTCGCACGCGGTCCCTATTTGGCATTGCTCCTGGTGGGGCTTGCCTTGCCAGTCCGGTTGCCCGTCCCGCGGTGGGCTCTTACTCCACCGTTTCACCCTTACATGCGTGTGATATCGGTTGCCCGATCCGCACACAGGCGGTCTATTTTCTGTGGCGCTTTCCCTAGGGTTACCCCCGCCGGGCGTTACCCGGCACCATTGCTTTGTGGAGTCCGGACTTTCCTCGCGATTGTTGCCAATCCCGCGACCATCCAGCCTTCCGCGCAATCGCCTTGTGCGTTTTGTTTGGGGGTTCGTCAATGGGTTGGATTGTTAGACCGCTACCAAGATTGAAGAACCGCGTGGTCCTTGGCACACAAAGGGCCCGTAGCAGATTGGTTCCAACGCAAGCGTACGGCTTGCAACAGGTCAGCTGCGGGCACGCGGGTGTCATACCCCGCATGTGCTGCCAGTTCCGCAAACTCTGTGGCAGCGCATCCCTTGGGGGGCGTATCAGCGGCAAGCGCCTGCATGGCCAAACGTGCCCAATCAAACCGTGGACCCGGATCAATTTTACGACCCGGCGCTAGATCAGAATGCCCGATCACACCCTCAGCCGCGATATCCCAACGTTTCATGATCTGAGGCAGCAGTATTTCTAACGCGTGCATCTGTGGTTCTGAAAACGGATGGGTCCCCGCATTATCAAGTTCAACACCGATAGAACGCGAATTGATATCATCCTGACCATGCCAGCGCCCTGCCCCTGCGTGCCACGCCCGCATCTCCTCGGGTACCAACTGTGTCAGTTCTCCCAAATTGGAAATTACGTAATGTGCAGAAACTTCAAATGCGGGATCACACAGCCGTTCAATGACGGCCTGTGCTGTCTTCATAGCCGTGAAATGTAAAACGATCAGCGAAGGGCGAAGGGCATCACGCCGTGAACCGCAATTGGGAGAGGCGATTTGTTCGATCACCCGCGATATTTTGCTGGATTCCAATCACAGGCATAACCGTCACCATCAGGATCCAAAGCTAGGCGGTCTCTGGTAGGACCACCCCGGGTCAAGAACTCAAGCTGAGCATCATCTGCCGAATTGTATTTCGCGCAATTGCGTTGTGTTCTCGCAACCGATGCAAAACCTAAGCGACGGTGAACCTGCGTTCCACGTGGATGTTGCGTTTCCAGTGCATAGGCCACAACATTTAGCTGATTAGAACCGCTGCGGCTTGGCAATGCCGTTGGCTGAACAACAGCGTACTGCGCACGATTTTCTGCAATACGCGCCTTATCGCTTTCGATTGAATGGCGACCGGATACGGCACCAAAATCATTTTCATCAGAAATACCCGCATTATTCACTGCAACTGGTGCAGGGTTGGATGGGCTGGCATTCACCACCTGACGTCCCGCCTCAACAGAGGTGCGCGCAACATCGTTGCCCAGCGCAGCTAAAGTATCATTAGCAATAGAACTAGTCTGGGCGTTGACTGTCGCAGCAACCTGAGCCATCTCAGACGTTACCGCTTGATTTTGCTGATCGCTGGATCGCAAGGTTTGCGATTGAACCGTCAATGGCGCATCAAGCTGTGCACGTGCACTGTCTGAAGTATCAAATCCTACACCTTGTCCAGGTGCACCTGCCCCACTTTCAGGAAGTGCAGGTTGGCAAGCAGCCAAAGTACCAAATGCTGAAGCCATCATTATCAATCGGATCGTCATACTATCTGCCTCTGGTTCGCTTCAGTGCGCTATATTTTTGCACTATTTACCACCATTTGGTTGGTTTGGCTACAAAACCTGCAGCTTTCTCAAGCGCATAGGCGGAAGACAGCAGATCGCCCTCTTCCCATGGACGACCAATCAGTTGCAGGCCCATCGGCAAACCTTTGGAATCCAGACCAACCGGAACAGAAATTCCTGGCAGGCCAGCCATGTTCACCGTCACTGTGAATACGTCATTGAGGTACATTTGCACCGGATCAACATCCGTCATCTCACCCAAGCCAAAGGCCGAGGATGGGGTTGCAGGTGTCAGGATTGCATCGACACCAGCGGCAAACACGTCTTCAAAGTCTTTCTTGATCAACGTGCGTACGCGGCGGGCTCGGTTGTAATAGGCGTCATAGAAACCAGCAGACAATACATATGTCCCGATCATCACGCGGCGCTGTACTTCTGGGCCAAAGCCCTCAGCACGGGTTTTCTCATACATTTCTGTAATGCCGTCGCCTGCATCCAATGTAGCGCGGTGGCCATAACGCACACCGTCATAACGCGCGAGGTTCGAAGATGCCTCGGCAGGGGCAATCACGTAGTAAGCTGGCAATGCGTATTTCGTGTGTGGTAGCGAGATATTAACGATCTCAGCACCCGCATCACGCAACATGTCAGCGCCATCTGCCCATAGCTTGTCGATCTCAGCATGCATGCCGTCCATGCGGTATTCTTTTGGCAGGCCAATTTTCTTACCGCGAATATCGCCAGTCATCAGGGCCTCAAAGTTCGGCACAGCCAAATCGGCGCTGGTGCTGTCTTTTGGATCATAGCCACACATGGTTTCCAACATGATCGCCGCATCGCGTACCGATTTGGTCATTGGGCCAGCTTGATCAAGGGAAGAGGCAAACGCCACAACGCCCCAACGTGAACAACGTCCATAAGTTGGTTTGATGCCAACAGTGCCCGTAAAGGCCGCAGGCTGGCGAATAGAACCACCCGTATCCGTCCCAGTCGCAGCCAAGCAAAGGTCAGCCGCAACAGCGGCCGCAGAACCACCTGATGATCCACCTGGGGTCAACTGGCGCTCGTCAACTTTCCATGGGTTGATCGCGTTACCGTAAACGGATGTCTCGTTAGAGGAACCCATGGCGAATTCGTCCATATTGAGTTTGCCCAACATAACCGCACCATTGCCCAGCAGGTTGCCAGACACAGTTGATTCATACTCCGGCAAGAAACCTTCCAAAATGCGTGAACCCGCCTGAGACGGCACACCCTTGGTGCAGAACAAATCCTTGATCCCAATTGGCAGGCCACACATCGCAGGGGCATCACCCTCCGCAATAAGGGCATCAGCCGCAGCCGCCTGTTCCATCGCAATCTCAGGAGTGTGGTGGACAAATGCGTTCAGCGCACCTGCACCCTCGATGGCTTTCAAACAAGCCGCAGTCAATTCTTTGGACGTAGTAGAGCCAGCACGAAGTGCATCGCGGGCTTCAGCTAATCCAAGTGTGTTTAGATCGGTCATCTTATCATCTTTCTCAAATCAGGGCGCAGCGCAGGGCTGCTTGAGCACGTCAATCAGACGTGGCTCACTCCATAACCTTTGGCACAGCAAAGAAGCCTTCGCGAGCATCAGGTGAATTTTTCAAAACAGCTTGTTGCTGCGATCCATCGGAAACCACATCCACACGGCGCTTAAGGCGCTGCGGCGTGACAGATGTCATCGGCTCAACGCCATCCACGTCCACCTCATTGAGTTGCTCAATAAAGCCAAGGATATTGTTAAACTCAGCGGCCAATGCTGGCAGCGCATCGTCTTCAACTTTAATGCGGGCCAATTTGGCGACGCGAGCGGCGGTGCTTGTATCAATCGACATGGGGATCCCTTATCTGCTTAAGGGCGGTTTAACGCGCCCACGCCCCCCTCGCAAGTGGGTGGTTACTTCTCAATTCGCTTTGGTCAGGGGTCTGGACGCCTCACGAAGTTTGTGAACTACTTCAGTCTGTACAGCCAAGGGAGTGTGAAAATGAAACTGACCCTACATCATGTCAGCTTTAGCAGCAAAAATGTCCGCCAAATGGATGCGTTTTACAACGATGTTCTGATGCTGCCACCCGTCACCGAAGACATTCCTAAACAAGAGAAAAACAAAGGTTATGCGGGTCAACTGGCCTTTCGCACAGATGGTGTGGTTCAAACCCACATCGCGCAAAAGGACCTGAGTATCGGGTTTAAAACCGGTCATGCCGTCAATCCGGTTGAACGGGGCCACATCGCTTATCGTACGGATGACATCGAAGCGTTCAAAGCCCATCTTGATGCAAAAGGCGTCCCATATTCTGATTATGGCCACACTGCGGCCGTCGAATGGCACCAAATCTTCTTTTACGATCCAGACGGCAACATAATCGAAGTCCATCAAGTGAGCGACTAACCACATCTATATCAAGGGCGACATGGAAAAGAAGGAGCTTTCCTACTTGGAATGCCCACACCCTATTCCAGAAAGGTGAATTTCTCTTTTCGGTATGGTGCCAAAATAAACCTATAAAACCGAATACAGTAGAGCTGAAGCGAGCTTTTGTCTGTCTTATTCTCAATCGCTAAGGCGTCTAAAGTACCCTTTGGCAAAAGCGTAATAGCTGTGACGATAGCTGCAGGTTTGATGGTAATATTCTGGACTCTTTTCGTGTTTCTTTGCTACCATGAAGGGATTATTTGATCATTTCAACAAAACACAGTCTGGAAAAGAGGTGTCAACGCGCTACCGCCGACCCTTAAAAAAATCACGTAATAATTTCTGTGACGCAACCGCGTCAATACCGTCATAAACCTCAGGCGCATGGTGGCATTGCGCGTGTGAAAACACCCTCGGCCCCTGCTCTACCCCGCCGGATTTCGGATCGCTGGCACCGTAATACAGCCGCCCGATACGGGCGTTGCTGATGGCAGAGGCACACATCGGGCACGGCTCTAAGGTTACATACAGATCGCACCCCGCCAGGCGCTCAGCGCCCAAAGCCGAACAGGCCGCCCGTATCGCCAACACTTCGGCATGGGCCGTTGGATCACTCAATTCACGGGTGCGGTTTCCAGCCGATGCGATCACCTGTCCTGCCCCATCCACGATCACAGCGCCCACGGGCACTTCGCCCCGATCAGCGGCAGCGCGCGCTTGAACCAGCGCCTCGGGCATGAAGGATTTAAAAACCATAGTTTTAATTGCCACCAAAACCCGTGCTTTCGCAAGTGCGCAGGATAGTCTAGAGCGGGCGACATGACAAAAGACTCAAAAGATAAAGCCACCGCTTCTGCAACTGCAGGCGACCGTATTGCCAAAGTCATCGCCCGCGCAGGCGTCGCCAGTCGACGTGACGTTGAGCGGATGATCGAGGAGGGCCGCGTTTACGTAAACGGGTCAAAAGTTGAGCGCGCAGCACTTAACGTAACAGTTGCCGACCGTATCACTGTGGATGGCAAGCAAGTCGGCGAACCCGATGCGCCCCGTCTTTGGCTATATCACAAGCCCGCGGGTCTGGTCACATCTGACCGCGATGAAAAAGGTCGCAAGACCATCTATGACGAAATGCCCGAAGACCTGCCGCGCGTTCTCGCGATTGGCCGTCTCGACATTAACTCTGAGGGTCTTTTGCTGCTCACCAACGATGGTGGGATCAAACGCAAACTGGAATTGCCTTCAACAGGTTGGTTGCGCCGCTACCGCGTGCGCGTCAATGGTCGTCCCACTGAGGATACGTTTGCGCCCTTGCGCAACGGTGTCATCGTGGACGGTGAAAAATATCAGGCCATGCAAGTCACGATTGACCGCCAACAGGGTGCGAACGCTTGGCTGACTGTGGGCTTGCGCGAAGGTAAGAACCGCGAAATTCGCCGTGCGATGCAAGACGTCGGACTGACCGTAAACCGCCTGATCCGCATCAGCTATGGCCCCTTTCAATTGGGCGATCTGAAGCAGGGTGAAGTCGACGAAATTCGCCGCAAAGTCATGCGCGATCAACTTGGACTTGATGCCGGTGCCACTGATGAACCAGCGACAACCACCAAGGGAAAAACTGTCAAACGCGGCGAACGTCCACCACCCAAAGAACCCATTTCACGCAAACCGTCCGAACAAGGACGCACGCGCAACATGGCCCGCTCAGAGGCTGATCGCAAAGCTAAGGCCAAAGCGGAACCGATGGGCCGTGGAAAAGGCGCAACAAAGACATTCGGCAAACAGCACGGTCGTCCTGATCGTTCCGAAGCAGATATGTATGACGAACGCGAAGATGGCTGGAGCTATGGAAAGCCAAAGGGACGCCCAGGCACAAAGCAAACAGGTCGCCCAATAGGCAAACCGACCGGTCGTCCGACAGGCAAACCAGCTGGCAAGCCGTTTGGCCGTCCAGCCGATTCTAGCACTGGCAAGCCGGCAGGTCGTCCATCAGGCAAGCCATTTGGGAAACCTAGAGGTCCAAACAACCGCTAAAGGTGCCGAAATGGTGGAAACTCTCCTAACGGCTTAGCTGAACAATTGTTACGTCCCCATCTTATGCGCTAAAAGGGTGTCAAATTTTTAACGCGTGAATAACGCTTGGGGACTCCACATGACCGATCTACTGACCATCGAAAACCTTGGTAACCTGCTCATGCTTTGCTTTTTGCAGGCTGTTTTGGGTTTTGATAACTTGCTTTACATCAGCATTGAAAGCCAACGGGCACCTGTTGCCCAACAAGCTGCTGTGCGTCGTTGGGGCATCTTAATTGCCGTTGCACTACGCGTTGTATTGCTGTTTGTGATGATCCAACTGATCGATGCGATGGCAGAACCCTTTGTAATACTTGACTGGACTGGCGTGATTACGGGCGGTGTGAACTTTGCCACCTGCGTCTTCATTCTCGGCGGTATCTTCATCATGTATACAGCCGTCAAAGAAATCGGTCACATGCTTTCTATCGAACACCTTGATACGGATTTGGCTAACAAATCTGGAAAATCGGCGAAACAGGTTGTGGTTATGATCGTGGTCATGAACCTCATCTTCTCTTTCGACTCGGTTCTATCTGCCCTTGCGATCACCGATGTCTTCCCAATCCTTGCGACTGCAATCTTGCTTTCAGGCCTTGCAATGCTTTTGCTGGCTGACAGCGTCACACGCTTCCTTGAAGCCAACCGCATGTATGAGGTTCTTGGCTTGTTCATCTTGTTGATCGTTGGTGTAGTTTTGATCGGTGAAGCGGGTCAAGCTGCGGCACATGCGATGCACGACGATGCGTTGGCGCTGCGCTTGTTCGACTACGAAGTCATCCCGATGTCCAAAACGACATTCTACTTCTCAGTATTGGTGTTGGTCGCGGTAGAAGTCATTCAATCGGGCTACTCACGAAAACTGAACGCTGAACGCCGCACTGGCTCAAAGCACTAAGCACCAAAGAAAACGGATGCAGACTTGTGAAAGCCCGTATTATTCTTACACCTTGTCCAAGGTGGACAAATGGGACCTAATTCGTTTCGCAAAATCGTGTATTCTGCGCTGATAGTTTTGATGTTCGGTGTAACGACTGGTTGGCTGGGAGGTCTATAAAGCATGGCAAAGAAATTTGGCGGTCAGTTTAGCCCAGATGGCGACACATTCGAACGTGGTGAAATCAACACAGGCGCTTACGAAAAAGTGCGTGTTGATCCTATGGGTGCCCGTTCTAATCTGCTGTTCATTCCTGCCATTCCGATGGTGTTTATGTCTCTCAATAAGGGTGCTGTGGCATTAATCGTCGCGTTAATCTCAGCCGTAATGCTTACCTTAGCCGCGTGGTTGCTGCGCGGTGGCCTCACCCTGAAACAAAATTAACGCGCGCAAAGTGGCGCGTAGCCCTGCCCTGCCACGCAGACTGATCTCAACGGTGCTAACAGGTCTTGGTATCGCATTCGCGGCCTACCGCTCTGAACCGGGCATCGTGGCCCCAATCCTTTATGGTTTGGCTGCCGCTGGCCTGCACGTTGCTGCATTTGGTATCGATCCGCTGCGCTTCAAGTGGATTTTTGGGCGTTTAGGCTATTTCATTGACTGCAATGCAATCGTATTATTTCCACTGAATATCACAAAGGAGTAAAAAATGTCTTCCAAGAATGACCTATTGGCCATCTGGCGCTCTGGTGTCGCTGCCGTTCAAGGTCGTTCAAGCGTCAATAGCGCGTTAGCCGCCCATCAAATTACCCAACCTGATTTTGTTATAGCAGCGGGCAAAGCCGCAGCCTCAATGGCTGCTGCTGTGCATGATACATTCGGCAAAATTCCGACCCTGATTGTGACGAAATATGACCATACAGAAGATGCGCCGAAACATGCTAAAGTCGTGCAAAGCGCACACCCAGTACCGGATGAGGCGTCTTTGGCCGGTGGAGCCGCGATCCAAGACGCAATTGCTAAGTGCGGGAAAGACGCGCACCTCCTATTCCTCGTGTCTGGTGGTGCATCATCATTGGCGGAGGTGCTGCCTGCCGGTATAAGCCTAAACGACCTTGCCCTGGAAACGGAAATTTTGCTGGCCTCAGGCAAGGATATTCACGCGATGAACGCCCGCCGCAAAGAAGTATCACAAATCAAAGGCGGCAAAGCACTGGAAGGCTTCACGGGGTCCAGGGTTACGGCCTTTGCAATTTCCGACGTTCAGGGTGATGATGTTGGCGTAATCGGATCAGGAATCGCAGCTGCACCCGACACATTCGATTTTGAATACACCTCCCTTATCGTCGCCAGCAATAAGATCGCACGGCAAGCTGCAGCAGACCATGCAGGCACATCTGTTATCAGCAACCATGAGAATATGTATGACGACGCCACTGTCTTAGCGACTAAGATTGTGGCCCAGCTTCGCGCCTCAAAAGACGGAATTCACATCATGGGCGGTGAACCAACTGTCGTTCTTCCGTCAAACCCAGGGCTTGGCGGTCGCAATATGATGCTCGCTGCGATGATCGCCCGCGAACTCAAAGGTACTACGGGGATACGCGTTCTGGTGGCCGGTACCGACGGAACCGATGGGCCAACGGATGCCGCAGGTGCGCTTGTGGATGGCCAAACGTGGGATGAAAGTGGCCACCTCGCCATTGAACAGGCTAACGTTGCACCATGGCTGGATGCCAAGGATGTGTTGATAAGGTCTGGTCCGACTGGCACCAATGTCATGGATCTTTTGATCGCAGAAGTTCGATCGAGCTAGGCTATTGACAGAATCTGGCGATGGCCCGACCGTGAAGTATGAAACAAAACAGCCTGCGCGAAATCTGTGAAGACGCCGACTACGGTATTACCCTTTCAGACAGCACCCGTCTTTCGACACGACTTTGGAAACCTATCGATGCTTTGGATGATCCGGTACCAGTCATCCTAGAGTTTCTGCCTTACCGTAAACGCGACGGCACGACTGCACGTGATGCGTTGACCCATCCCTATTTTGCGCAGCGCGGCTATGCATGTGCACGCGTAGATATGCGCGGCAACGGCGACAGCCACGGCCTAATGGAAGACGAATACACCCAACAAGAATTAGATGACGCGGTTGAGGTTATTCAACATCTAGCCGCACAGGACTGGTGCAATGGGTCCATCGGAATGATGGGTATCAGTTGGGGAGGCTTCAATTCACTGCAAGTCGCCGCAACGACCCCACCAGAGCTGAAGGCGATCATCACTCTTTGCTCAACCGTCGACCGCTTCGCCGATGACATTCACTATAAGGGGGGCTGCCTGCTGAACGAGAACTTGGGCTGGGGCGCAACTATGTGGTCTTACTCGGGCCGTGCACCTGATCCGGCCCTACGCAGCGACTGGCGTGAGATGTGGTTGGATCGGCTTGAGAACGAACCGTTTTTACCTGCCACTTGGCTGCGTCACCAAACCCGTGATGAGTATTGGAAGCATGGATCAGTTTGCGAAGATTTTAGCACGATCAAAGCCAAAGTGCTGGCAATCGGCGGCTGGGGTGACGCCTATAAGAATACGGTTTCAAATGTTGTTGAGAACATTGAGGGCTCTAAAGGAATTGTTGGCCCGTGGGTTCATAAATACCCCCATTTTGCTATTCCCGAACCGCGCATCGGTTTTTTACAAGAAGCACTGCGTTGGTGGGACAAGTGGCTCAAAGGGATTGAAACAGGCGTTGAGACTGATCCAGATTTGCGCCTGTATCAAATGGACAGTGTACGCCCACAAACATGGTACACCGAACGCGCAGGACGATGGGTCGCTCAGACACCTGAACGTGATCATCAACATCCAGCAGAAATTCGGACCTATTTCTTGGGTGATGATGGCCTAAGGGATGAACCCGCCAAGATTGATGCCAAGGTTACATCACCCCAAGATTGCGGAGCGGACTCTGGCGAATATTGTGCAATCTGGCTGGGCCCTGAAATGCCCGGCGATCAACGCCGTGACGATGCCCTATCAACGATATGGGACGGAAACACATTAAATGGCGATCTGGTGATTACCGGCGCCCCTCAAATCACGCTAAAGCTCAGCAGCGATAAGCCTGTTGCGCAGCTGGCAGTGCGGCTGAACCACATTCATCCCGACGGGGCCAGCACACGGATCACATATGGTGTGATAAACCTGTGTCATCGTGACGGGCATGAGCAATCCAAACCGCTACCCATCAATCAGCCCATCAACGTTACGCTAAACCTTGATCAATGCGCCTACACTGTCCCAGCTGGGCACCGTGTCCGCGTTTCTATTTCCAACGCCTACTGGCCATTGTTATGGCCGTCGCCCGAAGCGACACGCCTGCAAATTCACAACGGTTCTATAAACCTGCCACTATTGAACGAAGTCGCAGGCAGCACTGTCACCTTTCCACCGCCAGAGGCGGCCGATCCTTGGGAAACAACCACAATCCGTGAAGACACAAACAGTCGTCGTCAAGAAACTGACCTAAACACCGGTATTGTTCACCTCCATATCGTGGATGATTTCGGCAAAGTACGCGATGGGAATCACGGCCTGATCAATGGTTCCACTGCACGCGAACATTGGCAAATCCACCCCAACGATCCGTTATCAGCCAAAGGCAGCTGCCACTGGACAGACGAGCTAGAGCGCAAAAACATTAGATTGCGCACAGAAGCACGCTGTGAAATGTGGTCTGACAAAGACACTTTTTACCTTTCGGCTAAAATCGAAGCGTTTGAAAATGATCAACTCATCTATCAACGTGACCTAAACGATGAAATTTTGCGCAATGGTACCTGACACGACAACGCCATCAAAAAGTATTAACCCTTGCGAGTAGTTGAATAATGCGCAAATCTTAGCGCACACCAATCAAGAATGAGCGCATCAGACGCCATTGATTAACCAATTGGGAGATAACAATATGAGTAATGAACTCAAACTACTGTCCACGAAAGTTACCGCCGGCACGATGACCCGTCGCGAATTTATGAGCAAAGCTGCTGCACTGGGTGTGACGGCTGCTGTCGCTTCAACGATATTGGCTGACGCCGCTTATGCAGCGGGCCCCGTCAAAGGTGGAACTTTCCGCATGGGAGTTTCAGGTGGTGAGTCAACAAATTCACAAGACCCTGCAACATGGGCTTCCGACGCGCCTCTCGCTGGTGGCTTCATCTGGGGCGAAGCTCTTGTTTACCCTGGTCCAAATGGTCTCGAACCAAGAGTTGCGGAAAGCTGGGAGGGCTCCAACGCCGCAAAAACTTGGCGTTTCAAAGTCCGCAAAGGTATTACATTCTCTGACGGCACAGCAGTAACAGCCGAAGACGTTTTAGCGACTATGCAGCGTCACTCGAATGAAGACTCAAAATCAGGCGCTTTGGGTATCATGAAGGGCATCGAATCGATGCGCACAGATGGTGACGTTTTTGAACTGACGCTCGTTATTGGCAACGCAGATCTTCCATACCTCATGGCAGACTACCATTTGATCATCCAACCGAACGGTGGCTTTGACAATCCAGCAGCTGCAATTGGTACTGGTTTGTACACACTTGAGACAGATGAGCCAGGTGTTCGCATGACGTTTAAGAAGAACCCAAACCATTGGGCTGCGGACGAAATGGGACACTACGATGAGGTCGAATTGATTGTGTTAAATGATGCAACAGCACGTACTGCAGCATTGCAGTCTGGTCAGGTCGATACAGTCAACCGTGTTGAACCAAAAATCGCTAAACTATTGGGCCGTGCACCTACAATCGACGTGAAAACGACTTCTGGTCGTGGCCACTACGTATTCATTGCACACGTTGACACGGCACCGTTTGACAACAATGAACTTCGTCTTGCGCTGAAGCACGCAATGAACCGCCAAGAAATGGTCGACAAAATCCTTCAAGGTTATGGCTCGGTTGGCAACGACATGCCAATCAACGAAGCATACCCATTATTCGATGAAACTATTCCTCAGCGTTCATTCGATCTAGAAAAAGCAGCAGCACACTACAAGGCATCTGGCCACGACGGGTCGCCAATCATTCTGCGCACAGCAGATGGTGCGTTCCCTGGTGCCGTTGATGCAGCAGCGTTGTTCCAACAAACTTGCCAAGCAGCTGGTATCCCCCTCGAAATCAAGCGTGAGCCAAATGACGGTTACTGGTCTGAAGTTTGGAACGTTCAACCATATTGCGCATCTTACTGGGGCGGTCGTCCGGTCCAAGATCAGATGTACTCAACAGCGTATCTATCTTCAGCTGACTGGAACGACACACGTTGGAAACGTCCAGAGTTTGACGCGATGCTTCTAGAAGCACGTGCCGAACTAGACGAAGGCAAGCGCAAAGAGATCTATTCAAAAATGGGTCGCATGTTGAACGAAGAAGGCGGCGTTATGGTCCCAATGTTCAACGACTTTGTAGATGGGCTCTCTACTGAGATCCAAGGTTGGGAAACCAATCCATCAGGACCACAAATGTACTGGTATGCATTTGCAAAGACTTGGAAAGCGTAAGCCAGACTTATGCACCCCATTGTTAAATTGGTTGCCCAGCGTTTATCGCTGGGCATCCTCCTGCTCTTCGCCGCCTCTGCGCTTCTCTTTGGCTTGACCGAAATTTTGCCTGGTGACGCCGCACAGGCGCAATTGGGCCAATCAGCCACGCCTGAAAATCTTGCCAACCTGCGCGAAGAGATGGGCCTAAATCGCCCTGCCCTGACGCGTTATGCCGAATGGATCGGCGGCATTCTAACTGGCGACATGGGCAATGCCCTTTCCAACAAATTGCCTATCGGCGAACAAATCGGGAAACGATTGGGCGCAACGATGTTCTTGGCCTTCTGGGCCGCGCTCATCTCTGTTCCTGTTGCTATCTTGCTTGGGTTAGTCGCTGTGCGTTACCTCAACAGATGGCCTGACAAGGTGATCTCTGGCTCAACGCTAGCTGCGATTTCGTTACCAGAATTCATGATCGCCTATATTTTAATTTTCGTTTTTGCAGTGAAATTGGGCTGGGCACCATCTTTCGCCAATGTCCCACCCGACATGCCGCTGCTAGAAAAACTACATTCAATTGCCCTGCCAATTGCCGTTCTTACAATGGTTGTGCTGGCACACATGATGCGCATGACCCGCGCCGCAATCTTGAACGTGATGCAGTCTGCCTACATCGAGACTGCAGAACTAAAAGGGCTGACCAGCTTTGAAGTCATTCGCAAACACGCCTTTCCAAACGCTGTTGCGCCAATAGTGAACGTCGTCATGATCAACCTTGCCTACCTCGTTGTGGGCGTTGTCGTGGTTGAGGCTGTGTTTGCCTACCCAGGCATGGGCCAGTATTTGGTTGATGCTGTGGTGAAACGCGACGTGCCGGTTGTTCTGACTTCAGGTATTATCTTTTCCGCAGTCTATATCATCCTGAACATGATCGCGGACATAGTATCGATCCTGTCCAATCCGAGACTGAGGCACCCAAAATGAGCGTGTTGCCATCGCTGTTTCCAGCCAAGTTGTTTTCCCGCGCCTTTTATTCAGCGCGCCCTAATACCAACGCGGGGATTTTCTGATGCGTATACCGCTGTCCGCCATTATCGGCCTATTCATAACAGGCGTCTATTTCTTCTGCGCCACCTTCGCCTCATGGGTTGCCCCCTACGGCATGGCCGAAACAGTTGGCGAAGTGTGGGAACCCTCCCGCCTTGGGTTCCTACTCGGCACGGCCCCTGAAGGCACTATTGACGCCCAATATTGGCTTGGGACCGACCAAATTGGTCGCGATCTGTTGACCCGCATGATCTACGGTGGCCAAACGACCATTCTTATTGCAACTGCCGCTACGATTCTCAGCTTTACCACGGGTTCCGTTCTTGGGTTCTTTGCGGCTGTTTCTGGTGGCTGGGTTGATCAGGCTCTGTCGCGATTTGTGGACCTCGTGATGTCGATTCCGTCATTGATCCTAGCACTGGTAATCCTATCCGCGATCGACGTGACTGTTGTGACATTGATTGTCCTGATGGGCCTGTTGGATTCCACCCGTGTATTCCGCCTTGCTCGCGCGGTAGCCGTAGATATTTCAGTGATGGAATTCGTCGAAGCTGCCCGTCTGCGCGGTGAGAAAATAGCATGGATTATCTTCCGCGAAATTCTGCCAAACGCATTGTCGCCGCTCATTGCGGAGATGGGTTTGCGCTTTATCTTTATGGTGCTGTTCATCTCAACACTGTCCTTCCTTGGTATTGGCGTTCAGCCACCATTGGCAGACTGGGGCGGGATCGTGAAAGAAAACAAAGACGGTATTAACTTTGGTATCAGTGCGGCCCTTTACCCTGCTGTCGCCATCGCAACATTGGCAATTTCAGTAAACCTGGTCGCCGACTGGGTGTTGAACCGCACAACCTCACTCAAAGGGGGGCGTAGCTAATGAGTTCTCCATTACTATCGGTTCGTGGCCTTAAAATTGGCGCAACTGTCTATCCTCCAGATGCCAAACCACATGACATCAAAATCGTGCATGGCGTCGATTTTGATGTTGAGGCGGGTAAGGTTCTTGGCCTTATCGGTGAATCCGGAGCGGGCAAGTCAACCATCGGATTGGCGACAATGGCCTATGGCCGCGGTGGTGTGAAACTTACAGGCGGCACAGTCTTCGTAAATGGCCGTGATGTTTTGCAGTCAGATCGGCGAGATGTGCGCAACCTGCGCGGTGCCGAAGTTAC
>JAOEQC010000022.1 GCA_028388995.1 Ascidiaceihabitans sp. | reverse complement strand
TTGTCCCTACCATTCGGTTGGATTTGGCCCACGCCATATTCGCTTAGCCTATTGATTGGGGCCGGTACCATTGGCGCATTGGCCCAAATTCTGGTCACATCGTCTTACCGGCACGGTGCCGCATCCATGTTGGCTCCATTCGATTACGTGTCCCTAATTTTTGCGAGCATCATTGGCTATGCCTTCTTCTCAGAAGCTCCAACACTCAACATGATGATGGGGGCAATCTTAGTCGTATCTGGTGGTGTTTTGATTATCTGGCGGGAAAGAAAGCTGGGTATGGATCGCAGTAAAGACCGCGCGGCAACAGCACCCAAAGGTCAATAAATTAGTCCTTGGCGTGACACGCAGATGCCTCAACAACCAATCCATCCGCGCCAAAGCGCAGAGTTGCCGCAGCCAGCAAATGACGTTGATTTCGGTAAGTTATGACCACCATACCGTAACCATGCAAAACATCGACCACCACAAAGGAAAGATCAGGTTGCTTTGCCAATACTGCGGACCAGTATGCACGCAAGGCCTGCTTACCACGTAATTCACCCAAACCAACAAGGCGCATCGCCCTTTGGGAGCGGAAAACAACGTCGTTTGAGTAGTGTGCGAGAATACGATCAAGCGAGTGGGAGTTCCATGCGGCCTCCCACTGGATCGCAAATGCAGTGTAATCCAAGTTAAACGCGGACCAGTTTCTCGTAGCTCTCAGAAACATCGCGTGTCAGCGCGCCAACTTCAAAATTGAAGTCGCCGATTTGGCCGACAGGGGTCACTTCAGCAGCAGTACCAGTCAACCAGCACTGTTCGAAATCAGCCAATTCGTCTGGCATGATGATACGTTCGTTTACAGTTATGCCTTTTTCTTTCAGCATGCCAATTACAGTCTGACGAGTGATGCCATTCAAGAATGCATCAGCGATTGGTGTGTGCACTTCGCCATCCTTAACGAAGAAGATATTCGCACCAGTCGCTTCAGCAACATAACCACGGTAATCAAACATCATAGCGTCTGAACAGCCTTTGGCTTCTGCAGCGTGTTTAGACATTGTCGCGATCATGTATAGACCAGCAGCTTTGGCTTGGGATGGTGCAGTTTCAGGCGACGGACGTTTCCACTTTGCGATGTCGAGTTTAGCACCCTTCATCTTTGCGTCGCCGTAGTAGTTGCCCCACTCCCAGCACGCCACAGCCATATGGACCGGGTTCTTCGCGGAAGCGACACCCATATCCTCCCCTGCACCGCGCCATGCAACTGCACGAACGTATGCGTTGGTTAAACCATTAGATTCCAAAGCGGCTTCTTTCGCGGCTTCGATTTCATCAACAGAATATGGAAGTTCAAAATCAATCAGGTTACCGGACTGGATCAAACGGGAAGAATGTTCACGGGATTTAAAAATCTTACCATCATAGCAACGCTCACCCTCAAAAACAGAAGAAGCATAGTGCATTGCATGCGTTAGAATGTGGACGTTTGCATCGCGCCAGTCGACCAGCTTGCCGTCCATCCAGATTTTTCCATCACGATCATCATAACCAGCAGCCATCGCCGTATCCTCCGAATACTTTCCATTAATTGCGCATATAGTTCCGATCCGGATATAATCTTGCGCAAAACCTAGTATTCTCTAGTCCTTTGATGTTGGAATGTCAACAACACTGACATATACTGTAACAAAGTAATTTAGAGCAGGATCGATTGTTATGTCGGACGGGCGCAGCACATCAACATACAGCGGTGAAAACCTCCTGTTCCTAACTGACGAACAATTGCGTCAGGGAATTGAGGCGATGTTTTTTGCTTATCGAGGCTTCACTGCCGATCCCGATCGTATTCTCGCAGACATGGCGTATGGCCGCGCCCATCACCGCGCCATCCATTTCATTCATCGCGCGCCAGGCACAACAGTTAACAACCTGCTCAATATCCTGGGTGTAACAAAACAATCATTGAACCGCGTTTTGCGCACGCTAATTGAACAAGGGTTAGTCATCAGCAAAGTTGGCAAGGTAGATAAACGTGAACGGCATCTGTTCCTAACCGATGAAGGTAGCAGCCTAGAACAAACACTTTCAGACGCACAGCGCGCACGCATGCGCAGCGCATTTCGTGACGCGGGTCCAGAAGCTGTTGCGGGTTTTCGAACTGTGTTAGAGGCAATGATGGATACCGAAATGCAACGCGCCTATACGCGTCTCAAGGAGACTGGAGCATGAGCGCACTAGACGCCCACCTGATGATCGTGGACGATGACGAGCGCATTCGCATTTTGTTACAAAAGTTCCTTATGCGCCATGGCTTTTTAGTGACTGCAGCACGTGATGCAGCCCACGCGCGGCGCATCCTCACCGGCCTTGATTTTGATATGCTCATTCTGGATGTGATGATGCCGGGAGAAGACGGCCTGTCATTATGCAGATCAATTCGCGAGACCAGCCAGACGCCCATCCTGTTGCTGACAGCCAAGGGTGAAACCGGAAATCGGATCGAGGGACTTGAAGCAGGCGCTGACGATTATTTACCAAAACCGTTTGAACCAAAAGAACTCCTTCTTCGAATTAACGCAATTTTGCGCCGTATGCCTGAAACACCTGCTGAAGACACAGTTCCAAAAATTCTCAACCTTGGCAGCATCCGCTATAATCTTGAGCGCGGTGAAATGTGGCAGGGTGAAAACCTGGTCCACCTCACTGCAACAGAAATGCAATTGATGAAGATTTTCTCTGCAAAGCCCAGGGAACCAATCAGCCGAAACAAACTAGTAGAAGAGCTTGGCCGTGATCGCGGTCAAGCACAAGAACGTGCTGTCGATGTCCAAATTACTCGCTTACGTCGTAAAATCGAAACGGACCCCAAGCAACCGCGCTACCTACAAACGGTACGAGGGGCTGGCTATATGCTTGCTCCCGACTGACCAAGCGCCTAAGCACCTAATCGTCGTCTGGTATGAAGCCTGGAAGACAGTTATATATCGAAGTGCTGGCAATTTAGACCCGCACCACACTCGCAAATTAACAAAGGCCGCATGATGACCGATAGCCCTGTGACTGAGATGAGTTTTGAACAAGCGATGGCTGAACTAGAACGGGTTCTGGGCCAACTTGAACGCGGTGATGTAGCTTTAGATCAATCCATTTCGCTGTATGAGCGCGGCGCTTTGCTGAAAGCCCGTTGCGAAACCAAACTGAAAGAAGCTGAAGAAAAGGTTGCAGCGATTACTTTGGATGCGGACGGCAACCCAGCAGGTTTGAAACCTGTTGAAGGCCTCTGAAACCAATGTTTCGTAAACGTCTAACGGAATGCGCGGGTCAAATCCAAACGCACTTCGACCGAACCCTTTCTAAATTGGATAGCCTGCCCGTTGTTGACGCAATGGCGCATGCCACCAACGGCGGCAAACGACTGCGTGGGTTTCTTGTTCTGGAATCTGCACGCCTGCATGGCATCGATCCTATATCTGCGATCTGGCCTGCAACAGGGATCGAAGCCTTGCACGCGTATTCTTTGGTTCATGACGATTTGCCCTGCATGGATGATGATGACTTGCGGCGCGGAGAACCGACTGTTCACAAAGCTTGGAATGAGGCGACTGCAGTGCTAGCTGGTGATGCCCTTCAAACACTCGCATTTGAAATGGTATCACGGGTTGAAGTTGGAAATGGCGACGTGCGCGCCAACCTCGCCCTAAGCCTTGCAAAAGCCAGCGGCGCACAAGGTATGGTTCGAGGCCAAGCGCTGGACATCGCAGCCGAAACATCAGCCATTCCATTGACGCTACAACAAATCACGACACTCCAACAAGGTAAGACAGGAGCCTTAATAGAATGGTCCGCCACGGCAGGTGCACGCATGGCACAAAGCGACATAACTGCGCTATCGCACTACTCCCAATCGCTAGGGCTCGCCTTCCAAATTGCCGATGATATTCTAGATGTCGAAGGCGATACAGAAACCGTTGGCAAAGCCACGGGCAAAGATGCAGAGGCAGGTAAAGCGACATTTGTGTCGCTATTGGGCTTGGACGAGGCGAAACGCCGCGCAAGTGAACTAGTCGAATCTGCATCTGATGCGCTAAGCGTATACGGTAATGATGCAAAAGCACTGCGTGAAGCAGCGGCTTTTGTGATCACTCGCAAGAATTAGGGCACCACAATGACTGACCGCCCAAACACTCCGCTTTTGGACACCATACAGCGCCCAGCTGATATGAACCAAATGTCGGATGCCCAACTGACCCAGTTGGCACAGGAAGTTCGGTCTGAAACAATCTCCGCTGTTTCGGAAACCGGTGGACATCTGGGTGCAGGTTTGGGTGTGGTCGAATTGACCGTTGTGCTTCATGCGGTCTTCGACACACCAAAGGACAAAATTATTTGGGACGTGGGTCACCAATGTTACCCTCATAAAATACTAACAGAGCGCCGTGATCGCATTCGTACACTACGCCAAAAAGATGGCCTAAGCGGCTTCACCAAACGCAGTGAATCCCCGTACGATCCATTCGGCGCTGCGCACAGTTCAACATCGATCAGTGCTGCACTTGGTTTCGCTGTCGCACGTGATCTAGGTGGCAATGTGCCCGAAGGATTAGGCGACGCGATTGCAGTCATCGGTGACGGCTCAATGAGCGCTGGTATGGCCTATGAGGCGATGAACAACGCGGGTCATTTGGGCAAGCGCTTGATCGTTATTCTAAACGACAACGAGATGTCGATCGCTCCACCTGTAGGCGCGATGTCTGCCTACCTCAGCCGTCTATATGCAGAAGAGCCATTTCAAGAATTGAAAGCTGCGGCAAAAGGTGCGGCCAGCCTGTTACCAGAACCTTTCCGTGAAGGCGCACGCCGCGCCAAAGATTTACTCAAAGGCTTAGCAGTTGGTGGGACCTTGTTTGAACAACTGGGCTTTTCATATCTTGGCCCAATTGATGGTCACGACATGGATCAACTCTTGCCTGTTCTCCGGACAGTTAAGCAACGCGCAACTGGACCCATTCTGATTCACGTCCTGACGAAAAAAGGGAAAGGCTACGCACCCGCAGAGGCCGCCCGCGACAAAGGTCACGCAACAGCTAAATTCAACGTCATTACTGGCGAACAGAAAAAAGCGCCCAGCAATGCACCAAGTTACACCAATGTCTTTTCTGACTACCTTCTAAAAGCTGCCACAGAAGACGACAAGATTTGCGCCATCACCGCAGCCATGCCTGACGGTACTGGCCTAAACCTATTCGCCAAACGCTATCCCAGCCGCTGTTTTGACGTAGGTATTGCAGAACAGCATGGAGTAACGTTCGCAGCTGCCCTTGCCGCTGGTGGAATGAAGCCGTTTTGCACGATGTATTCCACATTCTTGCAACGTGGCTATGACCAAGTTGTGCATGATGTTGCCCTCCAGCGGTTGCCTGTTCGCTTTGCAATTGACCGCGCTGGTTTGGTTGGTGCAGATGGCGCAACACATGCGGGGGCGTTTGATATCGCATTCCTCGCCAACTTGCCCGGCTTCGTCGTCATGGCGGCAGCGGACGAGGCAGAATTAGCGCATATGGTTGCAACAGCTGCAGCATATGATGATGGCCCAATCGCATTCCGTTTTCCACGTGGCGAAGGCAATGGTGTAGATCTTCCTGAACGCAGTATCCCGCTGGAAATTGGCAAGGGCAGAATGATCAAAGAAGGGTCAAAAGTTGCATTACTAAGCTTTGGCACCCGCTTGGCCGAAGTCGAAAAAGCCGCAGAAAAACTTGCGGCTAAAGGGATTACACCAACGATTGCAGACGCCCGCTTTGCCAAACCGCTTGATCGCGATCTGATTTTATTACTAGCTGAAAACCATGACGCGATGATCACAATTGAGGAAGGCGCAATTGGCGGCTTTGGCAGTCATGTCTCTCAGTTACTCGCAGATGAGGGTGTCTTTGACCGCGGGTTTAAATACCGCTCAATGGTCCTACCCGACACATTCATCGATCATGCGAACCCTTCCGACATGTATGCAGCTGCAGGACTAAATGCAGACGACATCGAGACGAAAGTTTTGGACGTTTTAGGCATCGCCCAAATCGGTACTGCGACGGCCTAAGCCATCTGATCTAACAACGATTGCAATCCTTCACGGTAGGTAGGGTGGATCAACTCCACGCCTAGCTCTGTCTTGATCCGGTCGTTGCGCACCTTCTTATTTTCCGCATAAAAACTGCGTGCCATAGGCGTGAAATCAGCATCCTCAAAGGCCGTCGCAGGTGGCACTGGCATCCCTAGCAAATTAGCAGCATATGCAATCACATCTTGGGGTGGCGCAGGATCATCATCGCACATGTTATAGGCTGCACCCGGATTGGGAAGTTGGATCGACGCCCACAAGATCTGCGCAATGTCCTCAACGTGGATGCGCGAAAAAACCTGTCCCTCTTTGATTACGCGCCGCGCAGTCCCATTGCGTACTTTTGCGAAAGGACCACGGCGCGGACCATAAATACCTGCCAAACGAAAAATATGGAGCGGCAACCCTGCGACAGAAGACCAATCTTCTTCAGCTGCCTTGCGCAACTGCCCACGTTTCGTTGTAGGATTTAGTGGTGTCATTTCATCGACCCACGCACCGTCAAAATTCCCATAAACGCCAGTGGTCGACAAATAGCCTGCCCACCTAATTTTTGAACTTTTTTGTGTAATTTGATTGCGCAGTAAATTCAGCGTCGGGTCCCCGTCCTCGTCCGGACCTGCCGAAATTAGAATATGATCCGCCGCTTCAATCGCCGCACTCATATCACTATCAGGCCATATCAACGGCTCCACACCTGAGGCCGCCAATTCATCCGCCTTTTCAGACGTCCGCGTTGTGCCAATCACCCGCCAGCCTTGAGGTAACAAATGTTTGGTCAATTCACGGGCTGAATATCCGTGACCAAAAGAAAGAAGTGTATGTATCATAAACTATAGGTGCCGCGCCTCTTTGCTGAACACAAGGGGTTGCGCAATTTACTACAGTGCGTTCCACTTCCTTTATGACAAGCAAACCTGATCTAGATGGGGCATATGACCTCAAAACACCTGAAGAAGCTCTTCGCCTCTATCGCGATTGGGCGGAAACATACGATGAAACCTTTGCCAAAGACCACGCCTATATCATGCACCAACATGTCGCACGAGCCTATGTAAATGCAGGGGGCTTCCAACCCGTATTAGACGTAGGTGCGGGAACAGGATTATGTGGCCAAGCACTGCGTGAACGTGGATTGGATCACGTTGATGCCACCGATATTTCACCGGATATGCTAGCAGTTGCAGAAGCCAAAGGTATCTACCACACCCTATTTGAAGGCGACATATTGGCTGGCTTAGATGTTGAGGCTGGCATTTATGCAGGGATCACCAGTTCAGGAACCTTTACCCATGGGCACGTTGGACCAGAGGCAGTTGATGAACTGATACGGCTTGTTCGAAACGGCGGATGGATCGTCATTTCGATCAACAGCAGACATTTTGCCTCTCATGGGTTTGAAGCAAAATTTGCATCCCTTGGCGATATTATTACCGATCTAGAATTTCGAGAGTTGCCGATTTACGCAACCAACGGTTCAGGCGAACACGCCCAAGACACTGGCCTCGTCACCTTGTTTCGAAAGGCCTAACAGCCCTTCCAAACCGGATCACGTTTTTCGGCAAATGCTTTGGCACCCTCCAACTGATCCTCTGAAGCATACAATTTATCGACGGACGGCAGCTGGCGTTTCGTAATGCGGTTCATCGTATCTTGGAATTTTGAATCCTCAGCATCGCGCACAATCTCTTTGATCGCAGCATAAACAAGCGGGGGACCGGATGCGAGCAAGCGCGCCAGTTCCCAAGCACGGTCCATTAATTGATCACCCGCAAGGATCTCATTCACAATACCCCACCCTTTGGCCTCACTTGCGTCGAACCAACGACCAGTAAGCAACAGCTCCATGGCAATGTGATAGGGGATGCGCTTGGGCAATTTTACACTTGCAGCATCCGCGACTGTACCTGACCGAATTTCAGGCAACGCAAAACTGGCGTGATCTGCCGCCAAAATCATATCCGCACTCAGCGCTAATTCCAAACCGCCACCACAGCAAATTCCATTCACTGCTGCGATTACAGGCTTGTTCAAATCACGCAATTCTTGAAGGCCCCCAAAACCACCAACGCCGTAATCACCATCCACCTCATCACCATCAGCCGCAGCCTTCAGGTCCCAACCAGGGCAAAAGAACTTTTCGCCGCCACCAGTAATGATAGCGACCCGCAGTTCGGGATCATCACGGAAATCAGCGAACACTTTTCCCATGATACGGCTGGTTTCCAAATCGATTGCATTCGCTTTGGGACGATCCAAAGTAACCAGCAAAATAGCGCCTTCACGGTGTGTCTTAATCGGGTTCATAGGTCAGTTCCTCTTGGGGCAATACGGATTAAGGCATCCGCAGCAATGGCGTGAGTTGGTGTACACATCATTGGGTTGATTTCTACTTCTTCGAGTCTGTCAGCATGTGCAATCACATAAGATTGCAACGCCATTATCCCCTCGACTAATTCATCGATATTTGCAGCAGCTGCACCCCGAAAACCCGAAAGCAAAGGGTATGTTTTTAAGCTTGGTAACGCGGCGCGAATAACTTCTGCACGGGTCGGGATAATAAAGGAAATAGCGTCTTGCATAATTTCCGTCAAAACACCTCCAGCACCTATAGTTAGGATAAAACCATGCGCAGGATCACGCACGACGCCAATCAGCATTTCAGCAACCGAACCTGTTATCATCTCTTCAATCAAGACACCTTCACCAGGCATGCTTTTGACAACCTTCGCCAGCTCAGCATGAAAGACATTTAATGCAACGGCACCTGCCTCAGATTTGTGCGCAAACCCTGTTCCTTTAACCGCGAATGGTTCAGCCAAAGCGCCAGCAGATTCAACGTCTGCCGCTTGTTGTGGAACTCGCATGCCACAAGATGCTAAAGCTGCCTTCGCATCACTTTCATTCAAAACAATCGCGTCTCTATCTACACCTACAGGCAGGGGCACATCTACAAACGAAACGACAGCAGATGAGGCAATTTCAGCCGCAGCAACTGCTTCACGCAAGCCGTTCAGTGGTGTCACTCCGGCAGCTAATAATTTCTGGGCAATATTAAGTGGCATCAATTCCGGCAAAGTTGCGACAACTGTAACTGGCCTGCCGCTCTTTTCCCGGATTGCAATCGCAGCATCCGTTGCGCATACCCAGTCACTCGCATCTGTATGGGGATAGTCCACAATCAACATGGTCATCCCGATATGCGGAGCAGTCATCGGCAACCATGCACGTGTCATCGCTTCAGTATCACGCCAAATGTATGTGTTATAATCAAGCGGATTGGAGAGAGCGACCATAGGGCCCAACGCCCCTGACAACTCGATCTTTTGGCCCTTAGTCAATGCAGGAAATATCATCGAAGTGTTATGCGCAAGATCTGCAATTAGACTAGCTTCACCACCCGAACAGCTGACCGACGATAACGTGGGGGCATCCAAGCGCCCGTTGCAATGCAACACCATCAAAGTCTCAAGGAAGGCCGGCAAGTCGTAAACACGCCCAATACCTAAATGGCGCAACAGTGCATCCGCGCCAGCGTCACTGCCTGCAAGAGACGCAGTATGAGATACTGTCGCCCGTTGGGCCTGATCGGATTTCCCAACCTTCAACGCAATCAATGGCACGCCACGCTTATAAGCTTTACGCGCAAGTTCAGTCCAATGGACTATATCTGAAAACCCTTCAATATGCAGGCCAATTGCTGTGACACGCGGGTCGTCTAAAAGTGAGGTAGCTATCTGAGCCTGACTGGTTTGCGCCATGTTCCCACAAGCAATCGTATAGGCAATCGGTAACCCACGCTGTTGCATGGTCAAGTTAATTGCGATGTTTGAGGACTGAGTAAGGATCGCAACACCTGTTTCGACCGGCGTACATCCATGCTGGTCAGGCCAAAGCAACGCACTATCCAACGCGTTAACGTACCCATAGCAATTCGGACCCAAAAAGGGCATCTCACCAGCCGCATCTATTAACGCCGCTTGGAGATCAGCACCTGATGCATCCTCAGCAATAGCCTCAGAAAACCCTGAAGCAAAACAGACGGCCCCACCCGCGCCCATCAACGATAACTCACGCATCAACTCAATCGCAAGATGGCGGTTCACGCCCAAAAATACAGCGTCCGGAGCAGATGGCAGCGCAGCCAATGAAGCAACCGCTTTGACACCACAGACCTCAATTTCACGTGGATGAACCAACCAAATATGCCCAGGGAATTTTATCTTCTGGCACTGAAGGATGATTTGCTCGCACCACGCCCCGCCCCCAACGACTGCAATGGACGTGGGGCGTAACAGACGGGAAAGATCACGCATGGCGATTAACATTCTCAAATGTTAGAATGCCTCCGGAGGGGATATTCAGAAATAGAAGAAGCAACAGTTTATTAACCCTCATCTTATTATTTGGTGGTGCGGAACAGGCGGGGACGCAAATGGCCATAACTGGAGAAGCACTTGTGCTTTTCAAGCAGGTACCGAAGTTTTTGGGACCCGTTTCTTATATTTCCAAATATCACCGCCGGAGGCACAAAGCCCTTCATGCTCCCAGAGCGCGTAGTAAGTCGCGACTGATGATGTGGCGTTGAATTTCTGAAGTGCCGTCCCAAATTCGTTCTACACGCGCATCACGCCAGAAACGTTCCAGAGGGTAATCATCCATCAACCCCATGCCACCGTGGATTTGGATTGCTGCATCCGTTACGCGTGACAACATCTCACTCGCATATAGCTTCGCTGATGCAATTTCACGGTTAGCAGGCAGCCCTTTGTCCAGCCGGTCCGCCGCTGCAATTGTAAGAAGATCTGCAGCATCAATTTCGGTTATCATATCAGCGAGTTGAAAGCTCACACCTTGAAATTTACCAATAGGTTGGCCGAATTGCTCGCGTTGGGCTGAGTAGTCTAGCGCGTAATTAAATGCACGACGCGCGCGTCCCACTGACATTGCAGCAACCGTAATCCGTGTGGCGTAAAGCCATTCGTTCATCACTTCAAATCCACCATCAACTTCGCCTAAAACCTGAGCATCAGGTATGCGGCAATCGTCAAAATCAAGGATCATATTTTTGTAACCCCGGTGGCTGACAGACTTATACCCGTCACGAATGGTGAAGCCCGGCGTGCCGCGATCAACTAGAAATGTTGTGATCCGCTTTTTCGGTCCACGGGGGGTTTCATCCTCACCTGTTGCGATGAACACAATGATGAAGTCTGCGTGTTCTGCTCCAGAAATGAAGTGCTTAGTGCCGTTCACAACCCAATCACCGCCATCACGGACAGCGGCGCATTTCATACCGCGTACGTCTGAGCCTGCCCCGGGCTCAGTCATAGCGAGGGCATCCATGCGCTCACCGCGAACCGCTGGCATTAAATACCGTTCAATCTGTTCCCCCTCACATGCCATCAGGATGTTTTGAGGTCGCCCAAAAAAATGGTTCAGCGCCATAGAACCACGCCCCAACTCGCGCTCAACAAGCGCAAATTCAACGTGGTTCAGTCCAGCGCACCCGACACTTTCAGGAAAATTGCAGGCATAAAAACCCAGATCCAGCGTCTTTTGTTTGATATCTTGCGCAATTTCTGCGGGGACTTCGCCGGTGCGTTCAACAAGTTCCTCGTGAGGATAAATTTCTTTCTCAACAAAAGATCGGACCGTGTCCGCAATCATCAACTGTTCGTCTGTTTGTCCGTAGATCATAGGTTCAACTTCTTCATAGAGGTGTATGTGGCGGCGTGGGTTAGCTGGCGTAATTGGCCCCTTCGTCGTCCAAAATCGCTTTTAATTCAGACAAATGATGTGCGTCTTGTTCGGGGTATCCCTCAAGTTCTTGCGCTGTCTTTTCTGCAATATCGTCAGGGATCACACGAAGTGGCTGTCCTGTTTGCAGGGCTATGATGTACGTCATGCATGCCCGCTCAAAATAATACAGTCGATTAAAAGTATCTGCGACCGTATCGCCAACAATCATAATGCCATGGTTCCCCATAATCATGACCTTCTTCTTTGGGTCATCAAACAATTTGGCACATCGCGTGCCTTCTTCCTCAAAGGCCAAACCGCCATAACTTTCATCAATTACGTAGCGATTGAAAAATGTGCACCCATTCTGATCCACAGGCGGCAAGCGGCTGTCAGCAAGGGCAGCCAAAGCTGTAGCGTAAGGAGAGTGAACGTGCATTGCACAGCGTGCGTGCGCGCAATGACGATGCATCCCGCCGTGCAGGCCCCACGCCGTTGGGTCCGGCGCATCAGGCCCCTCCATGCTGGTAGGGTCATTGGCATCTACTTCAATCAAATCGCTAGCCTTGATCCGACTGAAATGCACCTGATTTGGATTCATCAGGAACTTGGTTCCCTCGTCATTGATAGCCAAAGAAAAATGGTTGGCGACCGCTTCGTGCATGTTCAATCGCACAGTCCAGCGGAATGCGGCTGCAAGGTCGACTCGTTCCTGCCAATGATCCATGTTCGGGCGTTTATCAATCCGTGTCATTTTAACTCTCCTTGCTGTTAAAAATGACATTGAAGGCTAGACCCACAAGTGACCAACGAAAAAACTATCGCCATCGCATAAGTTTGACTAATGCTTAACTTATGAACAGCAGAACCCTTCCCCCCTTGAATCAACTTCGTGCATTTGAAGCATCGGCACGTCACCTGTCATTCACTGCAGCAGCTGGTGAATTGAACATGACTCAAAGCGCTATTAGCCAGCAAATCAAATCGCTTGAAGCACACCTTGGACAACCACTCTTCTACCGAAGGCCACGCACCTTGGAGTTGACCGTAATGGGGCTCAATTACGTACCAGTGGTACGTGAAGCGTTTCAAACACTCAGTCGTGGCACCCGCATGCTTTTGGATGGTGGCACTGGCCAAGAATTACATGTGCAAACCAACCTCACGTTTGCAAACTATTGGCTCGCTCCACGATTGCCCAAACTGTATGCTCGACACCCAAACATCCACCTGCACATCTCTACGGCAATCTGGGATCCGATGGAACGCGCCGAAGAGGCGGATATAGAAATACGGTTCCTGATTTCGCCTGATGTCGACCAGAATGCAGAACGCCTAACTTGGGACAAATTCTATCCAGTTTGTGCCCCAGGCTACAAAGTGAACCTGGGAGACATAGATCAACACAGATTGTTTTATTGTACCGCGATGATGACGACATGGGATACCTGGGCCGAAGATCAAATGATCTGTCGACGCCCTAAAATCACGCACTGTCAGGTTTTGGGAACAGCTTTAGCAGCTGCTGAATCAGGTGCTGGCTTGGCCATGGCCCATGATTGCACTGCTAAGCACTTGATCGATAATGGGCGACTAATCCGCCCCTTCTCTCATGCCGTCACCATGCCCGAAGCCTATTACCTAACTCTGAATCCGTACACAAAACGCAACCAACAAGCTCAGTGGTTCGCCGACTGGATCAAAGACGAAATGTCGGATGACTATAGCTGGGTTGATGGAACCCAAGCGTATCCATTTTCGCACAAAATATAGGCCTTGCGCAGATCGTGTGGTTTATCAGTTGGTTCTTGTAATATGACAGCACCAGTTGCGATCGCTCGCTGAATCGCGTCTTCTGGATCAGTATCATACAATCTTATTTCAACTCCAGCACCCCGCGGTGGATTTTCAGGCAGAAACCCAAGCAATGGATTTGAATGATAGGTGCCATCACTGTGCAGCTGGAACACCTGATCGCCGTAAGTCACGATGGCGAAGTCGGCGGAGACGCGATGCCCCTTCATATCGAATACCGCAGCAAGAAAATCACACTGCTTCAGCACACCCCGCACGATTAGGTTTAACCCTATTCCACACAAGGGTTTACCAAAGTTTTCGGGGCTTACTGTTTCAAAATCCATATCAGAAAATATGGTGCAATCATTTCGGCGTTGTCATGATAAATCTACACGGTTGCCTTCTTCATCAATCAACAGTGTTCCATTTTTGGCGTTGTAAGGTCCTGCAGGCCACTTAGGTAGCAGTTCAAGAACGTCTTCTGATGGGCGACACAATGCTGTTCCATATTCTGTTACAACAATCGGGCGGTTCACCAGTTTGGGGAACTGAACCATAGCGTCAATAATAGCTTCTTCGCTTACTCCCTCGGCCGTTAAACCCAGCTCTTTTGCATTGGTTTTGTGGATGCGCAACGCGCGGCGGGCCGTCATGTCAGCGGCCCCAAAAAGTTCAATCAACTGGACCTTAGTCCAACCCGTTTTCATATATTCCACAACGATCGGGTCATAGCCCGCATCACGAATAATTTGCAGCGTATGAGTTGATGTTCCGCATTCGGGGAAGTGATGTATTGTTATGTCCATACGCCTAAATACCCTGCGCAATGTAACAGTTTCAAGACACGATATGAACGCCCCTTGCGCCCGCTGCAAATCCCCGAATAATTGGGACATGGAACACAACCCTTTCCCAAGCTGGCCCGACGTCGCCTCATATCTTATCGAAGTTGCTGCAGGACGCGCACCTGCCCAGACAGTTATCCGTGGTGGTATTTGGGTGAATGTGCACACCCGTGAAACCCTTCCAAGTCATGACATCGCCATTACACATGGGCGGATTGCCTGTGTTGTGCCTGATGGCAGCTATTGCATTGGGGATAACACTGAAGTGATCGAAGCCGAAGGTCGTTATATGATCCCGGGCCTTTGCGACGGCCACATGCATATTGAGTCAGGGATGTTGACCCCTGCGGAGTTTGCGCGTGCGGTTATCCCGCACGGCACAACGTCAATGTTCACGGACCCCCATGAAATCGCCAACGTTCTTGGCCGTGAAGGTGTACGCTTGATGCATGACGAGGCGTTGTTGCAGCCCATTAATGTATTCACTCAGATGCCTTCTTGCGCCCCATCAGCTCCCGGCATGGAAACAACTGGTTTTGAAATTAGTGCTGAAGATGTGGCTGAGGCAATGAATTGGCCCGGCATCGTTGGCTTAGGTGAGATGATGAATTTCCCTGGTGTCAGTAACGCCGATCCAAAAATGTTAGCCGAGATTGCAGTCACGCAAAACGCAGGAAAAACAGTTGGGGGGCATTATGCTTCTCCCGATCTGGGTCCTGCCTTTGCCGCCTATGTCGCAGGCGGTCCTGCGGATGATCACGAGGGAACTTTTGAGGAGGATGCCATAGCGCGCATGCGCCAAGGAATGCGGTCCATGATCCGCCTTGGCTCTGCATGGTATGATGTCGAAAGCCAAATCACTGCGATCACCGAAAAAGGTTTGGATTCACGCAATATGATCTTGTGTACTGATGATTGCCACTCAGGCACGTTGGTCAATGACGGACACATGAACCGCGCGGTACGCCACGCGATCCAGTGTGGGTGTGATCCTCTGGTTGCATTGCAGATGGCGACGATCAATACGGCCACCCATTTCGGGTTAGAGCGCGAGATTGGATCCCTGACCCCAGGGCGGCGTGCTGACGTCATCCTCACCTCTAATTTGCGCACGTTACCCATTGAGAAAGTAGTTGCCCGTGGGCAACTTATTGCAGTGGACGGCATGATCATCACAGACTGCCCACATTTAGATTGGCCCGATAGTGCACGCCAAACCGTCAACATGGGTAAAACCCTCTCAGCGGCTGACTTCGAAGTTAGCGCACCAGGTGGCGCAAATTCGGTTACAGCCAACGTGATCGGTGTTGTTGAAAATCAGGCACCGACCAAAGCACTGAAAATGGATCTGCCCGTGTCCGATGGACTGGTTGAGGGTGCGAATGGCACCTGTCAAATTGCGCTGGTTGAGCGACACCGCGCGACAGGTGGCGTGGTGAACGCTTTTGTTTCGGGCTTTGGATATGAGGGCAAAATGGCAATGGCCTCAACCGTGGCGCATGACAGCCATCATATGATCGTTGTGGGGACTGATCGTGCGCATATGGCAATGGCCACCAACCGTCTAGCTGAGATCGGTGGGGGAATAACAATCTATAAAGACGGTCACGAAACAGCATTGGTTGAACTGCCTATTGCGGGTCTTATGTCTGACAAACCCGCAACTGAAGTGGCAGCGAGTGCCGAAAAAATGATGCAAGCAATGCGCGACTGCGGCTGCACCTTGAACAATGCCTACATGCAACATTCGTTGCTGGCCCTAGTCGTAATACCTGAACTGCGCATTTCAGACCTTGGATTGGTCGACGTGCGTACATTTGAATTTATACCTGTAATAGAGACGTAAAATGAGCAAAGAAATTGTAACACCCGACGTAGATGCCCCAAAACAATTTGATGATGCAGCATCCGCAGTTGCACAGCTCGAAAAGCTGTACACCGAAGCAACAGAATTCTTATGTGGTGCCTTCACCACAGCGATGGTTAACGGTGCGCCAGAGGGACGTATTCGCGCGTTTTACCCGGAGGTTCGCATCACGACGACCAGCTTTGCCAAAATCGATACTAGACTGGCATTTGGTCATGTCTCATCACCGGGCACATATGCAGCGACAATCACGCGCCCTGACCTTTTTCGTGACTATTTAATTCAGCAAATTGGGTTGCTGATCGAGAACCATAAAACATCAGTCCAAGTGATGTCTTCGACAACGCCGATCCCAGTGCATTTCGCGGTAGCAAGTGACCCCAGCATCACCGTACCCCAAGAAGGCGCGGCAGACTTCACACTGCGTGACTTCTTTGATGTGCCGGACCTTAGCACAACAAACGATGATATCGTGAATGGCACATATGTATCGCCAGACGACACCGGACCACTGGCGCCGTTCACCGCGCAACGCGTTGATTATTCGTTAGCGCGCTTGTCACATTACACGGCGACTGATCCATCCCATTTCCAAAACCACGTCTTGTTCACAAACTACCAGTTCTATGTGTCCGAATTTGAATCCTACGCACGCAGCCAATTGAGTGATCCCCAAAGCGGGTACACCGCCTTTGTCTCAACAGGGAATGAAGTGATCACCAAAGGCGACGAGGAACTATCGACCTCAGACAAAACGCCACAAATGCCGACCTACCACCTAAAGCGTGCTGATGGTTCTGGCATCACGTTGGTCAACATCGGTGTTGGCCCTTCAAACGCGAAAACTGCAACTGACCACATCGCTGTCTTGCGCCCACATGCATGGCTAATGGTTGGTCACTGTGCAGGATTGCGCAACACACAAGCCTTGGGCGATTTTGTTTTAGCCCACGCATATCTGCGCGAAGACCACGTTCTGGATGACGACCTACCTGTTTGGATCCCGATCCCAGCGTTGGCCGAAATTCAGATTGCACTGGAAACAGCGGTGGCCCAGGTGACCAAACTTGAGGGATTTGAACTGAAGCGCATCATGCGGACTGGTACCGTCGCTACTATCGATAACCGCAATTGGGAATTACGCGATCAATCTGGGCCCGTTCAACGCCTAAGCCAGTCGCGTGCGGTCGCCCTTGATATGGAAAGCGCAACGATTGCAGCTAATGGGTATCGGTTCCGCGTACCCTATGGCACGCTGCTTTGTGTTTCTGATAAGCCACTCCATGGGGAGTTAAAACTGCCTGGAATGGCCTCAGATTTCTACAAAACCCAGGTCGCAAATCACTTAATGATTGGAATTCGGGCGATGGAGCATTTACGTGAAATGCCGCTAGAACGCATCCAAAGCCGCAAATTAAGGTCTTTTGAGGAAACCGCATTCCTATAAATCTGAAAAAAAGCGCCAAAATCACATATTTTACTGCTTTTACCTGCTACAATTTGTTGTGTTTGGACACAACATTCCGTTACATTCGTTGTATGAGGCCCAACACCGGGCGGACGAAGGAGACCTAAAAATGGCTAAACCAATGACAAAAACCCAACTCGTCGCCGCACTGGCTGAAGAAATGGGCGCAGACAAAAAAGCAGCAGGCGCAGCTCTTGAAGCAGTATGTGCACTGATCACAAAAGAAGTTTCTGGTGGTGGCGCAGTCACGTTGCCAGGCGTTGGCAAAATTTATTGCCGCGAGCGTCCAGAGCGCATGGTGCGTAACCCTGCAACTGGTGAACAGTTCAAAAAAGACGCAGACAAAGTTGTCAAAATGACAATTGCAAAAGCGTTGAAAGACAGCGTGAACGGTTAAGCCTTCATTCTACATGATTTCTGGAAGGGTCGCCAATTTGGCGGCCCTTTTTGTTTGCTTACCCTATCCCTTGAACACCGGCCTGTTTTGCGAAAAGGTCACTTTAGAAATTGGGTGGAGAACGAAAATGGACTTACGTGCAATCGGCATGGGACTTCTGTTCGCCCTGATCTGGTCATCAGCCTTCACATCCGCCCGCATTATCGTGGTTGATGCCTCACCGTTAGCATCTCTTGCTTTACGGTTCTTCCTATCAGGTTTGATTGGGATCACGATTGCCCGCGCGTTGGGGCAATCCATGCGGCTGACATCAGAGCAATGGAAAGCCACTTTCGTTTTTGGGATGTGCCAGAACGCCCTGTACCTAGGTCTGAATTTTTACGCGATGCAAACAATCGAAGCATCTGTTGCCTCAATCATTGCATCAAGCATGCCATTGATGGTCGCTGTGGCGGGTTGGCTATTCTTTAAAGAACGCCTCCCTATATTTGGCATGGCAGGTCTTGTACTAGGGATCGTTGGTGTCACGATGATAATGGCGACAAGGATTGAGGCTGGCGTGGACGCGAAAGGGATAGCCCTGTGTATCATTGCGGCTGTCGCCCTGACGGTTGCGACGCTTTCTATGCGCAATGCATCCTCTGGCGGAAACCTGTTGATGATTGTTGGTCTGCAAATGTTAGTAGGTTCCGCAATATTGGCAATCGCTTCGATTGCAACAGAAACGATCACTGTAAACTTCAGTTTACCACTGATCGTTGCCTTTATCTACACCACTTTAGCGCCAGGGCTTTTTGCAACCTGGATATGGTTCAAATTGGTCAAGCGGATTGGGGCCGTGCGCGCAGCAACGTTTCACTTTCTCAACCCATTCTTTGGGGTAGCAATTGCCGCCATTATCTTGGGAGAGCAGTTAGATTTGTACGACATTGTAGGCGTTATGATCATCGCTACAGGCATTTTTGCGGTACAACTGTCACGCCAAACAAAAGCCTAATTGTCTACCCTATCAGAACCGTTTTAGTTCTTTACGGTTCACTAATAGGTTTCATGTCCGAGACACCAATGAAACGTCGTAGGTTGTTGATCTTCTTCAAAATCATAAAAAACACGCCCACATTGGTCCAAGCGCCCGCAAACATGTTGTCGAAACTTATGATTTCCTGTCCGTTTGCCTTCCAGAGCACCTTCGCCAAATTAATGCGTTGGTACCCACAGAAAAACAAATTGCGCTGCGGTGAAAGCGAGTCTACTCGTCTAAACTGGCCGGTTTGTATGATATGAGTTCAGTCTAAATTTTTAGAATTTTCCACAAAATGCGGCCTATCTGGGCACATCACAGACCGCACGATTAAAGTCGTTCAGCGGTACGTTCTTCAAGCCGCAAACGGACTGAATTTCGCTTAGATATCAGTGACGCAATGATCACCCCACTGGCCACCAGTCCTATTAAAATAGAGCTCAGCGCATTTATCTCAGGGCTCACACCCAATCGAACAGACGACCATATCTTCATTGGTAACGTGGTGGCGGATGGCCCAGTCGCAAACGAGGCAATAACCAAATCATCCAAAGACAGCGTGAAGGCTAACAACCAACCGGAAACAACTGCAGGCGCAATAATTGGCAGAGTGATTAATCTGAATGCTTGAAACGGCGATGCGCCCAAATCAAGGGCGGCTTCTTCTAATGAGCGATCAAACGTTGCCAATCGTGACGACACTACGACTGATACAAAGCACATCGAGAACGTTGTGTGCGCTAAGACGATTGTCATAACTCCTCGGTCCATTCCGATACCAATAAATAACAAGAGTAACGACAAGCCGGTAATGACTTCAGGCATTACAAGCGGCGCATAAATCATTCCAGAAAACAATGTACGCCCAAAGAATCGGCCACCTCTGACCAAAGTATAGGCTGCCATCGTGCCCAACACGGTCGCAATTGATGACGAGATCATAGCCACTTTTAACGTCACCCACGCAGCGTCAAGAAAGGCTTCATTGCTCAACAACTCGCCGTACCATTTGGTTGAAAACCCTGCCCAAACAGTCACTAACTTTGATTTGTTGAAACTGTAAATCACTAGGATCAACATCGGCAGATAAAGAAACGCAAAGCCAAATGTCAGCGACACAACATTAAATGAGCTTAAGCGGTTCATCTTTCGGCCTCCTGTTGGCGTTGTTCATTTCGTTGGAACAGGATGATTGGGATGATCAAAATTATCAGCAAGATTACTGCAACGGCACTCGCGACCGGCCAATCTCGGTTCGAAAAAAACTCCTCAAACAGCACCTTACCGATCATCAAAGTACCAGATCCACCCAGCAATGATGGGATCACAAACTCGCCCAGCGCCGGAATGAAAACTAAGAAACATCCTGCAATTATCCCGCCTTTAGACAGTGGTACTGTGATCAACCAAAACGCTTTCATCCTTGAACAGCCCAGATCTTCAGCCGCTTCGATTAGCGAAGCATCAAGACGTTCAAGCGCCGCGTAAATCGGTAAAATCATGAACGGTATGTAGGTGTAAACGATGCCAATATAGACGGCCGTGGATGTGTTCAAAATCATCAACGGCTCACTGATTGCCCCGATCCAAAACAAGAAGCGGTTCAACAGACCTTCCGTGCTTAGAATCCCCACCCACGCATATACGCGGATCAAAAAGCTGGTCCAAAATGGTAGGATAATGAGCATCATCAAGGTAGCCCGCCACTCGTGAGGGGCTCGTGCCATCGCGTATGCAATTGGGTAGCCTAACAGCAGCGTCAGAACGGTTGAGATAAACGCGATTTTAAGACTGCTTAAGTACGCCTTCCAATACAAGTCATCTTCAGTCAGGAATATGAAATTCTCAAAATCCAGCTGCGAGAACATCGCGCTTAGGCCGTCTTTCATCGTAGGCATATAAGGCGGGATCGCTAGCGCAGCGTCAGACAGTGCGATTTTAAACACGATCACAAACGGAATCAGGAACAAAGTAAGCAGCCATAAATATGGCACGGATATGAGGAGAAAGCGTCTCAAATCAGCGATCCAAAAGAACGCCAGCTGTGGCGCTCCAACTAACCCAAACAGGATCTTCCCATGTAAACACGCGACGTGAAACACGACGTGTGTTTGCTGTTTGTGCTTTAATGATTTGGCCGTTAGGCAACTGTACGTGATAGGTACTTAAGTTCCCTAAATACGCGATATCCAGGACCTTGCCTTGCACAGAATTTGGCCCTTCAGGGCGTTCCGCATGAATGCCGATTTTCTCAGGACGAATTGCCAAGTGCGCGGTTACGCCCTCAGCAAAGGATCGGTCACTGGCTGCAGTCATTGGCTCCGATCCACCAAAATCCAGTGAATATGTGTCGGCACCAACAGCCCTAACCGGACCAGTCAAAATGTTCACGTCGCCAATAAAATCAGCAACATAAACAGAATTGGGTGCTTCATAAATTTTCTCAGGAGTAGCAACCTGAATGATGCGTCCCTCGTCCATAACAGCAACGCGGGATGCAACCGTCATTGCCTCTTCCTGATCGTGGGTGACAATTACAAAGGTCGTGCCCGTCTGTTCCTGAATATCCATCAGTTCAAACTGTGTTTCTTGGCGCAGCTTCTTGTCCAACGCTCCAAGAGGTTCATCTAACAGCAACAACTTTGGTGCCTTGGCCAATGAGCGAGCCAATGCAACACGCTGGCGCTGCCCACCAGAAATCTGATGTGGTTTACGTCGTCCAAATTTCTCCAGTCGCGTCAGTTTAAGCATCTCTTCAACGCGGGCGTGCAACACATCTTTGGCGACACCGTCACGGCGCAACCCAAAGGCGATGTTTTCCCAAACGGAAAGATGCGGGAACAATGCATAGGTTTGGAACATCATGTTTACGGCCCGCTTGTTCGGTGGAATCCCCGCAATGTCATGACCAGATAATAACGTCGAACCCGACGTAAGATTTTCAAACCCCGCCAGAATACGCATCATGGTCGTCTTGCCGCAGCCCGATGGCCCTAGCAAGGCGAAGAACTCACGCTCAAAAATGTCCAACGTCAAATCATCAATGGCAACAAAGTCACCAAATCGTTTTGTCACGTTTTTGAATGAAATGAGTGGGTCCGCGTTAGGATCGGCCCAAGGTTCGAAAACAGTCTCTACCACAAGCAATCCTTGAATATTAAAGTGGGGCGCAACACTGGCTGCGCCCCCGTTCTTCGTGTCTTAGGTACCAGATTTGATCTTGGTCCACATGCGCGTAACAACGCGCTGAACTTTTTGTCCATACGGGCCTTTAGTGTACAGATTTTCCAGTGTTGCAGCATCTGGATAGATTGCCGTGTCACCGATCACGTCTTCGACCAAAAGCTCTTGTGAGGCTTTGTTACCGTTGGCATAATAAACATAGTTTGAAGCATCCGCCATGTTTTGCGCATCCATAATGAAGTTTAAAAACTTATGGGCCGCATCAGGGTTCGGCGCATCAACTGGGATCGCCATTTGGTCAAACCACATCAATGCACCTTCAGATGGGGCGTTGTATGCGATCTCTACACCGTTTTCGGCTTCAGCAGCACGATCACGTGCCTGCAGGATATCACCGGACCAACCAAAGGCGACGCAGATGTCACCGTTCGCTAAAGCGTTGATATATTCAGAGCTGTGAAATTTGGTGATGTATGGGCGCACAGCTGACAATACAGCCTCGGCTTTTTTGATCACATCAGGGTCTTGGCTGTCTGGGTTTTCACCAATGTATTGCAACGCAGCAGGGATCATTTCAGATGGCGCGTCCAAAAAGTGAACACCACATTCAGCCAATTTTTCCATATTTGCTGGATTTAGCACCAATTCAAGTGATGAGATCGGCGCGTCGGCACCTAAAATTTCAGCAACCTTACCTGTGTTAACGCCAAGGCCAGTAGTGCCCCACATATAGTTTATTGAATGGACATTTCCCGCATCATACTGAGCAGTGCGATCTTTGATCACGTCCCACAGATTCACAGCATTTGGCAGCTTCGACATATCAAGCGGTTGGAAAGCACCCGCTGAGATTTGGCGCTGCAAAAATTCACCTGATGGCACCACAACGTCATAGCCAGACGAACCAGCCAACATTTTAGTTTCCAAAACTTCGTTGCTGTCAAAGACGTCATAGATCAGCTTGATGCCGGTCTCTGCTTCAAATTTGGTCAGCAATTCTTCATCAATATAATCAGACCAGTTATAAACCCGAACTTCTTCAGCCCAAGCAGCTGTGGAAGCGATCGCCAATACGGCAACGGTGCTTAGTATTTGTTTCATTTTAGTCTCCCGTGTTTCGGGTCGGGTTGGTCCCGACTTAAGCCAATTTGATCAAGTTTTACGCCCTTGATCAAGACTTCTTATGTTTCAACTTTGGATCACCCGCACAAATCAACCATTTGTTGGTGCATAACCTGTGTTGACTTGGACGTGATTGATCATATTCTCGGCTCAAATACATTGGGCCTTAACCAAGGCCCGCTTTCAAAGGAAAGTCTAATGCCCGCCATTACCAATCACCTACCCACTGCGGAACTGCAGGCCTTAGACGCTGCCCACCACATGCACCCGTTCACCACAAATGATGAATTGTCGGCGCAAGGCGCAAGGATCATCACCCGCGCAAACGGTGTTTATCTGCACGACAGCGAAGGCAACGAAATCTTAGACGGCATGGCTGGTCTTTGGTGTGTAAACATCGGTTATGGACGCGAAGAACTGGCCGAAGTCGCAGCCCGTCAGATGAAAGAGCTGCCGTACTATAACACCTTCTTTATGACGACCCACGTGCCCGCAATTGCACTCGCCAAAGAGATAGCATCACTTGCTCCTGCTCACCTGAACCACGTGTTCTTCGCGGGTTCTGGTTCCGAAGCGAATGACACAAATCTGCGCATGGTGCGTACATATTGGGCAATGAAAGGCAAACCCTCAAAAACCGTCGTAATCAGCCGCAAGAATGCATATCACGGTTCGTCAGTTGGATCTGGATCACTTGGTGGCATGAGTCCAATGCACGCCCAAGGCGGCCTGCCGATCCCTGACATCACGCACATTAATCAGCCGCATTGGTGGGCAGAGGGTGGCGAAGCAACACCTAACGATTTTGGTTTGGCCTGCGCGCAAGAACTGGAAACAACAATCCTTGTAATGGGCGAGGATCGTGTTGCCGCCTTTATCGCAGAACCCATTCAAGGTGCTGGTGGCGTAATAATCCCACCAGAAACCTATTGGCCTGAAGTTCAACGGATTTGCGATAAATACGAAATTTTATTGATTGCAGACGAGGTCATCTGTGGCTTTGGTCGTACAGGAAACTGGTTTGGGTCAGAAACAGTAAACATTTACCCAGACATCATGACCATCGCGAAAGGTCTTAGTTCTGGCTATCAACCCATCGGGGGTTCAATCGTTTCTGATGAAATCGCTACAGTGATCAATTCTGGTGAATTCAATCACGGCTATACGTATTCCGGCCACCCTGTGGCGGCCGCTGTGGCGCTCGAAAACCTACGTATTCTACAAGAAGAAAACGTCCTGGATCACGTCCGTGATGTGGCTGCTCCTGCCCTTGCCGAAATGTGGAATGGACTCGGCGATCACCCGTTAGTTGGTGAAACAAAAATAATAGGTATGATGGGATCACTTGCCCTTACACCTAACAAAGAAACACGCGCCAAGTTTGCAGCTGACGCTGGAACAGCAGGCTACATGTGCCGCGAACGCAGCTTTGCCAACAACCTGATTATGCGCCACGTTTATGACCGCCTGATCATCTCACCACCACTCGTGATCACTCCGGAAGAGATCAAGTTGATGGGCCAGCGTGCACGTCTAGCACTAGACGAAGCCTATGTGCGGATGAAGGACTTGGACCTTCTGAAAGAAGCGTCCTAGTTAACTCTATTTGGTAACGAATTTAGGAGATACGCCACCAAATACCTCTGCTGCCCCATCCTCAGAAATCCGAATACTCTGACCTATTCCCACATTGGCACCTGAAACACTCAGAGTTGGGCAGACATGAAACGTCATATTCGGCTCTAAAACTGCTTCGCTATTAGTATTCAATGAAATCACTTCATCTTCCATTCTTGGGGGATAGGCGACACCAATCAGTCCGCCAAACCCGTTACCGTTATCGTCGCCGTGTCCCAATGGACCCGCCAAGGCTTTAGCGACATCGCTAACCTTACTTCCTGCTATTGCAGCAGCAATTCCGGCATCTAAACTTTCGATCAAAGCAGCCTCGGCGCGACGCTTTTCATCTGACACTTCACCAAGAAAAATGGTTCGGCAAAGCGGCGCATGATAGCGACGGTAGCATCCTGAGAATGAGAAGGTCATGTCCTCACCAGCAACCAACGGACTGCCACTCCACGTCAGCAAGCGCGCAGCTGGGTCAGAACCTGACGGCAACATCGGTGGCATTGCTGGGTAATCTCCCCACGCGCCATCTACACCTGGCATCGCATCATGATAGGCTAATGCAACCAGCTGGTTCTTGGCCATGCCAACATCTGCATGCTTCATAACACCTTCCATGACCTTATCGGAAATGGCCGCTGCTTTACGCATAAACTCAATCTCGGGTGCGGATTTAATAGCGCGCTGAAGGTTCACCATTCCTGTTGCGTCAGCAAAACCAACATCAGGGAGAACTTGCAAAAGAACTGAAAACCCTTTGGCGGAGAAATGTTGACTGTCCATTTCGATACCAAGATTCTGAACACCCAACCCATTAATGTGGCGCGCTAGGTCCTCAATCGGATGACGCTCCATCGAGCGCACAAGATCACTTTCATAGCCGATCACACAACCCTCTGGCATCCAGACGGTGTGCATTGCCCCTTGCGTATCTTGTTGACGCCCCCACCAAATTGGGTCCGCATCCTGCAAAATAATCGCACCCTGATGATGGTTAAAAGTCCAGGCATCATATCCAGTCAGCCACTGCATATTTGCGGGATCACTGACAAACAAAGCATCCAATCCCGCAAGCGCCATCGCCATACGAGTCATCAAAAGGCGGCGATCATATTCCGCCTGATCAAAGGGCAATCGTTTGCTAGTCATACATGGATCCTTTTGCGCCCAAAATGCGGCTTCAACAGGTTAGGCGCAATAGGAAACCCATCAGAACCAGCGCCCAATCGCAGTCAACTGAAACGATCCACCTGTTGCACTGACATCTGCGAATGCCACAGCGCTAGAACCGGATGTGGTTGCTTGCCCTGCACTAACCCATAGGTTGGCCACATCACTCACAGCCCCACCTGAAACAACTGTCGCTGCGATAAACCCACTGGGGAATGTCCACGTTTGGGTTGCCGATTTGAAAGCAGCTCCAACAACAATTTTGGTGTCAGCAGGAAACACGTTCGATGTGCAAATCATTGTCCCATCCGCAAACCGCGTTAAGTCTCCATACGCCGTACTGCCTCGCTCAATGATCGCCCCACTTGGACTACCCCCACTTCGCTCACGCCGCCAATAATATTGCCCGGAGAGTACCCAAAGTCAGTGCGCATCAACCGGCCTGCCATTGTATCAGTTGGTGCCGATTGAATAAACGCACCCGACACACTCCCACTTGAAGGATCAAAGCTAATGGCCTCTTGCCACGAAGACCCATCGGGGCTGATCTTCAGCGACCAGCTTTTTGATCCATTCAGACCCATTTCCGCATGCCCAGACCAATTTGTCTGAAATAACAGGCTCACGGTATCAGCTGTTGATGCCTTGTTGACCTTGACCTGATGGCTCGCCCCTTCGTGCGAATACAACGAAGCTGATGCACTGATGCTCAGCCGATTGGTTGCGTCAGCCGTCGAGTTTATTCCGACATTTTGAAGGTTCGCCAATTCAGTTTGCTGAGGCAGCTCAACCCAACCCCCACCGTCGAAATACAAATACCTGCCACGTGATTGATCGAACGCCAACCAACTTGGGCGGTAACAAACAGCCACACATTGCCATCATACAACGCAAGGGCCCCTACATGGTTTTCCCATGCATCAACGCCCTCATTGGGCACCAAGTACCTGTCACCCCTTTGCGCAAGTGGTGGTGTCGTCAAAGTGCTATCCAAGACGCACAACTGCGTGACGGTATCTAGGACATTGAGCTCTTCATTGTTTGTCACATGCCTTTGCGCTTGTGATGGCTGCATCACGGGCAGACCAAGATTCGGCAGTGTTTGAGACATGGGGACCCCTAAATGTTCCATGAGAATGTAATAATTCAGGGAATTTGACGGGCTTTCTTGAACAAATACTTACAGTATCGACTATGCAATTCAGAAATTGTTAAACATTGTTCTGCCGAAGGCATGTGAAATAGGCGGATAGCAAAATATTTAGAATAAAACTGCCATTTCCATATATCAGGTTGCAAATCTTGAACTCACTGGTTCTAATCTTTCTTAATACACGCGAAAAATCGCGGGCGAAACCAGGGAGCCACATTTGGCCGATACTGCAAAAAACGATGCGTTCGTTGAATTTGAACGCGTTCAGAAAAGCTATGACGGTGTTAATCTAGTCGTCAAAGATTTGAACCTTTCCGTGCCACGCGGCGAATTCCTAACAATGCTTGGCCCATCAGGATCTGGCAAGACAACTTGCCTTATGATGCTTGCGGGTTTCGAGACAGCAACACACGGCGACATTCGCCTTGGCGGCACCTCGATCAACAACATCCCGCCGCACAAACGCGGCATTGGCATGGTGTTCCAAAACTACGCGTTGTTCCCACACATGACTGTTGCTGAAAACCTTGCCTTCCCATTAGAAGTTCGCAAAATCGGCAAATCTGAGCGTGAAGAAAAAGTTATGCGCGCATTAGGCATGGTTCAGATGCAAGATTTCGCAGGTCGCCGCCCTTCCCAACTTTCTGGTGGTCAACAACAGCGCATCGCTTTGTCGCGTGCATTGGTGTTTGAACCAGAATTGGTTTTGATGGATGAGCCACTTGGTGCCCTTGATAAACAACTGCGCGAAACGCTGCAGTTTGAAATTACCAACTTGGCACACGAGCTAGGCATTACGACTGTTTACGTAACGCACGACCAAACAGAAGCACTGACGATGTCAGACCGCGTCGCGGTGTTTGAAGACGGCAGCATTCAACAACTGGCTGCGCCAGACAAATTGTACGAAGAGCCAGAGAACAGCTTTGTTGCGCAGTTCATCGGGGAAAATAACACCCTCGAAGGTGTCATTAAAGAAATCAAAGGTGGCGTTGCGCTTGTCCAGCTCGACAATGGTGACTTGATCGATGCCAAACCGATTAACGTAGCTGAGGCCGGCCAGCGCACACGCGTTTCTATCCGCCCAGAGCGGGTTGAGATGGACAAATCTCGTCTATCGCCAGACGCACACACGCTGAAAGCTGAAGTGCTGGAATTCATCTATATGGGTGACATCTTCCGCACGCGTCTTCGGGTTGCTGGAAATGATGACTTCGTAATCAAAACACGCAACGCACCAGATCAGGTGCGCTTGCAGCCAGGCCAGATGATCGACATCGGTTGGTTGGCAGAGGATTGCCGCGCGCTAGACGCGTAGCGGTACATTACATCGCGCAGCATAATGTCTACGCGATTTAATTAGGTTGGGAAAACAAACCCGTACCCAGCCTTAATACAAATCGGGATCAACTGGGAGACTACTATGACACTCACCAAACTACTCACGGCTACTACAGCCCTTACTTTGGTTGCTGGCGCTGCTGCTGCTGAAGAAATGACAATCGTATCTTGGGGTGGTGCTTACACTGCTTCACAAAAAGGTGCCTATCACGACCCGTATTCTGCGAATACTGGCGTTACTATCATTAACGATGACTCTTCCGCTGAAGCCGTAGCTAAATTGCGCGCGATGTCAGAAGCTGGAAACGTAACTTGGGACGTTGTTGACGTTGTTGCAGCCGATGCGATCCGTCTTTGCGACGAGGGCCTTGCGCTTGAAATCGACGCAGACACAATGCTTGCAGACGCTCCGGACGGCACAAAAGCTTCTGAAGATTTTGGTGACCTGTTGGTTTCTGACTGCTTCATTCCACAAATCGTTTATTCAACAACATTCGGTTACCGCACAGACCTAGTTGGCGATACTGCACCAACTACTGTCTGCGCAGTATTTGACACAGAAGCATACCCAGGTAAGCGTTCACTAGAAAAACGCCCAATCAACAACATGGAATGGGCTCTTCTTTGTGACGGCGTTGCAAAAGACGCAGTTTATGACGTTCTTGCGACTGAAGAAGGTCAACAGCAAGCTCTTGATAAGCTAGCAACAATCAAAGACGATGTTATTTGGTGGTCTGCTGGTGCTGACACTCCACAGCTTTTGGCTGATGGCGAAGTTGTCATGGGTTCCACATACAACGGCCGTTTGTTCGCAGCGATCGAAGAGCAAAAGCAGCCAATCGGCATGCTATGGGACGCACAAGTATTTGACCTTGATGGTTGGATCATTCCAGCGGGCCTAAGCGACGAGCGTAAAGAACGTGCACTTGATTACATCATGTTCGCGACTGACACACAGCGTCTAGCTGACCAAGCACAGTACATCTCTTACGGTCCTGCGCGCAAATCTTCTGCACCCCTCGTTGGTAAGCACAAGACATTGGGCATCGACATGGCACCACATATGCCAACAGACCCAAACAACGCAAAGAACACGTTCTTGTATAACTACGAGTTCTGGGCTGATTACCGTGATGACATCGACGCAAAATTCCAAGCGTGGTTGGCTAAGTAAGGCAGTAAGGAGGGGTTAAACCCACCTAATGTTGCACAATTCGGCGGGGGCGATTTAGCCCCCGTCACTCCCTTACTGAAAGACTAAAGATGAGCGATAGCACTGCAAATGGCCTGGTATTGGCCGCTGATGGCACGCCCCTAAAA